>CABULX010000021.1 GCA_902492545.1 uncultured Collinsella sp. | reverse complement strand
GCTCAGCGGTGCCGTGGAAATCCTCGGACGTGGGCTGAGCGGTGACGACGATCTTATCGCCGGTCTTGACGGCAACCTTCTTGCCATCGACCAGAAGGCCGGTGCGGACCTCGGGGCCCTTGGTGTCGAGCAGGATGCCGACGGGCAGACCGAGCTCCTTGGAAATACGACGGACGCGCTCGATGCGACCGTGGTGCTCGTCGTAGGATCCGTGCGAGAAGTTAAAACGGGCGACGTTCATGCCCGCCTTGATCATCTCGCGGATGGTCTCGTCGCTATCGCAGGCGGGACCCATGGTGCATACAATCTTGGTGCGCTTGTACATTCAGACCTCCATCTGACATCGTCTTGCGCTGATAGATAAACCATAAGAAATAAAACTGAGATGATTATAACGAAATGCCGACCGAATACCCCAAAAAATCGACCGTATGCCGAATTAGAAGTTCATTTTTTGCGGTAAAAACGGTACGTGAAAAATCTTTACCAACCGTTCTGACCGCTGCTATCTGGGCGATATTTCAGTTTGACGATGCGCCGAAGAAAAAACGTTTTATCAATGTTGAGCATCACACGGTCTGCATCGTTGCACTCGAGCCGTGTTTCCAATTGGAATGTTTTGGCTAGACGCACCGCTTTGGGGTACCATAGCTCCACTATCAACTGCCGCTCAGCACGGCAGCCTTGATGAGCCCTTGCCCTTCTCCTGGGAATTATGATCGGGCATCAATCTGCTGAGTGGCCCGAATCCCAGGAGGGGACTCTATATGCAAAAGGAATACCTGTCCGCCGCGGCGGAGGTACTCAGCGACCAAGGTGTCGATGAGAACCTCGGCCTGAGCAACGACGAGGCGTCGTCGCGCCTCGCCAAGACAGGCCCTAACAAGCTCGAGGAAGCCGAGAAGACGCCGTTGTGGAAGCGCTTCTTTGAGCAGATGGCCGACCCCATGGTCATCATGCTGATCGTTGCCGCCGTCATCAGCGCGCTCACGGGCATGGTCAAGGGCGAGGCGGACTTTGCCGATGTCGCCATCATCATGTTCGTCGTTATCGTCAACTCGGTGCTGGGCGTGGTCCAGGAGGCTAAAAGCGAGGAGGCTCTCGAGGCCCTGCAGGAGATGAGCGCGGCGCAGTCCAAGGTGCTGCGCGACGGCAAGCTCGTGCACCTGCCGAGCGCCGAGCTCGTGCCCGGTGACGTGATCATGCTCGAGGCGGGCGACTCCGTCCCGGCCGACTGCCGCGTGCTCGAGAGCGCCACGATGAAGATCGAGGAGGCCGCCCTTACCGGCGAGTCCGTGCCCGTCGAGAAGCATGCCAACGTGATCGAGCTCGCCGCCGGCACCGACGACGTGCCGCTCGGCGACCGCAAGAACATGTGCTACATGGGCTCCACCGTGGTGTACGGCCGTGGCCGCGCCGTCGTAGTCGGTACCGGTATGAACACCGAGATGGGTAAGATCGCCGGCGCCCTGGCCGAGGCCAAGGAAGAGCTCACGCCGCTGCAGGTGAAGCTTGCCGAGCTCAGCCGCATCCTCACTATCATGGTTATCGTCATCTGCGTCGTTATCTTTGGCGTCGACATCATCCGCCACGGCGTGGGCAACGTTCTCACCGACCCGACCGCGCTGCTCGATACCTTTATGGTCGCTGTCTCGCTTGCCGTCGCCGCCATCCCTGAGGGTCTGGTTGCCGTCGTGACTATCGTGCTTTCGCTCGGCGTGACCAAAATGGCCAAGCGCCAGGCGATTATCCGCAAGCTCTCTGCCGTCGAGACCCTTGGCTGCACGCAGACCATCTGCTCCGACAAGACCGGTACCCTTACCCAAAACAAGATGACCGTCGTCAAGCACGAGCTCGCTGCGCCTAAGGAGAAGTTCCTGGCCGGTATGGCGCTGTGCTCCGATGCCCAGTGGGACGAGGACCTGGGCGAGGCCGTTGGTGAGCCGACTGAGTGCGCGCTCGTCAACGATGCCGGCAAGGCTGGTCTTACTGGCCTGACTGCCGAGCACCCGCGCGTGGGCGAGGCCCCGTTCGACTCGGGCCGTAAGATGATGTCCGTGGTCGTCGAGACCCTGGATGGCGAGTACGAGCAGTACACCAAGGGCGCGCCCGACGTGGTGATCGGCCTGTGCACCCATATCTACGACGGCGACAGGGTCGTTCCGCTGACCGAGGAGCGTCGCGCCGAGCTCGTGGCCGCCAACAAGGCCATGGCCGACGAGGCCCTGCGCGTGCTGGCGCTGGCAAGCCGCACCTACACCGAGGTCCCGGCCGACTGCAGTCCCGCCGCGCTCGAGCATGACCTGGTCTTCTGCGGCCTGTCCGGCATGATTGACCCGGTTCGTCCCGAGGTCGCCGACGCCATCCGCGAGGCGCACGATGCCGGTATCCGCACCGTCATGATCACGGGCGACCACATCGACACCGCCGTGGCCATCGCCAAGCAGCTGGGCATCGTCGCCGATCGCAGCCAGGCTATCACCGGTGCCGACCTCGATCGCATGAGCGACGAGGAGCTCGACGCACACATCGAGGACTACGGCGTGTACGCCCGCGTTCAGCCCGAGCATAAGACCCGCATCGTCGAGGCTTGGAAGTCGCGCGACCAGATCGTGGCCATGACGGGCGACGGCGTCAACGACGCCCCGTCCATCAAGCGTGCCGACATCGGCGTGGGCATGGGCATCACCGGTACCGACGTCACCAAGAACGTTGCCGACATGGTGCTTGCCGACGACAACTTCGCCACCATCATCGGTGCCTGCGAAGAGGGCCGTCGCATCTACGACAACATCCGCAAGGTCATCCAGTTCCTGCTTTCGGCCAACCTTGCTGAGGTGTTCTCGGTGTTTATCGCCACGCTCATCGGCTTTACCATCTTCCAGCCGGTGCAGCTGCTGTGGGTGAACCTGGTCACCGACTGCTTCCCCGCGCTCGCGCTGGGCATGGAGGATGCCGAGGGTGACATCATGAAGCGCAAGCCGCGCAACGCCAAGGACGGTGTCTTTGCCGGTCACATGGGCCTGGACTGCGTGGTCCAGGGTCTGATCATCACCGTGCTGGTGCTGGCGAGCTTCTTTGTGGGCGTGTACTTTGACATGGGCTACATCCACATCGCCGATATGATCGCCGGCAATGCCGACGAGGAAGGCGTGATGATGGCGTTCATCACGCTCAACATGGTCGAGATTTTCCACTGCTTCAATATGCGCAGCCGTCGTGCGTCGCTGTTCACCATGAAGAAGCAGAACAAGTGGCTGTGGGCTTCCGCCGCGCTGGCACTGGTGCTGACGGTGATCGTGACCGTGCAGCCGACGCTTGCCGAGATGTTCTTTGGCCCCGTGACGCTTGAGCTCAAGGGCGTTCTTGCCGCTTTGGGCCTGGCCTTCCTGATCATCCCGCTGATGGAGATCTACAAGGCGATCATGCGCGCGGTCGAGAAGGAGTAAGTTAACCTGTCCGGGCCCGCCCCTGCGTGTTTTCTTCTTCGCTGGTCCTCGCGCTTCGCGCTGCGGGATCGCTCAGAAGAAAACACTCCCGGGGCGGGCCCTGTGGTATCCTTGCTGGCTTTCTCGCGCGCGGATGAAAAAGGGCTGAGGGAAAGTTTGTGAGCTGGTCGGGCTTTGCCCGGCCAGCTCTATTTTTAGAGCATTTGCTCGACCGACTCTTTTTGTGAGCTGGATTGTATGGGGTTGAATCGGCGACGCGTTAGGAGAAGCCGGGAACGTCGCTGAAGGGGATTTGGGGCATAAAGAGAACGATGACGGCCATAATTCCCCAGTAGATTTGCAGAGGTAGCGGAGCCGATATCAGGGCATTAAAGAAGGACAAACCCTTTTTGCTTCCATATAGCTGGACCGAGCTGAGAAGAGCAATTCCAAAAGAGATGGCGCTCGGCCAGCATGCTTTGACAATGAGGCTAAGGAAATAGCATATTAATGTTATCGCTATGCACCCAATGCCCCAGAGCCACTTCTTGTTGAGGAAATACTGGATACCCCATACACCAATTACGGGGGCAATGATGACTGGCAACATAGCCGTATCCTAACTATTTATACAACGAATGTATTCTCCGGAGTTGGGGGGATAGACGCTGCAAGGTAGACGGTACGTGTTGCCTGCGGGTACGGGGCGTCCAAGGAGTTGCTTTGCTGCATACTCAGTCCAATAACCTCCGGTTATGCTTATGAACTTCTTAATAAGTCCGTCGATTACAACCCCCGTTACATAGCCGATGAGTTCTTTTCCAATAAAAATGGCAATTTTGACGATCCATTCTTTAGCGCCGCGTGTGGCAGCTGCTAAATCATCCAAAGACAGGGTCTGGAATCGATCGATAATTTGGACATCTCCGTTTTCATCTAGTGCGTATGTCGTCCATCCTGTGCCGGACTCATTGACAGCTTCAATGTACTCTTCGGCAGAAGGGAACTCTACTTCAAGAGGTTGCGCCTTAGATTGCTTTGGTGAAATGGCAATTGAGCAAAGCGCAACTGCGCTTGCGATGAATGACTTACGGCTTACGGGAACGTTACGTAGCATGTGTATCCTCCTGACATTTAGCTTGACATTGCTGTGTTGTTCAGATTCAGCCTCCAATCCGTGAAACGCATTTCAAACGAATCAAGCGTGGAAAGGTCGAACTCGGACGCTATCTTTCCTTCAGAGATGGCAAAAATTGAAGGATAAAACTCGAATGACGGCAGAAGCGCCTTAAGTGTTTCCCTATCAACCTCCTTTTGGCTCTTAGGGACAACGAGGATCTCGATGTCGTTCTTGAGACTCGGCGAAAGCGAGCGTTCTGCCGCACGGAGCTCTTCACAGGCCGGGCAGCCCTCCAGCTCAATTTGCACGATAAAAGATTCGCCTTTGCTTAATTTCGATCGAAATTCGGGCAATGAGATATTGATTGGATCGGAATTGGTTCGTACTGACGAGAAGAGGGCGAAAAGGGACAGCGATAAGATAAGGATAAGGACGGCTTGCTTTCTCATGGGTCCTCCAAACTCTATAAAGTTAAATTACTTTATATAAAACATTAAATAAAGATTCTTAAAAATGAACGGTATCGATTTGCTGGTAAACGGTTTTGAGCGAGAGCGGTTGGATTGAAAAGTACAATGAACGCAGGGAAATAAGGAAAAAAGGAGGAGAAATGAAAGATCGCGATATACATCTGCGGTTGACGACGAGTTTTCTGACAATCTTCTGTATCGCCCTGGCGGTTCAAGCGCTATGTTGCGTGGTGTTGTTCGTTCATCTTGCGAACCTGTTGCTCATCGAGGGTATCTCTGCGGTGAGCGGCGGATTTCTGCTCTTGTTTATGGTTAGCACGCTTTGCGACGCTGCAACGTTTCTTCTGTTTACGATTCTGACGGCGAAAGTCAGGCATGAGGGTCGTCCTTTTGGTAAGTGGCAGACCAGGATTTTGGTCGCGGCTGGCCTCCTGATGTCGGTAAAAGCCGTCATCAGCATCATATGGCCGACGATTCAATTACCATACAGCAATGTTCTTGGAACGGCTGAGCCCGTGTTTCCCGAGTTTGATTTTCAATCGCTTTCTTACGGACTCGTTTTCTTTGCGTTGGCGGGGGTCTTTGAATACGGTAGGGTATTGCAGGAAGATGCAGACGAGATTCTCTAGGGGGTGGCACGGTGCCGATTGTTATGCGTCTTGACCGCGTGATGGCGGACCGTAAAATCTCGTCGCAGGAACTTGCCGAAATCATTGGAATATCGCCTGTTAATCTGTCTCGAATTAAAACGGGAAGACTCAAGGGGATCCGCTTTTCTACACTTCAAGCAATGTGCGAGGCGCTTCATTGCAAGCCCGGCGACATCATCGATTGGATGGATGATGACGAGTACGCCGCAGCATTTGGTAAGTCGGACGGAGCAATGCGTTAAAATACCTGCTCAGTTGTGTGGTTTTGTGCTGGGAGGCGCTTGTGGGCAAGGCTAAGGCTAAAGCGAAGAAAAAGACGACGGGGGCGCGGGCTAAGCGCGATCGTCGTCGGAAGCTCGCGACCGAAGCCCCCGCGTCTGCCGAGGAGCTGCTGGCAAACGTGCCGGGACTTGACGCGCTGCAGGATGTTCCGGCGTTCGATGACCTGCCGGTCGATGAAGCTCAGCAGGCGGCATTTGACGACTTTTGCGCACATGTCGAGGAGCCCGAGCAGATGCGGCTGGGTGCCGTGGTGCGCTTGGATCGCGGGTTTCCGCTGGTGGCGACTGCCGACGATACCTTCCGCGCCGAGCATGCCGTGGGGTTTGCCAAGTCGCGCGGCGAGGACGAGGTCCTGCTGCCTGCCGTGGGCGACCGTGTGGCGGTGCGCCGCGCTCCCGGGCACGATATGGGCGTGATTGAGTGCGTGCTGCCGCGCCGTACGAGCTTTGAGCGTTGGCGCGGTCGTGCCCGCGGAGAGCGCCAGGTGCTCTGCTCCAACGTGGATAGCGTGCTAATCGTGCAGGCGCTCGGTGCCGGCGAGGTGCTGCTCGACCGCGTGGCGCGCTCGCTGGTGTTGGCGCTCGACTGCGATGCCGAGCCGGTGGTGGTACTCACCAAAGCTGATCGCTGCGATGCCGAGGAGCTCGAGCGCGATCTGGACCGCGTGCGCCGCCTGGTGGGTCCGGACGTGCGCGTGATCGTGACGTCCTCTGCCGAGGGCCGCGGCCTGGACGAGGTCCGTTCCTGCGTGCCTGCCGGGAGCTGCGCCATGATTCTGGGCGAGTCGGGTGCCGGCAAGTCGACGCTGCTCAATGCGCTGCTGGGCCACGATACGTTGGCGACCGGCGGTGTGCGCGAACGCGACGACCAGGGCCGTCACACTACCGTCGCGCGCGTGATGGTAGCGCTGCCGGGCGACGCCGGCGTGATCGCCGATGCCCCGGGCCTGCGCAGCTTACCGCTCGTGGGTCACGAGCGGGGTCTGGCGCGCGCCTTCCCCGAGATTGTCGAGGCATCGCGCGCGTGCCGGTTTGGCGATTGCACGCATACCCATGAGCCGGGTTGCGCCGTTCGCGAGGCCGAGGACGCCGGGCAGATCGACAGTCTGCGTTTGGAAACGTTCCAAAACCTGGCGTCATCCATGCGCGTGAGTGCTCAAATGCTCGATCCCGATGTCCATCTGTAATCGATTTTTCCTATGACAGCCGTCTCCCAACTGTTCGGGAGACGGCTTTTTTGCTGCGGAAAAGCCTTGAAACATGCAGTTTGCTGACGTGCCGACCAAAACCTTGCCACGAGCTTGACGGGCTGGTCAGTTTTTGGTCAGCGATTGGTTTGACATCGAAAACCAAGATCACGATTGCGCCGCTTTGCACTCTGACCGCCCAGACAATGGTGGTACGGGCATTCGCCCGGCACTGCCATGAGAGGAGCGGCCGTGAACAAGAGCAAGCGCATCGCCATCAGTCTGGTCGCGGGCGTGCTCGCTGCTCTGCTCTGCATGGTTTACGGTTCATCGATCCGCTCGCAAGCCGAACAGGTCCAGGCTGAGACCTTGGCCAAGTACGGTGGCGATCGCGTCGAGGTATGCGTCGCGGCGCGCGATATCGATGTGGGCGAGACCCTCGATGAGACCAATGTCATAACCCAGGAATGGCTGACGAGCCTGCTGCCGCGTGACGCGGCGACCGAGCTGCGCCAGGTGCGCGGCGACGTGACGACTTCGCGTATTCCCAAAAACGCCGTGATCTGCAATGTCTACACCAAGGCCGAGAGCCGCAAGCTCGAGGTGCCTAAGGGCAAGGTCGCCGTTTCGGTGGCGGTCGATGCCGAGCACTCGGTCGGCGGTGCTGCGGGCGTGGGCAGCTACGTGGATGTGTATGTGCAAAAAGACGGCGTAACCGATCGGCTGTGCGGCGCGTACGTGATCGATACCAGTGAGGATTCCGGTGCCACGCGCGAGGGCAAGATCGAGTGGGTGACGCTGGCGGCAGACCCCGAAGATGTCAAGGAACTGCTGGGGGCATCGGGCAAGGGAACGGTCAGCTTGACGATTCCCTCCACGGCGCGCGGCAAAAAGAGCGGAGGCGACGAGTGATGAAGGCGATCTGGCTTGCGTGCTGCGCGTGCGGCGATTACGGGCTGTTGCAGCGGGAAGTCGAGGGCCGTGATACGGGTGCACAGGTGCTTCGCGTGGGTGACCTGGACGGGCTGGTTTCCATGGCGCGGGCGTTTCCGTCGCGCCGCGGGGCTGCCATCATCGCGGCGTCTCTGTTTGATACCGAAGATGTGCGCAAGACTGTTGCGCGCCTGACGGCCGAAGGCCGCGTGAGTCGCGTGGTCGTGTTGATAGAAGCACTCGATCCATCGGATATCGAGGGGCTGTTTCGCGCAGGGGCGACCGAGGTCATCGCTGCGCACAGCATATGCGGCAACGGGCGCGCGGGCGAGGGAGCGGTTGATTCCGATCGGCGTATGACGATTGAGCCCGATGCTTTTGTTGATAGGGAACCCGGGGCGCCTCGCGCTACAAGAGGCCCGCGTGTTGATGATTATGGAAAAGCGGAAGCCGAGCATGGTCGGCGCCCCCGGAACCCCCTTGTATACGATGACGCTGGAGGGCCGGCACAGTATGCTGGCGACTCCCCGGCTGTAGATATGGGATACGTGCACGGCGTGAATCTGGCGGATGAACTCGACGAAGTTGAGGGCTTTGCCGGGTGCGGCGAGTTGTCGCTGATGCAGCATGAGCAGATTGCACAGAACGAGCCTGCCTTGCAGACCGAACAAGCTGCCATGCCGGCTTGGACGCAGCGTGTGGTTGCGGCGGGGGAGACGGGGACGCTGTCGCCGACGCCCGCCCCGCCGCCTCCGATGCCGCCGGCAGACGCTGCCGCTCCGCAGCATCGAGCTCCGGTCATCTGCGCCATTTCGAGTTCGGGCGGTTGCGGCAAGTCGACGATCGTTGCCACCATGGCACACACATCGTCGCTGTTGGGCTTGCGTGCCGCCGTGCTCGACCTGGACCTGATGTTTGGAAACCTTTACGACTTGTTAGGCGTCGATGCTCCGCGCGATATGGCGGCACTTATCGAGCCGGCGGCGGCGGGCGCGCTCACCGAGCCGGATATCGTAGCCACATCGATGCGCGTGGCGCCGGGCGTTACGCTCTGGGGTCCCGTTGCGGCGCCCGAGCAAGCCGAGCTCATGGCACGTCCGGTGGAGCTATTGCTTGATGTCCTGCGTCGCGAATCCGACGTGGTCTTTATCGATACCTCGGTCTTTTGGGGCGACGCCGTGGCGGCTGCGGTGGCGGCGAGCGACCGTTGCCTGGTCGTTGGCGATGCGGCGGTGTCGTCCGCGACGTCGGCGTCGCACGTCATTGAACTGGCGAGTCGAGTAGGTGTGCCGCGCACGCGCATGAGCGCCGTGTTCAACCGGTTCGGTGCGCGCGGGGCAGACGAGGACGTCGCCATGCGCTTTGAGATTGCCTGCGCGTTGAGCTCCAAGATTCGTATCGCCGATGGCGGGCAGGATCTCGCCGCGCTCATGGCGTTTGGGCGCGCTGACGAGGCAGTGGGGCAGACCAGCGCTTTTGCGACCAGCGTGCGCGAGGCCACGCGCGAGATGCTCGTGGAACTGGGGTGCGCCGTCGGCCCTTGGAGCGATATGGTCGCCGACCGTGCAATGCGCACCGAACGCCCGCGTATTCGCCTTCCCTGGTCGCGCGAGGGTGATCAGCGATGAGCCTGCAAACGAGGATTAAGGCTGCTGGCGCTGCAGCGGCGGCAGCGCCTGTAGATGCGGGGCGTCGCCGCGCGGTGAAACGACGCACCAAGCGCGCCGTGATGGACCGCATGGGTTACGACGAAGTGGCGCGTATCAGCGCCTATATCGACCCGGCACTTGCCCGCTCGGAATTGCGTCCTGCGGTGGAGGCGGCGCTCAATGTTGAGGAGCCGACCGATCTCGCGACGCCCGAGCGCGAGACCATCATCGACGAGATTTTGGATGACGTGGTGGGCTTGGGGCCGTTGCAGCCGCTCATCGAGGACGACACCGTTACCGAGATCATGATCAACGGCTGCCGCTCGGCTTTCTTTGAACGCGGCGGCGTCTTGTACCCCATCGAGCGTGCGTTTGAGGATGATGAGCAGATCCGTGTGCTTATCGACCGCATCATCTCGCCACTTGGCCGCCGTATCGACGAGCGCAGCCCCATCGTCAACGCCCGCCTCAAAACGGGCTATCGCGTCAACGCGGTGATTCCGCCTGTGGCGATTGACGGACCGATTCTCACCATCCGAAAGTTCTCGGACCGCATCTGCTCGCTGGACGAGCTTGTGGGGCTGGGGTCGCTGCCGCTTTGGTATGCGCAGCTGTTGTCGTGCGCGGTGTCGCTGCGACAGGACCTGGCGGTTGCGGGAGGCACGGGATCTGGTAAGACCACCCTGCTCAACGCGTTGTCATGCGAGATTTCCACCGGCGAGCGCATCGTGACGATCGAGGACTCTGCCGAGCTCAAGTTTGCGCATCATCCGCACGTGGTGCGCCTAGAGGCCCGCGAGGCTTCAATTGAGGGCGAGGGCGCGGTGACGATCCGCGACCTGGTGACCAATGCCCTGCGCATGCGCCCCGACCGCATCGTGGTGGGCGAGGTGCGCGGTGCCGAGTGCTGCGACATGTTGCAGGCCATGAATACGGGCCACGACGGGTCGCTCACCACACTTCATGCGGGCTCAGAACAGGAGACCGTGGTGCGTCTGACGTTGCTTGCACGTTATGGCATCGATCTGCCGAGCGAGCTCATCGAGGAGCAGATTGCCATGGCGCTCGACGGCATCGTGATGTCTGAGCGCCACGCCGATGGCAGGCGTTTCGTCTCCTCGTATTCGGGGGTGCGTCGCGCCGCGTCGGGCGGCGTAGAGCTCGAGCGCTATGTGACTTTCGATGCCGCCGAGCGCACCTGGACGCTTGACCGCGAGCCGCCGTTTATCGCAGAAGGCCTGCGGTCGGGGACGCTCACACAAGAGGAGGTGGACGAATGGAGGTCGCTGTGCCCCTCGTCGTAGGGGGTTTGGCAGGGTTTTCTGTTGCGACGGCGTGCGGGGCGGAACCTCGTGTGCCGCAGGTGCCGCCGGCGGAGCTGGCGCGTCAGACGCTCGAGACGGTGGCAGAGAAGCTGCCGCGTGAGCTGGTGGAAAACGATCTGCTGAAAAAGATCGCCCGTTCGTGGGCATCGCTGGCTCCGGCGCATCGCCTTGGCCTCGTGATTAAAGATGCTTCGGGGCGTTTGGCGTTTCTACTGCTATCGAGCGGTGTCTGCTGCGTTTTACTAACGATGGTGTCGTTATCGCCCCTCGGGTTTGCCTTGGGACTTGTTGCTCCGATTGCCGCTGGCGCCGCTCGGGATGGCTTTGAGAGCCGGCGCGAGCAACACGATGCAGAAGAGGCCATGCCCGAGGCGTTTACCGCACTTTCCATGTCGCTTGCCTCGGGACATTCGCTGGCCCAGGGCATGCGCTTTGTGGGCGCTCATGCGCAAGAGCCGGTACATACCGAGTTTTTGCGGGTGGCGGCGGCGATCGATTGCGGCATCTCGGCGACCGACGCGCTCGATGACTTGCTCGTGCGCATCGACGCCCCCGGTCTTTCGCTTGTGACCTTGGCGCTTAAGGTATCTCAGCGCACCGGCGCTCCGCTTGCCGACTTACTGTCCGAGGCGTCGAGCATGGTGGGGGAGCGCATTGAACTCAAGCGCCGCCTGGATGTCAAGACGTCGCAGGCTCGCATGTCTGCGCATATGGTCGCGGCGATGCCGGCGGGCATGTGCGCGGTGTTGGCGCTGCTTTCGGCAGATTTTCGTCGCGGTCTTGCGACGCCTGCCGGCGCGGGCGCTGTGGTGCTGGGCCTTGCCCTCAACGCCGTTGCCCTGGTGGTTATCCGGCGCATTATGCGGGTGGAGCTATGAGCGCCCCGGTTGCAGTTGCGGCTTGCCTGTGCGCCCTGAGTGTATTTATCGCGACGGGTTTGGATCGGGCGGATGCACGCAAGATCGCAGGGGCCTGCAAGCGCGAGGCGGTGCTGGTCGCTGCCGCGGGTCGCTCGGTGGTCGATGCTCTGACCGCGCGAGTGAAGGGCGCGGTTGGAGCGGGCGGCCCGGCGCGAGTGTCGCTCGGCGAAGTGTCCGAGATGATCGATGTTGTGTGCTTGGGTCTTTCGGCCGGTCTTTCGTTTGATGCGGCGCTTGAGATTTTCTGTGCCAACCGCCGGTCAGTGCTGGCTCTTCGACTTGAGCGGGCCTGCATGGCGTGGCAGGTGGGCGTGGGCACGCGTGAGGACGAGTTGTTGGCCGCCGCGCGCGACCTGGACGTGCGAGCGCTCGAGACCTTTGTCATCACGGTGGGGCAGGCGCTCGCCCTGGGTGCCCCACTTGCCGAGACGCTGGCCGCTCAAAGTCGCGAGATCCGTGCGGCTCATCGCGCCGCGGTCGAGCGTGAGATCGAGCGTGCGCCCGTCAAGCTGCTGATTCCCACCGGCACACTCATCTTGCCGGCGTTGCTTCTGTCCATATTGGGCCCGCTGCTGGGAGCAGGCGGGATGATGTAGGGAGGAATACATGAACACGATGGTCGAAGTTGCTGACAAGGCTTGGAACTGGGCTTTTTGCCGGGCGATCCGCGCTCGCCAGCATGCCAAGGAGCTGTTGCGGGAGGAGAGCGCGCAGGGTACCACCGAGTACGCCATTTTGGTGGGCGTGCTCGTGGTGATCGCGATTATTGCCATCGTTGCATTTAAAGGCAAGGTCCAAGATCTATGGAACGCTATCAGCGAGGGCATCAACAGCCTGTAGAGGGCGAGCGCCCCATCGGGGTGCTGCTGGTGTTTGCTTGCCTGACCGTGGCGATAGCGGCGGTGCTTTGGGGGCTTAACGCCGCGCGGCAGCAGCGTCCTGGGGCCGCCTTCGATTCGGGCTCAGATTCGGCGGTGGCGTCTCAAAAAGATGAGATGCGAGATGCGGACGATTCGGATGTCGCTGTCACGGCGCAAACCTTTCTGCGGACGCTCGACAAGCGGTCTGGCACTGCGACGGATTCGCCTGAGGACAACGCGATTGCGGTCCGGCTTGCATGGTCCGAGGACCGACCGATGACCGAGGCAGCGGCGGATATGTTACGCGCCTACCGCGAGGTGCCAACGGCCCAGCTCGCCCTGAGCGGCTATCTCGATATTAAGGGCAACGTATGGGGCGCCATCGTGCGCGATGGGCGCGGCTGGGTCGATATGGTGACGGTTGCCGCGGATACTGGCGATGCTTCGTGTCGTCTGCGCGTGATCCGCCTGAGCCCGCAGGCGTCGAACTCAAAGGAGGGGTCGTGAAATGCGTGACGTCTTGCGCGAGGAATCTGCCCAGGCGACGGTCGAATATGCCATCGTCACGGTGGCGCTGTTATCGATCGTGCTGGCGATTGTGGGACTTTGGCGTGCTGGCACCGATGGACGCTTGGCGGCGCTGGTTGAGCGGGCGGCATCCCATGGCGTTGCCTCGACGTCGGTTATCGACGCCGCTGCGGGCGCTAAGGACATCGCGTTGTATTGATATCGCGCGCGAGGACCGGGCGCAGTCTACGGTCGAGGCCGCTTTTTTGCTGCCGACGTTTCTGACGCTCATCCTTCTCGCACTGCAACCGGTGTGCCTGCTTTATACGCGCGCGGTCATGGAGTCTGCCGCCGCCGAGACCGCGCGGCTCATGACCACGACGACGGCGGAGGACGACGATCTTAAGGAGTTCACCCGCCGCCGGCTTGCCGCAGTGCCCAACGTTTCGATCTTTCATGCCGGCGGGCCGTTGTCGTGGGATATCGAGCTTGGCCGGGCCGATGCGGGTGACGTCTCGTCCGTGTCCGTTTCCGGCGAGGTCAAGCCGTTGCCTGTGATCGGTGCGTTTGCGCAGGCTATGGGTGGTACCGCCGAGGGCGGCTACGTTGAGCTCAAGGTCGATGTCTCGTATCAATCACGTCCCGAATGGCTGGAGGGAGATTATGATTCGTGGATTGCTGCACGGGATTAAGCGTTTCTGGTCTAGATGCGTTTTGACGCGCCGTCCGAGCTGCCATCGCAAGCGAGGCGGCTTTATGGGCCGCGCCGGTGTCGATCTGTTTATCGAAGACGGCGCCTATACCACGCTTTCTTCTGCCGTGGTCATCCTAGTGGTGCTCACGTTGTTGTTTTCGTCGACCGCGGCGATATGGAGCATGTCGCGTGCCGGGGATACCCAGGTGGCGGCCGATAGCGGCGCGCTGGCGGGTGCCAACGTAGTGTCGTCCTATCACACCGCTGCCACGGTGGTTGATGCGAGCATCTTGAGTTTGGGCCTGGCGGGGTTTGCCACGATCGGGACGGGCCTGGTCGCCATCCTCATCCCGGGTGCCGAACCAGTTGCCGGCAATATGGTCGACACCGGGATTGAGATCATTAAAACGCGCAACAAGTTTGCCAAAAGCGCATCGGAAGGCTTACAGAAAATCGAGACGGCTCTGCCGTATCTGATCGCCGCGCGTGCCACGCAGGCGGTGTCGGCGCAGGATACCGATAGTGTGACCTATACCGGTACGGCGCTTGCCGTGCCCAGGACATCCGAATCGGACTTCGCTGCGCTCAAAGGGTCAGAGATCTCGACCGATACCATTAAAGACACATCAGATGATTTAGAGCGTGCGGCCGAGGAGCTGCGGAAGGCTTCTGAGGACACGGCGAAGGCTAAAGAGCGCGCTTGGCTGGCGGATTGTGGTGGATCGGTTCCGGCTTCGGTCGGTAGCTGTTCATGCATGTGGGAACGTGCGAGGAGTTTGGCAAAGCTCTCGGGTGAGCAGAACCCGCATTATGCCTCGAGCATTTCGTGGGAGCCACAGGTGGCGCTCGACCGCGCGAAGACCTACTACCGTCAACGCCTGGCAGACGAAAAACCGCATGGTTCAAGCGTCGAGACGAAGGCGGAGTCGGCGGCGCGCAAGGCGTTTTACACCTATGCGAGTACAGAGGTCAATCGTGCATATGTAACCGAGGACGGAGATGAAGTCGCTTCCTATATCCCGCTGTTGCCGCGCAACACTGACGAGGTGCGAGCGACGGAACTCTATACCGATACGGTGTGGCCAACCAGTGCCATCGATGGCAAGACGTATCTGCATTACGGAACGAGTTGCCCCAACTATAAGAAGGGGGCGCCATGCGGGCTGGCCTCGGTTGCTGCTTATGACGGGCAGGACAAATGCAATAGATGCCATTTTGGTGTTTCGTCGCTCGGTGCCGTTGCGGCTCCTTCGACTTCTATCGAAAACGGCTTTGAGTACCACTTTGATCGATTCAAAGAGGCTCTGGAAGACTACGTCGAATGCCGCAACAAAGAACTCGAACTTGAGCGTCAGACCGAGGATGAGGCCGACCGTGCGGGCAATGCGTTTGACCAGGCCATTAAAGCGCTTTCCGGCGAGCGCCCGCGTATCGCCCCACCTGGCCGTAACGGCGTGGTCGCCTTTGCAGTTTCGGGTGACATTACCAGCCCCGATCAACTTAACTCCTCGTTTAACGCGGCAGTCAGGCTTGGCGATCGCGGTGCTATCTCTGCCGCGGTGCTGGCCCCCGATGAGGCGACGGCGCAAAACAACGTGCTTTCGCGATTTTTCTCGACATTGAAGGAACGCTCGGGCGGCGTTGCCGGCGTGCTCGACGGCGTCATGGATGTTTGGGGACGGCTACTCGTGGGATACGGAGACATCCAAGGTTCGGCCGACGAACTTATGGACGAGATGATTAAAGACCTAGGAGGGGGCGGCGGTGCGTTGGGCTCCATTGCATCGTGGCTCGGCGATACCGTTTCGGCGTCCGTGGCGGCGCTAGGTTTGGAACCGTGCGACTTGCGCCTGCGAAAGCCGGTGCTGACCGATTCCGCCAACGTCATTAAGAGTCCGGGGTCTGACATTGCGGGTCTCTCTCAAACGCAAGACAAACTGCGAAGTATTCCGTTGGGCGTGACCGATCCCAAGGCGCTTTGCGAGGCGTTGGAATATCAAGTCGAACGCACCATTAGCGGTACGGTGTTCACACTTGCGGAGATTCCTCTGCCCGGCGGTGGCTCCATCCCGCTCACCGTCGATGTCGCCACGCTGGTTGGCGCTCTGGGCGGTGGGTCGTAATGAGTATCCGCATGCGTCTGCGCGAGGAGCGCGCCCAAGCGACGGTTGAGATGGCAGTGGTTACGCCCGTTTTGCTGGTGCTGGCACTCATCGTGTACAACGTCATGATCTTTGCCAGCGCTGTCGCGCGCTTCGACCGCGTGGTGCCCGACATCGTGCTGGCGCACGCTGTGGCGCCGGGCGGGGAGGGTGACGAGAGCTCTGCCGATGCCTCGGCGACGGTTCAGACTCAAATTCTGAATGCCATGGAAGGCTATGACTTGCAGATCGAAGTGTCGAGCGAGCAAGGCGCGGAGGCATCGGATGGTGGCCTGCTCTCCCTATCCGGTACGTTTAGGACCTACACCTGCACCATGCACTATGAGCCGTGGCCGACTTCTCTCAGCATCGCTGGCGTTCCGCTGGGGGCGCCGACAACGTTGTCGCACGAGCGCGCGGTGACGGTCGATCCGTGGCGTCCGGGGGTGGTCATGTGACCGCGGTCTCGTCCTACATCGCTTACGCGCGGGCACTCAACAGGCTGGGTTGGACGCCGGCCGAGTTTGTGGTGGCGGAGTCGTTTGCCGTGCGCCTGCGCGGCATGCTGGGACGGCGTCCGGTTGCCGCCAACGGCCTGCCGCTCGTCATGGCGTTTCCACGCTGCTCTTCGGTCCATACGTGTTTTATGGCCTATCCCATCGACATCGCCTTCATCGATGCACGCGGCAATATCCTCGCGCGCTACGAAAACGTATGTCCCTGGTGTATGTGCTCCTGCCCCGGCGCCTGGGCGGTATTGGAACGCCCTTCAATCCTCGCTACACCTCCCGCCCTCCAACAAGTGCCGGCGTAAGAGATTGGCGACAGCGGACTTTCGTCATACGAAATTGGGTAAGATGGAGGAGAAGATGCATGGATGTTGAGATCCATCCCAACGCTAAAAAGCACCTGACGGAAAAGCAGGTACTAGGTGCCTGGTTCGCGGTTACTGAGTGCATTCGCCGCGAGTCGGAGGACGAGCCGCCGAGATGGCTTGCCATTGGATGGCTTCCAGATGGTCGAAGTGTGGAACTTGTTGCGGTCGAACTAATTCGTGGATGGCTCATTATTCATGCCCTGTCTCCGGTTCAGAAGAAATTCTGGCAAGAGATCGAGCGAGCTCGGCAGAGGGGTCGATGATGAGCAAGACGTATACGGCCGCTAATGGTCAGGTTGTAACGGATGAAATGATTGACGCGTGGTGCGAGTCGTACGAGCGCGGAGAGTTTCCGGATGGCGAACGCACCGTTGGTGGGATCGTGCATGGACGGCCCCCGCTCTCAGGTGAGGGGACGGCAACGCTGTCGGTCAAGATTCCTCTGGGAATGAAGGAGGCCATTCGTCGACGGGCGGCTGCCGAGGGGATGACGCCAAGTGAGTTTGCCCGTGCGGCTCTGAGCGAAAAACTTCTTGCTGCCGGCTGATGTCTCTGACGTGCCGATTTATAGAACCGAGGCTGTGCTCAAAAACTTTTTTAAAATTCTCGGTTGACCGGAACGCGTCCTTGGTTATACTAATCAAGCCTTGAAACAAGGCACACCTCAAATGGCTGGGTAGCTCAGTTGGTAGAGCAGAGGACTGAAAATCCTCGTGTCAGGGGTTCGATTCCCTTCCCCGCCACCTTGAATTGACTAGGACCTCTGCAAAGGGGTCCTTTTCTTTTATGTGGTC
This sequence comes from uncultured Collinsella sp., assembly GCA_902492545.1. Lineage (GTDB taxonomy): Bacteria > Actinomycetota > Coriobacteriia > Coriobacteriales > Coriobacteriaceae > Collinsella. Next base: position 4,751 of record CABULX010000021.1, on the reverse strand, counting down.
CCCACACGGAATCGAACCCCGTGAGGGCGCGGAGCTGAGTAAACGCGTGAGCGTTTGCCAGCGCAGCTCGCAAGGCGCGAAGCGCCGCAGCGGTCCGCACGCGCGGAGCGCGGGCGCGATTCCCTTCCCCGCCACCTTGAATTGACTAGGACCTCTGCAAAGGGGTCCTTTTCTTTTATGTGGTCCCCACACGGAATCGAACCCCGTGAGGGCGCGGAGCTGAGTAAACGCGTGAGCGTTTGCCAGCGCAGCTCGCAAGGCGCGAAGCGCCGCAGCGGTCCGCACGCGCGGAGCGCGGGCGCGATTCCCTTCCCCGCCACCTTGAATTGACTAGGACCTCTGCAAAGGGGTCCTTTTCTTTTTTGTGGGGTTCTGCGGAAAATGCATCCCATTATTTTGACCCAGAGTGAGATGCGCTTTCCGGCGCTTACTTCCGACGTGCGTGCACATCTCGGCGCGCCATCTCGGGCCCGCTCAGACATTCCTCCCACTTTCGCGCCACTTTACAGACCGTTCGGTCGTCTGTCCGCACGCGCGGGTATACTCAAAACGATACTTTTCCTATGCAATACGATGCAGGCTCGGCCTGCACGATCCGAAGGGGGCAGTGATGGAGAGGATACTCGGCGTTAATCTCTCTGGCTGGTTTATTCCCGAGCCTTGGGTGACCCCGTCGCTATACGCGGCGACCGGTGCATCCAATGCGGCCGAGCTGCAGGAGGCCATGGGCACCGCCGCCTATAACGAGCGCATGCGCCGTCATTACGAGACGTTTGTGAGCGAGGATGATTTCCGTCGCATGGCGCAGATCGGCCTCAACGCCGTGCGCCTGCCGGTGCCTTGGTATGCCTTTGGCTCACAGGAGTCCGATGCCTCCTACATCTCGGTTGTCGATTACATCGACCGCGCGATTGAGTGGGCTGCCAAGTACAACATTCGCGTGCTGCTTGACCTGGCGACTGTGCCCGGTGGCCAGGGCGATTCCAACGATTCGCCCGCCACGCCGGAGGCTGTTGCCGAGTGGCATTCGTCCACTAACGGCCGCCATGTCGCACTCGACGTGCTCGAGCGCTTGGCCGAGCGTTACGGCGAGGCCGAGAGCCTGCTGGGCATTGAGCTGCTGGATACGCCGCAGATGAGTGTCCGCAAGAGCCTCTTCACCATGACGGATGGCATTCCGGCGCACTACCTGCGCAACTTCTATCGCGACGCCTATGAGCTCGTCCGTTCGTATATGCCCGAGGATAAGATCGTCGTCTTTTCGTCTTCGGGGCATCCCAGCGAGTGGAAGCATTTTATGCGCGGCGCCAAGTACAAGAACGTCTACATGGACCTTCACCTGTACCATTACCGCGACGAGCATGCGCTCGACATCACGAGCCCCCGCGGGCTGACGACGGCGATTTCGCGTAACAAGCGCGAGCTTAAAGAGGCGATTTCGACTGGGTTCCCCGTGCTGGTGGGCGAATGGTCGGGCGCGGCGATCTTTGCCAACTCGTCGGTTACGCCCGAGGGCCGCAATGCCTACGAGCGCGTGTTTATCGCCAACCAGCTGGCTTCGTTTGCGCCGGCTGCCGGTTGGTTCTTCCAAACGTGGAAGACCGAGAAGCGCATTGCAGCATGGGACGCCCGCGCGGCGCTCGGTACGCTCGAGCGCGGCATGATTGAATAGGTTGATATGACGCAAAACAGCGCCCATACGGGCAAACTCTATGTGGTCGGCACGCCCATCGGCAACCTGGGCGACCTGTCCCCGCGCGTTGGCGAAGCCTTTGCCGCCGCCGATGCCATTTGCTGCGAAGACACGCGTGTGACGTCAAAGCTGCTGATGCACCTGGGCATTTCCAAGCCACTTGTCCGTTGCGACGAGAATGTGATCGCCAGCCGCGCCGCCGGCCTGGTCGACCGTCTGCTGGCGGGGGAGACCCTCGCCTTTGCCTCGGATGCCGGCATGCCGAGCGTGTCCGATCCCGGCCAGGCGCTGGTCGAGGCGGCGCGTGAGGCCGATGTGCCTGTCGAGGTTATTCCCGGTCCCTCTGCTTGCGTCACGGCGCTCGTATCGTCCGGTATTCCCTGCGAGCATTTCTTCTTCGAAGGCTTTTTGGGTCGCAAGCACGGCGACCGCGTGCGCCGACTGCAGCGCCTTGCCGTCGTCCCCGGCGCGCTCATCTTCTACGAGTCTCCACATCGCATCGTCGCGACGCTCGAGGCCGTGGCCGAGGTCTTTCCCCAGCGCGATGTCGCCGTCTGCCGCGAGCTCACCAAACTGCACGAGGAAGTCTTGCGTGGATCCGCCGCCCAGCTAACCGAGGAGCTGCGCGCCCGTGGCGAGGTAAAGGGTGAGATTGCGCTGGTCATCGCGCCGCCGAGCGAGGATGAGGATGCCGACATTGCGCCGGTTGGAGCCGCAGCGGTAGACCCCGACGAAGCCCTGCGCGAGGACATTCGCACCGCGCTCGAGGAGGGGGAGCCCGCCTCCGCGGTGGCAAAGCGCCTGTCACAGAAGTACTCGCGCCGCAAGCGCGATGTCTATGCCATGGTGCTCGATATGCAATAGATGGAGGATATCCAGCCCTTGCGCTAGAATCATCCCCTGTATGCAACGTTTTTCTGGAGGACAAACCCCATGGATCAAAGCAAGCCTTCGTTCTTTATCACGACGCCCATCTACTACGTCAACGCCGATCCGCACCTGGGCACGGCTTATTCCACCATCATCGCCGACGTTCAGGCTCGCTATCGTCGCTCCGCTGGCTATAACGTCAAGTTCCTGACCGGCATGGACGAGCACGGCGAGAAGGTCGCCGAGGCCGCAGCCAAGCACAACATGACGCCGCAGGAGTGGACCGACAGCCAGGCCCCGCACTTCAAGGAGCTTTGGAGCAAGCTCGAGATTTCCAACGACGACTTCATCCGCACCACCGAGCCGCGCCAGCATCATGCTGTGCAGTACCTGTGGGAGCGCATGAAGGAGTCCGGCTACCTGTATAAGGGCAGCTACGACGGTTGGTATTGCGTGCCTGACGAGACCTACTTCACTGATACGCAGGTCCAGAAGGGCGACGAGGAGTACGGCAGCGTCGGCCAGCACCTGTGCCCCGACTGCCACCGTCCGCTTGAGCGCGTGCAGGAGGAGTCCTACTTCTTTAAGCTTTCCGCCTTCCAGGACAAGCTGCTCAAGCTCTATGACGAGCACCCCGACTTTGTCGAGCCTGCGTTCCGCATGAACGAGGTTCGCAGCTTTGTCGAGGGCGGCCTTAACGACCTATCCGTGAGCCGTACGAGCTTTGACTGGGGCATTCAGGTCCCGTTTGACGAGGGCCACGTGACGTATGTGTGGTTCGATGCGCTGCTCAACTATATGACGGCCGTCGGCTACGGTGTCGACACCGACGAGGCGCGTGCCGAGCTGGCCTATCGCTGGCCCGCGCAGTTCCACATCGTGGGTAAGGACATCATCCGCTTCCACTGCGTCATTTGGCCCGCCATGCTCATGGCCATCGGCGAGGCCCTGCCCGAGCACGTCTTTGCCCACGGCTTCCTGACCGTGCGCAATGCCGAGACCGGCAAGGCCGAGAAGATGTCCAAGAGCCGCGGCAACGCCATCGCTCCGCAGGACGTTATCGACATGCTGGGCGTCGAGGGCTATCGCTACTACTTCATGACCGACGTCGTCCCCGGCACCGACGGTGCCATCAGCTTCGATCGCATGGAGCAGGTCTACAACGCCGACCTGGCCAACAGCTGGGGCAACCTTATCTCGCGTTCGCTCAACATGAGCGGCAAGTACTTTGACGGTTGTGCGCCCGCCAAGCCCGCGTCGTTCGATGCGTTCGACAACCCGCTGGCAAAGATCGCCGATGGCCTGGTCGAGCGCTACATGGCCAAGATGGACGTGCTCGATTACGGCGGAGCCAAGGATGAGGTCATGGAGCTCATCCATGCCGCCAACCACTACATCGAGGACTCCGAGCCCTGGGCGCTTGCCAAGGACGAGGCCAAGGCTGACGAGCTGGCATTTGTGATCTACAACCTGCTCGAGGCCATCCGCATTGCCGCTCACCTGCTGATGCCGCTCATGCCCCAGACTTCTGCCGAGGCTCTGCGCCGCCTGTCCTGCGAGGACGAGGCCGCGAGCGACGACCTCAAGGGCATTTGCGCTTGGGGCCTGCTTGCTGGTGGTCAGCCCGTCGAGAAGGGCGATCCGCTGTTCCCGCGTCTGGGCTAAGCCGCTGCGCGCCATATCGGCAATTTGCTGTTTAGATGTAAGGGCATGGCCGCAACGGTCCATGCCCTTTTGTTTCAAGACGCCGCCACCATGCTAAGGAGGCAACTATGACAACTTCGCCTTTGGCAAACCCCACGGCAACTAGGGAGCTGCTAGAGGAGTTTGGCCTTGCGACCAAGCATCGCCTGGGCCAGAACTTCCTGATCGACAACCATGTAATTGAGCGTATTTGCGAGCTTTCCGAGCTTGCGGGCGATGAGCGCGTGCTCGAGGTTGGCCCGGGCATTGGCACGCTCACGCTTGCGCTGCTGCAGGAGGCGGCGTGCGTTACGTCGATTGAGGCCGATCCCGAGCTTGAGCCGGTGCTTGACGCCCACGCCGCCGACTATGCCAACTTCCGCTTTATCATGGGCGATGCGCTCAAGGTGACGCCGGAGCAGATTGAGCATGCCGCCGGTGGTGAACCCACGGTGTTTGTCGCGAATCTGCCCTATAACGTGGCGGCGACGATCATCCTTCAGTT
>CABULX010000020.1 GCA_902492545.1 uncultured Collinsella sp. | reverse complement strand
ACGCTCTGCGGCTGCACGCTCTGCGGCTGCACGCTCTGCGGCTGCACGCTCTGCGGCTGCACGCTCTGATATGAGGTAGCCGCTGCCGTATATCGCCTTGTTCTGCACGCGCTGCGCGTCTAGCGCCCTCGTGGAGCTGCACTCCTGCGGCCCCACGCGGAAGTCGATGCCGTACTTGGAGTAGCGCGCCAGCATGGGCGCGGTCAGCACCTCGTCCGGGTACTCGTACTTCGGCAGCGCCTTGGCCTTCTCGCGGCGCAGGCGCTCTATCGCGGCATCCAGCTCGGAGCGCAGGTCGGGCGCGCTGCGAGCCTGGGCGGGGTCGAGGTTGGTCACGAACGACGTGTTGACGCTCGCGCCGTTGGCGTACGTCACGCCGGCGCCCGTCACGACCTTGCAGCAGTTGCGGATGCCCATGCACGTCAGGGTGGGGGCGAACAGGAAGAAGCCCACACCGCGCTCCTGGTAGTGCTTGACGATCTTGCTCAGGATGGAGAACGGCGGGTTGTCCACCACCGTGCAGCCCTGCGGGTACTCCTCGCGCTCGTAGTCGCCGCCCGGATAGAACGGGCGCGTCACCTTCGCCAGGTCGAACCCGTACTCCCGGTGCGCCCACCGCAGCACGCAGTCGTACACCTCGGGCGGGGTGTAGCAGTCGTCCGTCGTCCTCTTCGGCTCGAACTTTGCCGTGAACTCCTCGTATGTCTCGCCTCTCGCCATGCGTCTCCTATCTCTCGGCCCATATGGTCGCAAGCATGTCGCCGGGCACGGAAAAGGCCGCCCCGAAGGACGGCCCTCTGCCTGTTTCCGTATTCGGTTGCCCCTATCCGCACGCCGCCACGGCCATGGCCATGAGCCCGAGCGCCAGCGCCCTTATGGCGTAGATGGCCGCCGCGTCTATGGCGATTGCCGCCGCTATGAACAGCAGGCACCCCCAGTTGCATCCCGGGCGGTTCATCGCTCCTCCCACTCGACGGTGCCGTCGTCGTACTCGGCCTTGAGCCATTCCAGGTAGTCGGCCTCCTCGCAGAAGCTGGCCAGCAGCCGCTTGCTGGTAGTGCAGCTGCTCATGCGGCTCGTCTCATACACGGCGATGAAGAAGGGCCACGAGTGGAACTCCGTCTCCGTGTGGATGGCCCGCTCGGGCGTGCCGAAAAGGTGCTCCCAGTTCGTCATCGCGCCCCCTCCTTCGCGCTCGGCCCGACCTTGCGGTAGGTGAAGTCCTCGAACAGGTGACCGCACCAGCGGCAGCGGTCGCCGCCCTTGGGCAGGTGGTGCCAGGTCTCGCGCGTGCCGCACTTCGGGCAGCGCACCTCGATACTGGGTCGGCGCTTCGGCTTCTCGGTCTGCTGCTCCATGGCTACTCCACCGCCATCCGCATGGCCGGCTTCATGGCCTCGCGCAGGCTCTTGGTCAGCTCCTCGGCCGTTACCTCGGCCTTCACCTCCACGTTCACGTCGGGCATCGCGAAACCGTGCGCCTCTTCGGCCTTGAGGCAAGGCATGGCGGCGTCCTGGGCCGCGCCCTTGAGCGTCGGTGACGCTGTCACCCTCGGCTCGCAGCGCCCCAGCCACAGCTCGAACTCGTCCAGCTTCGTGAGCGCCAGGGCGCGCTCGCGGCTCGCCTCGTAGGCCGTCTCGATACCCTTGCGCAGGTTCTGCACGGCCGTCTCTTCGGTTCCGGCGTCCAGCTTTTCGCGCAGTCGGGCGTTCTCGAACCCCAGGTTACGAGCCTCGCGACGCGGCACTGCTACCGTATGGCTTTGCTGCTCGCCCCAGCAGTCCTCGCACAGCGGCGCGTCTACGCCCATGTTGTCCTGCCCCAGGGCGTTGATATCGCGCCCGCAGGTATCGCAGATGATTCCCATGGCTACTCCCTTCCTTCCGGCTTCACCGCGCCTGCGAGGAACCACGCCCGCAGGCTCTCGGCGCACTCCGGGCACAAGGCCCTTGCCTTGCCGTCGATTCGCGCGCTGTTCCTCAGCACCATCTTGGCGTAACCCGCCAGGGTCGCCGGCACCTCCTTGCCGCAGCGTTCGCATGCGCACATGTACAGCCTCATGCCTGCTCGCCTCCCTTCGGCAGAGCGTCGGCGATTCGGTCCCAGTCGGTGGCCGACTTCTCGCTGGGGTACTCGTAGGCCCCCACGCACGGCACCGGCAGCACCGCCATGCCGTCGTGCTCGCCTGCGTACTCGTCTGCGTCCGATCTGCTCTCGAACGCCAGCACCACGTCGCTCTCCGTGGCCACCGCGTAGATCTTCTTCATCGTTTCGTCTCCTATTCGAACTCGAAGCACTCGCATGCCTCGCTTGTCTCGTCCACCGCTTCCACGTCGGGGCCGCCGCCCGTCATGGCGTCGCAGGCGCACACGGCCTCGCCGCCAGCGCCCTGCACGCGGCCGCAGAAGCGGCACTCCCGGCACGTGCGGCCCTCCCACGGGTCGGGCCGGTTCCACGGTGCCCTGGGGTCGGACTCGAAGCACCCGGGCGGGAGGTTCCACCCGCTTGAAGGCTCGTACCCGCTCACATGCACCGCCTGCCCCTCGGCAGCCGCCCCCAGCCGTCCATGGCCAGGGCATCCGCGTACTTGGTCGGTTCCGGCAGCAGCAGGTACTCCCAGTGCCCCGAGCCCGGCGGGGCGGGGCGGTTGAACCTCTGCTCGGCCCTGACCCAGCGGAAGTGCAGCCGGTTGGCGTGCGCCAGCCCGTGGCAGCCGCTGCCGTTGCCGCTGCCGCACAGCATCACCGTGGGCTTGGGAACCTCGCGCCCGTCGCGGAACAGCTTGCCCGCCCCGCGCCTCACGATGTGGTGGCGGTTGAGCGGCCACGGCGCGCCGCACACGGCGCACCTGGGCGTCTCGATGCTCGGCCCCTCCATGAGGGGGCGCAGGATCTCGGGCAGCGTGTCAACGTTTGCCATTCGATAGCCTCCTGTCCTTGCCTTGCAGCTCGTACTTGTCGCACATCTCCGACAGGCGGCTCACGATGGCCACCGCCGTCTCCTCGTCGCCGTTCTTGGCCAGGCGGCGTATGAGGTCGCCCTTGCCGTACTGCGTGGTCACGACCACGGGCCTCATGTTCTCGTACCTGTCGTTCACGACGCGGAACACCTGCCCCAGCGTCCAGTCGGTGGGGGACTCCTTGCCCAGGTCGTCCAGCACCAGGCACCCCACGCGGGAGAGCCTGGACAGCACGCCGTCCTCGGTGCCGTCGCCGCCGTAGGTGCCCTTGATGGCGGCCAGCACGCCCAGCATGTCGGTCACCCTCACGCTGGTGCCGCCGTCCACCAGGAGCCGCGCCACGGCGCTCGCCAGGTGGGTCTTGCCGGTTCCCACGGGGCCGCAGATGTACGCCCCGCGCCCTTGCTCAACCTTCGCGGCAATGCCCTCGGCCATGGGGGAGGCGGCTGTCATGAAGCGGGACTTGATTCCGGCCCGCTCGTAGGCCCGGCGGCGTTTGGCTGCGGCCTCCTCGGCCTTGGCCCTGGCCTCAAGGCGCGAACGCTCGTCGCGCTCCGCCACGGCACCCGGGCAGCCGCACGGCTTCCAGCCGCAGAAGGTGCGGCGGCCAGCCAGCACCACGTAGCGGACCTCCAGCTGCGCCCCGCAGTGGGGGCACTCAGTCGTACTCGGCATAGCCGTCGGCCTCCTTCCGGGTCCTCGGGCCGCGGTTCACGTAGTCCTCGAACTTCGGCGAGAACAGCGTGGAGGGCCGCAGGTACTTGGCCATCTTCGGGTCGCCCGCCCACTCGGCTGCCATCGTGTCGATGACGGCCAGGAAGTCGGGGAGGCGGTAGCCCTCGGCCCAGCGGGCGTGTATCAGCCTGCGGGTCTTGGCGCTGCTTGAGCGGTAGCGGGTGCCGGCTGCCTCGTTGAGCGCATGCACGATTTCGTCAAAGGGGATTAAGGGGTTATCTATATACTCAACCTCAACCTCAACCTCTGCATTGCCGCAACTCGATGCGCCTGCATGTGCATCCGCATCTGCTTGCGCATGTGCGACTGCATCTGTATCCGCATATGCTCCCGCATGTGCTTGCGCATCGGCTTGCGCCCGTGCCGCCGCATCGTCCACCGCGTCTTCCTTCCCCGGCCTGTTGCCCCAGCGGGCGTTGGCCGCCTTCCTTGCGCGCTCGCTCTTCTCGTCGCCCATGTCGAGCCTGCCCTTGAGCACCAGGAAGGTAGGCAGCCACGCGGGGCTGCCCTGCGGCTCCTTGCCCGTGAACCGGTACTCGACGATGGCGTAGATGAACGGCGCGCGCTGCTTCTCGGGCATGGCCTGCGCGGCCGCCCAGAAGTCGTCGTGTATAACCATGCCCATAGTGTCGCCGTCGCCTTCCCTAAAACGGGATATCCTCGTCGTACAGATCGGGCATGGCCTGCTGCTGCGGCGCGGGCTGCTGTGGCGCGTACGCCTGCTGAGTGGCCGGCTGCGGCGCGTAGGCGGGCTGCTGCGGCGCAGGTGCCGGGGCGGGGCGTCCCTGGCCGTACGTGCGGGCCTGCGGCGCTTGCGGGGCCGCCTGGGGCGCGTACTGCTGCGGCGCGTAGCCCTGCTGCTGTTGCTGGCCGCTCATGAACTCCAGCTCGTCCACCACGACCTCCAGCGCGCTGCGCTTCTGGCCGGTCTGCTGGTCGTTCCAGCTGCGGTAGCGCAGCTTGCCCTCGATGGCCACCTTGCTGCCTTTGGCGAGGTACTGCGCCAGCTTCTCGCCGCGGGTGCCGAACAGCGTGCAGTCCACGAAGTTCGGGTAGTCCTCCCACTGCCCGGTCTGCTGGTTCTTGCGGCGGTCGTTGACGGCCACGCCCATGGACAGCACGGACATGCCGCCAGACGTGGAGCGCAGCACGGGGTCGCGGGTCAGGTTGCCGGATATGCACACGCGGTTGATGCTCATAGATACCCTCCTTGGGTTACGTCCCCGCTGTTCCAGATGCGGGTGATCTGCGCGTCTACCATGCGGATACGCAGCTTGATTACGTTGATGGCCTCCTGCGAGGCCTTGTAGATGGCCTCTGAGCAGTCGCGGCGGCGCTTGGCCTCCGCTATCTGCTCCTGGCCCCGGCACACGTCGCCGATGATGGTGACGGGCGTGCCCTTCTGGCGCTCGTTCAGGATGGCGATGCGCAGGGCCTTGCGGTACTCGGCCTCGTTCTCGGCGTACTGGCAGCCCGACTCCTTGCAGGTCTTCAGCTCGGCCTCCAGCCTGTCGGTCAGCTCGTCCAGCTCCTCGGTGAGCGCCTGCATCTACTCCACCTGCCAGTCGGGGCGCGGGCAGCACGGGCTGTTGGCCACGAACTCCATGTACTGCGGCATGCTGGCGAACTGGTAGCGCGCCCCGCAGCTGCGGCAGTGGGCCGTGAAGGGGCCGTCTGCGGGCGGCTGCTTCTCCTCGGGCGCGGGCTGCTCCTCCATGGCGTCGGGATCGCTCTGCCCGTCGATGGCGAACGCGCCGCACAGCGCGTACTTGCGGGCGTAGCTCGACGCCATGCCGGTCACCTGGGCGTCGTCCGAGCCCTTCTTGTGCTCGTCCTCGCGGGCGTAGGCGCTCACCTGCAGCAGGCCCTCGCCGCCCTCGGCGGGGAACACGCACGCCGTGGACTTCACGTAGTAGCGGTCGCCTATCTGCACCAGCTCGTCGGTCATGAAGAACGCCAGGCCCTCCTTGGCGCACGGCTCCTTCAGCGCGGCCACTATGTCCTCGTAGCTGCGGTAGCTGAACTTGCCGAAAGCGTTGTACTTGGCCTTGGGCACCACCACGGCGCGCTGCACGCGGGCAACGGCCGCCATGAGGTCGATGGGCTGCTGTTCCTGGGTCATGCTAGTAGCCTCCGTTCATCCGCTCGTAAACCTGGCCCACCGTGCCGTGCATGATGGTGCCCACGACGCCCTGCGCCTTGAGGGCCGCCGCGACGCCCTGCATCTGCTCGCGCGTGGCGCACGGCACCACGACCGTCCACGGGTCGCCCGCCATGGCCACGGGTGCCGGCGCGGGCGGCGCTGGCGGCACCGGGGCGGGCATGGGCGCGGGCTGCGGCTCGGGCATCTGCTCAAGCGGCTGCGGGAACTCTGCGGGCTGGCATTCCGCAGGCTCGGGCACCGCTTCGGGTTCGGGTTCGGGCTCTTCCACGGGTTCCGGCTCCATGGCCGCCTTCAGCTCGGCGATGCGCCGGCGCTCCTCCTCGGCCTTGTGCGCCGCCGTTATGGCCGCGCCCAGGTCCAGGGTGGCGAACAGCTCGCGCTCGGCCTCGTCGTAGAACGGCTCGCCCTGGAACTGCGCCTTGAGGGTTTCCCAGTCCTGGGCCAGGCGCTCTACCTTGGCCTCCAGGGCCTTGAATGCCTTCACCTCGCCGAAGGTCTTGTTGGTCCACTGCTTCTCGTGGAAACGCTCATAGGGCACGACGGGGGCCAGCAGCCCGGCGAACTCCTCGTAGTGCTCCCGCAGCTTGGCGTACGCGCGCAGCTGGCGCTCCTCCTCGGCCTCGTCCAGCTGCTCCTTGATGCCGTCGGCTGCCTGCTTCGCGATGCCCGCCACGGCCTTGCACCTGTCCTCGAACGCGGCCAGGGGCTTCGTGTACTCGCGGCTCACGGCCTTGCGGCGCTCGTCTATCTCCTTGGCGATGCCGTTGAGGTAGGCGCGGTCGCGCTTGGCGGCCTTCACGTTCTCGTCCTTGCCCATGTCGTAGGTCGCGCCCTCGTAGTCGGCCACCAGCCTGCGCACGTGCGCCTCCAGGGCGTCGAAGTTGGCCTCGATCACGGCGGGGGAGTACGCCACGGTCAGCTCTGACGCCTCCTCGGGCTCGATGATCTCGGCCTCGACTGCTTCGCTCATTTACTCCTCGCTTCCCAGGCGCGCCATGCACGCCTCGTAGGTTTCCGTCTCGGCCGCGTTCGGCTCGTAGCCGTCGGCCTTCATGGCCTCGTAGATGATGGTCACGTTCTCGACCGTCGCTCGGTTGAAGTACACGGAGCTGCCGCCTTCCATGAGGCTCCAGGCCGTCCAGCCGCTCATGTTCCACGCTGCCCGCCAGCCCATGGCCACGGCCAGCTCGGTGGGCGTGCGGTCGATGGGTCGGCCCAGCAGCTCCTCGAACGATTCCACGGCCTCGGACTCCATGGCGAACGCGGTCAGCGCCAGAGCCGTGCGGCGCATCGACTTGAGGTCTCCCGCGTGGGCGGCAAGCCACTCGCGGCGGGCCTTCGCGCCGTCCTCGTAGGCGGCCTGGAAGTCTGCCTTGCGCTGGGCTGCGGCCTGTGCGGCCTCGTCGGCCCCCTCGGCCACCGGCGCCAGCAGGGTCACGCCGAACGAAGTCTCCTCGGCCAGAAGCCCCGCGCCCGCGTTGTCGGCCACGTAGGCGTCCAGCGCCGCCAGGTCGGGGCGGTAGTCGGAAAACGTGCGGCATGCGGCGAAGCCCTCGGGGCATTCGTCGACGAACTCGACGCCCGCGTCGGCAAGCACCGCCACCACCTCGGCGCGGTTGCGCCTCTGCTCGGCCTCGGCCTTCAGGCCCGCGTACACGTGCTGCCATTCGGACTGCTTGCAGTCGCGCAGCTCGGCCACGGCCTCGTCGTCGCCCTCGAACTCGGCGATGGCTGCCAGGCGGTCGAGCGTCATGTCGTAGGCGGCGTCCTGCACCCTGCGGGCGGCGCGGCGCGCCTTGGCCACGGTGCCCGCGTCGGTGCGGGCGGCCACGGCCACCTCCTCGTCGGGAATGTCGAGCGCCAGCATGGTCTGCACGCCGCGCGACTTCTCCTCGGCGGTCAGCCCCAGCTTGGCGTCGGTCTCCACCATGGCCTTGGCGGCCTCCACGCGCGCCAGCTCGGCGTCGTCCAGGTCGTCGTAGACCTCGGCGAGGAAACGCTCGGTGCCGATGGCCCTCATGGCGCGCACGCGGCACTCGCCGTCGATGATCCAGTAGATGCCGCCCTCCTTGTACAGGATGGGCTTCATGACGGGCTGGCCGGGGTTGAGGCGATTGGCCTTGAACTGCGCGGCCAGGCCCGCGATGTGCTCGGCGCTCTCCCTGGTGGTGAAGTCGCGCGGGTTCATCGGCTCGCCGTCGGCGCGCTCGTAGGGGTACACGTCGCAGATCGCGACCTCCTCTAGCGATTGCATGCGCGGGCCTCCTCGTCTACGACCACGCGGCACTCCATGCCCACCAGGCGGGCGCGGCACGCCACGCGGGCCACCCCGCCCATGAGCGCGATGCGCTTGGTGGGCACGGGGCCGTTCTTGATTTGCGCGGCCATGCAGGCGGCCCCCATGTTGAACGCCTGGCGCATGGCGGCGTCGAAGCCGCCGTCGCCCGGCTCGGGCACGGGGACGGCGCGCTCGATGCGCTTCAGGATGCTGTCCACCGTCTTGTCCGCGACGGTCTTGCTGATGATTTCCGTGAGCATTTGGGTCTCCTAACTGGGAAAACTAAAAGTGATAAAAACTTTTCAGGATTTCGGAACTTTTTTCTCTATGCGCTCCTTGCGCTTCTGCGCCGCCTTGACCCTGCGGTACAGGTAGCGGCACAGCCACCGCTCCATGGCCTCGTCGTGCGCCTCTGCTGCCTTGTCGGCGGCGTAGCGGCTCATGCCCGAGGTGTCCGGGGCCTGCGGCATGGGGTCGGCGCGGCTCTCTCGGCCGCACTCGGTGCGCTCGTAGGTGCGGCGATCCTCTGCGGTCAGCCTCGGCAGCAGCTCGGCTATGCGGGCCTCTATGGCCTCAAGCTGCTGCTGGCGTCTGCACGGTTCGCAGATGCCGTCCTTGCCGAGGGTCGCCCTGCGGCACCCGCACGACGGGCACAGCTCCAGGCGGTGGCGGTAGCAGCGCAGGGACACGTGGCCGCCGCTGGCGTTGATCACGCGCCGCGCGTTATCCAACTGGTTCTTGGACAGCCGCAGCTCGCGGCGAATCTCGCGGGCGGGCACCTTTCCCGCCAGCTCGGCTATGCGGTCGAGGTCGGCCTTGCGCCACGCCCTGTGTGGCCTGCCCTTGTCTCGGCGGGTCACTCGTCGCTCACCTCCACGACCACGCGGGGGCGCGCCCTGTCGGTGAGCACCCTGTCGGGGCACTGCTCCACGTACTTGCGGGAGTCGTCCTTGATTACGCCCGCCGCCACCAGGCCGTCGAGCACGAACTTGCGCGCGAAGCCCACGTTGTCGGCGTCGCGGCGCATGTCGGGCTCGTAGAACGTGGTGCGCACGGTCACCCGGCGCTCGAAGCGCGGCGCGCGCTGCTGCATGGCCGCCGCCCTCACGCGCGCCGTCTCGCGCTTCTTCATGGCCGCCGCCTTGTAGCGGTTGGCGCGCTCGGCGCTGATGTAGTCGTTCAGGCTCGGCATTCGGCCCTCGACCGTGACGGTGCACCTCATTGCGCGCCCCTGTCGTAGATGCCCTGCGCCTCGGTTAGCGTGGAGGCGGCGAAAACGGCTGGGCCCACGATGGCCTCCCACGTGCCCACCAGGTCCACGGAGTCCACCGGCGTGCGGCGGAAGCTCACGGCGGCCAGCATGGAGGGGCGCTGCAGCACCATGTAGCGGGACAGCACGCTCCACAGGTTGTGGTCGCGCTTGAACTCGCTGGCCTCGCTCACGGTCATGCCGTTCTGGCACGCCAGGGTGTACACGTTGTCGCGCTGGATGACGTGGCCCTCCAGCATCAGGCGGTAGCAGATGCGGCGCAGCTTCGCCCATGTATCGGGGTTCGAGGCAACCCAGCCGCACGCCTTGGCTACGAGGGCCTGGGCCTTGGCGTCTACCTCGGCCATACTGCTGCCTCCAGCGCCCATGTGGCGGCGATGCACGCGCAGACGAACAGGGCGGCGAAAACGGCCTGCAGCCTCTCGCGGCGCTGCTCGGGTGTTACACTGGTCTCGGTTCGGAAGTGAACCGTTGCGGTGCGCGTCTTTCGCTTGCCGGCTGCGACGCGCACCCTCTTTCCCTTGATCTTTTCCATTCCTGGAACTTCCTCTCGTTCTCTGGGTTCTTGTAGAACTCGCGCATCATGGCGGCGCACTCGTCGCACATGGCGCGCTGTATCGGGGTCATTCGCCCGCGACGCCCGGCAGAAGCAGCGGGGCGTCCTCGTAGGCGACCTCACCGGTGTCCCTATCCACGAACATCACCTCCTGGTCGTCGTACACGTGGATGTTGAGCATCTGCCCCGTGAACTCCACCAGCTTGGGGATGAAGTCACGGAACTTCGGGTCCAGCTCAAACTGCAGCACGCACTTGCCGCTCTTCACGTTGAGGGCGGTGAACCCCCCCCGTACGGTCACCTCGTTCAGCATGGCCTACTCCTTCTCGTCGTACGCGGTGTCGCGCGCGATGGTCTTGAAGTCGGTGCTCCAGCCCTTGCCGTTCACGCTGAACTGCACGGAGCTGTAGACGTTGAACTGCATGCCGCCGAGCTCGAACCAGGTCATGCTCGCCTCCAGAAGCTCGATGCCGCTCGTCTGGAAGCCCCACATGGCCGCGATGCGGCGCTTGAGGCTGACGTGCGTCTCCTCCATGCAGCCGTTCTCGGCCAGCTCGAAGTTGACGGCCACGCGCTTGCGGTCGTCGGTGAGGTGGTCGAGCGTTTTGCCGATGATCTCGGCGACGAACTCGGGCTGGTGGCTCTTGGTGGTCATGGTGTGTCTCCTATCTATAGGTTTAACTATCGTTGCTGCCGAAAAAAATATCAGCCACACGCACGCCGAAAAGTTTTGCCAGTTTTTTGGCGTCCTCGATAGTCACGCTATCGGGGTTGCTTTCCATCTTTGCGTACGTGGGCCGCGAGATGCCGAGAAGGCCAGCCACGGCCTCCTGTGAGTACCGTGCCTTCTTGCGCGCATCAACCAATTCCATCGAATCACCTCCTTGCTTGGTATGCCTAAGACTATAACCAAACATATAGTGACTGTAAAGAAGATTTGTCATATTCTGTAAAAAGATTTTAACGGTCGCAGCGGAAGGAGGACACGTGAGCATAGCCGAGAACATCCGAAGGATTAGGACGCAGCACGACATGACGCAGGAGGAGTTCGGCAAAGTTGCCGCCGTCTCCGCTATGGCCGTATCTCAGTGGGAAAACGGGCGAGCAGTGCCTCGCATGGGCGCAGTTCAGCGTATTGCGGATTATTTCAATATCAGTAAAGGCGAGGTTATTGACGAGGGAACAGATGGCGTTGTTTTGCCCGCCGGTGCCATGCCCGTGGTGGCCAGCAGCGCAACCGTGCCGCTTCTCACGCTCGGGCGCGTGCACGCCGGCGCGCTCGCCGACGAGGAGGAGATAGCGCACCGCGTTGAGGTGCCCGCCTCGGTGTGCGCCGGGCATCCGCGCGCGTTCGCCCTGGAGGTCGAGGGCGACTGCATGAACCGCGTCATACCCGAGGGCAGCCACGTGCTGGTCGACCCCGACCGCCAGCCCGCCAACGGGTCCATCGCCGTGGTGGAGACCGAGGACTACCGCGCGGTCATGCGCCGCTGGTACAAGGGCAGCACCAAGCTGATGCTGTCGGCGGATAGCTTCGAGGACTACGAGGACATGATTTTCGGCATGGACGACGGCCCCGTGCGCGTGATCGGCACGGTGGTGTGGTTCCAGGCCGCCGACGAGATGGAGTAGCCGTGGGCGGGCGCGCGGCGATATACGCCCGCTTCTCGAGCCACAACCAGCGCGGCGAGTCCATAGAGATACAGGTGGAGAAGTCCCGCGCCTACTGCGCCGAGAACGACCTGCGCGTGGTGGCCACGTACTGCGACTTCGCGCAGACGGGCACCAACACCGACCGCGCCGAGTTCCAGCGCATGATGGCCGACGCCAAGCGAGGGCTGTTCGATTTCGTGGTCATATATAAAGTTACCCGAATCATGCGCAACCGCGACGAGATGGCCATGGCGCGCATCATGCTGCGCCGCTGCCGCGTCGAGATACTGTACGCGGGCGAGGACATTTCGGACGGCTCGGCGGGCGTGCTGCAGCTGGGCATGCTGGAGGTGCTGGCGGAGTACGAGAGCGCGCTCGACGGCGAGCGCATACGCGACGGCATACAGAAGAACGCCGAGCGGTGCATGGCCAACGGCTGCGTGCGCTACGGCTGGGACATAGTGGACGGGCGCTACGTGGTCAACGAGGAGGAGGCCGCCGCCATCCGCCTGGGCGTGCGCATGGTCTTGTCGGGCAAGTCGGTGGCCGACGTGGTACGCGCCTGGGAGCCGTACCGCACCAAGCGCGGCGGCAAGTGGCGCTTCCAGACGGTGCGCCGCATACTGATGCGGCGGGAGAACGGCGGGGAGTACCGCTACGCGGGCGTGGTCGTGCCCGGCGGCATGCCCGCCATCGTTCCCATGGATGACGAGGAGAGGGTGATACGGATGCTTGAGGACTCGCACAGGCCCCGCGCCAAGACCGAAGCGTGGGACTTCCCGCTCACGGGCAAGCTCTACGACGGGCGCGACGGCGGGCTGATGACCGGCACCAGCGGCACGGGCAAGTCGGGCAGGCCCTATCACTACTACCGCTGCCGCAGCTGCGGACGCACCGTGCGCCGCGATGCCGTGGAGAAGCGCGTGGCCGACGCCGTGCGCGAGGCCCTGGGCAGCGCCGACAGCCGCGAGCGCATCGCTCGCATGCTGGCCGACGCCGAGGAGGAGCGCGCCGACGAGAAGCCCTTGAGCGAGACCATAAAGGGCGAGCTGGTCAAGATCGAGACGGCGTTCTCCAACATATGGGCGGCCATCGAGTCGGGCATCGCGCCGCCGGGCGGCAAGGAGCGCATAGACGCGCTGAAGCAGCGGCAGGCGCTCCTCAAGGACGAGCTGCGCACGGCCGAGGCCCTTGAGGCCGCCCGCCTTGACTACGACCGCGCGCTGTTCTGGCTTGGGGGCATGGCCGCCGCCGAGGTGGACGACGCGCAGCTCCTGCGCACGTTCGTGGCGCGCGTGGTGCTGGGCGGCCCCGACGATGACGACGGCCTGCGCGTGGCGTTCACGTTTGACGATTCTGCCGGCTTGGGCGATAATCCGTCGCTGCCTGGCGCTATAGGTCCAGGTGGCGAGGTGTTCGACCGAATGAACGCCAGCTCCACCAATAGTTACAAGCAGGTAGAGAAGTGTCTCTACCTGCTTTTTTATTACATATAGATACCGCGGAGAATCGAACTCTGCGCAGGGCGCGGGCGTAAAGAAAACGCGTGAGCGTTTTTAGCCCGCGGGCGAGGACGCCGGCAGGCGGCCGAAGCCGGTGCGTATTTGCGAAGCAAATACGCGGATTCTCCGCGCAATGCCTCAGCCCAAAACAGATGCGATGTCGATCGGATGACAGCCGATAATGCCCCCGCGCCAACGTCATCTCTACCCGCGGAGAATCGAACTCTGTGCAGGGCGCGGGCGTAAAGAAAATGCCGCGTCAACGCAGGCCGGGACACGCTTTCCCAATGGCGGCCCAGGCGGAAAGTCCATCCCGGAATCCGCGCTCAGACTGGGATGTAGTTTCCGGATGGCGCCTCAAGCGGAAACTGCGACCCGGAATTTGCTCTGAGACCGGGACGCGCTTTCCCAACGGCCGCTCATGATCGTTGTGGAGCAGTCAATTTGGGACGGGGCTTTTTTAGCTATCCTTTGACTGCCGATGAATCATCTGGAGCTGGGATAACGATCAGTCGGCATATAGGGGTAGCTAAAAAAGCCCCGTCCCAAATTGACTGCTCTGGGGGTTGGCTTGATCGTCCCGCCCCCTCAACTCCAAAACCTGCGCGCTCGCCATCCCAAAACTGGGTAGAAGAAAGCCAAAACGCAATCGCAGGAGGTCAATATGACTGCAGAAGATAAGGCAAAGAACGCCGGCAAGGTCGCGCTCGTCCTGGAGGGCGGCAGTTTTCGTGGGCAGTTTACCGCGGGCGTGCTCGACGTTCTCATGGAGGCTGGCGTCGAGATTCCGGCTGTCTACGGTGTATCGGCCGGCGCCCTCAACGGCGTGAACTACAAGTCGCACCAGATCGGTCGTGCCAACCGCATCAACCTGGCTTTCTGCAGCGACAGCCGCTTCATGGGCGCCGCATCGTTTGCGTCCACGGGCTCTATTGTGGGTTACGACTTTATCTTCAACGATGTTCAGGACCGCCTGGATCCCTTTGACAACGAGACGTTCGACGCGAGCCCCATCGAGATGTACGCCGTCGCGACGGACATGCTGTTTGGAACGGCCACGTACCTCCCGGTCAAAAGCGCCGTGCTCGATCTCGACGCCGTGCGCGCCTCGACCTCGTTGCCGCTGGTGACGCCGCCGGTCGAGATTGACGGGCACAAATACGTCGACGGCGGCGTAGCCGATTCGGTTCCTATCGAGCATGTGCTCGAGGAGGCGGGCTTCGACCGTGCGGTCGTCATTGTCACGCAGGACCGTTCGTATGAGAAAAAGCCCTACGAGTTTATGCCGGCCGCGCGCGCCCGCTATGCCGACTACCCCTATCTGCTCGAGGCTATCGAGACGCGCCACGACCGTTACAACATCCAGCGTATGCACCTGTGGAAGTATGAGCGCGAGGGCCGCGCGTTGGTCGTCGCTCCGCAAAAGCCGGTCGAGGTCGGCCATGTCGAGCACGATCCGGCAAAGCTTTTGGACCTGTATATCCAGGGCCGTCAGGAGGCAAAGCGCCTGCTCGCGGAAATCCAAGAGTTCGTTGAGCGCTAGCGATAGCGAACCCTCAAAAAATGACAACAGCTCAAGAGCTGGAAAAATCACGGCTCGTGGATGACATGTGCAGAAACTCTGGTCGGAGCCAAAATACCTGTTGACTCGTACGGCGAGCGGGGTAATATGGACGGGTTACTTGCAGAGCCCCGTGAATCTCTGTAACAACACGTACTGTACATGGAGGAGTCTAAGTGATTTCGAAATCGACTCACTACGCCAAGCAGGGCGAGGTCCAGCGCAACTGGGTTCTCGTCGACGCCGATGGTGCTGTCCTGGGCCGTCTTGCCACCCAGATCGCAATGATCCTGCGCGGTAAGAACAAGCCCCAGTTCACGCCCAACAGCGACTGCGGCGACTTCGTTGTCGTCATCAACGCCGATAAGGTCCAGCTTACCGGTAACAAGGCCGACACGAAGACCTATTATCGCCACAGCGGCTACAACGGCGGCCTCAAGGCTGAGAGCTTCCGCCAGGCTATGGAGAAGCACCCGGAGAAGGTCATCGAGCGCGCCGTTCGCGGTATGCTGCCCAAGACCACCCTCGGCCGCGCCCAGATGACCAAGCTTAAGGTCTACGCTGGTGCCGAGCATCCGCATGCTGCCCAGAACCCCACGAAGATTGAGCTGGAGGCTTAAAGATGGCTGAGAACACCGTTGTCTACCAGGGTACCGGCCGTCGTAAGAACGCCGTCGCCCGCGTCCGTCTCGTCCCCGGCACCGGCAAGGTGACCATCAACAAGCGTGACGCCGAGCAGTATTTCGGCCGTCATCAGCTCGTTGAGAACGCCCTTGCTCCCTTCAAGGTGACCGACACCGCCGGTCAGTTCGACGTTATCGCTCTGTGCGATGGCGGCGGCATCTCCGGTCAGTCCGGCGCTTTGCGCCTGGGCATCGCTCGCGCTCTTCTGAACGCTGGCGACTACCGTGCTGACCTCAAGAAGGCCGGTTTCCTTACGCGCGATGCTCGCGTGGTCGAGCGCAAGAAGTACGGCCTCAAGAAGGCCCGCCGCGCTCCCCAGTTCTCCAAGCGCTAAGGTTTTATCTCCTTTCGAGATACAATGTACAAGCGGGGCCTGCCGATTCCTCGGCGGGTCCCGCTTTTCTTTTTCGACTAGGGTGGGCGGTTGCATATCGCCTGCTAGGGAAGGAGCAATCCTATGCCCCAGAACATCTTCGGTACCGATGGCGTCCGTGGCGTCGCCAACGCCGATCTTTCGTGCGACCTCGCGTTTCGTCTGGGTCGCGCGGCGACCAAGTTTCTTGGTCCGGACATCTGCATCGGCCGTGACACGCGCCTTTCGGGCACCATGCTCGAGAGCGCTCTGACCGCCGGCATTATGGCCGAGGGCGGCCGTCCTCATTGCTGCGGCGTTATCCCCACGCCCGCCGTGGCGCTGCTCACTGTTCAAAACGAGCTCGATGGCGGCATTGTCATCTCCGCTTCGCACAATCCGCCGGAGTTCAACGGCATCAAGTTCTTTAGCCGCAAGGGTATGAAGCTTCCCGATGCTGTCGAGGAAGAGATCAGCGCCTGGGTCATGTCCGAGGAAGCCATGGCTGCCGACACGCTGCCGACCGGCGCCGGTGTGGGCCACATCATCAAGATGAAGGACGCTCGCAAGGCATACGTCGACCACGCCATCGATACGCTCGATGGCCTGAGGCTCGACGGCCTAGTCGTTGCCGTCGACTGCGGTCACGGTGCTTCCTGCCAGACTACGCCCGCCGCGCTGCAGCGCCTGGGTGCCACGGTCCATGCCATCAACACCGATTACTGCGGCACCGACATTAACGTTGAGTGCGGCTCTACGCACCTCGAGCCCCTGCGCGAGCTCGTGCTGCGCACCCATGCTGACATCGGTCTGGCCCACGACGGCGACGCCGACCGCGTGCTGTTCGTGGACAGCGAGGGCAATGAGATCGACGGTGACTACATCCTGGCTATCTGCGGTTCTGACCTCGCCGCTCGCGGCAAGCTCGCCAACTCCGAGATCGTCTCGACCGTCATGTGCAACCTGGGCTTCTCCATCGCTATGAAGGAGCAGGGCTTCGAGATGGTTCAGACCGCCGTGGGCGACCGCTACGTTTTGGAGCGCATGCTCGCGGACGGCGCCGTCATCGGCGGCGAACAGTCCGGCCACATCATCTTCCTGGAGCACAACACCACCGGTGACGGCTTGGTGACGGCTCTGCAGCTGCTGGCCGTGCTCAAGCGCACCGGTCGTACCCTCACCGATCTTGCCGGCATCATGAAGAAGTACCCGCAGGTACTCGTCAACGTGCATTCCGACAACAAGGCTGGTCTGGACGATTGCCAGCCCATCTGGGATGCCGTTGCTGCTGCCGAGAAGGAGCTTGACGGCCGCGGCCGCATTCTGGTGCGCCCGAGCGGCACCGAGCCGCTGGTCCGCGTGATGGCCGAGGCCGAGACGCACGAGCTGACCCAGCGCGTTGTCGACGACATCGTCGAGGTTGTCAAGCGCGAACTTCCCTAATGGTCAAAAACCGTTGCCAAGTGGTAAACTGTTAAGGTTATTTTGATTGATTGGTATGTCCGAGGGGGAGCATGTTCACTAAAGTCCTAAGGTCTTTTGGTATGCGTGGTCGAGTCCTTACGCTGGATGCTCCCATCTCGGGCGATGTCATTCCGCTTTCCGAGGTAAACGATCAGACGTTTGCCACCGGCCTTTTGGGCCAGGGCGTTGCCATTCAGCCTACGGGTACGCGCGTGATCGCGCCGGCTGATGCCAAGGTCGAGGCTATTTTTCCCACGGGACACGCCGTTGCGCTTAACACGGTCGATGGCTTGGGCGTGCTCATCCACGTTGGTTTGGACACTGTTCAGCTCGAGGGCAAGCACTTTACCGTACATGCGCAAGTGGGTGACATCGTCCATAAGGGCGATGTGCTCATTGAGTTCGATCGCGAGGCAATTGCTGCCGAGGGCTACGATGTGACGGTTCCCATCTTGGTGTGCAACTCCGTTGAGTTCTCGAGCATCAAGGGCTCCGTTGGCGTGCATGTTGAAGAGATGGACCAGCTCATCGTTGCTCGCGAGCGCTAGCAAGTGCACGTGGCCATTAGTCTACAATTCAAACACGTTTACGGAGGGCGCCCTTGAAAGAGGACGCCCTCAGTGGCAAGATGGGATTTGTCCGAAGCTAAAAGGCTTTGGGTCACCGTGGACGGGCAGGGGCCTCGACGCGGCTAGACACGAGACACATACATTACGCGACCTCGCCCTGGTGGCCGCACACGTTGGTTGCGGCCGACGCGGGCCGCGGGCAAGTGCTTGTAAGGGAGCCTTGCCTCTCTTGTACGAGAAAGGACGCGTAATGAAGATCATTAAAGCTAAAGACTACGAGGATATGAGCCGCAAGGCCGCTAATATCATCTCGGCCCAGGTTATCCTCAAGCCCGACTGTGTGCTGGGTCTTGCCACCGGCTCCACCCCGATCGGAGCCTACAAGCAGCTCGCTACTTGGTACAAGAAGGGCGACGTCGACTTTGCCGAGGTCAGCACCTACAACCTGGACGAGTATCGCGGCCTTTCGCACGACGATCCCCAGAGCTATCACTACTTCATGCGTGAGAACTTCTTCGATCACATCAACATCGACCTGAACAACACGCATGTGCCCGACGGTTCCAACCCCGACGCCGCCGCTGCGTGCTCTGAGTACGACAAGATCGTCGCTGACGCCGGTTACCCGGATCTGCAGCTGCTCGGCATTGGCAACAACGGCCACATCGGCTTCAACGAGCCCGATGACCACTTCTCCAAGGGCACGCACTGTGTCGACCTTACCGAGAGCACCATTCAGGCCAACAGCCGCCTGTTCGACAGCATCGACGATGTTCCCCGTCAGGCCTACACCATGGGTACCCAGACCATCATGTATGCCCGCATGATCCTGGTCGTCGCCAACGGCGAGGCCAAGGCTCAGGCCGTGCATGACATGTGCTATGGCCCGGTTACGCCCGAGTGCCCGGCTTCGATCCTGCAGCTGCACACCAACTGCGTTGTCGTTGCCGACGAGGCCGCCCTTTCGCTCTGCGAGTAGCGCGAATCCTGCAGCTCGACATAGCCTTGCCTAAGGCCTCCGCTTTGCGGGGGCCTTTTTGCTATCCCTGTCCGCCCACTTGACCAAAATCTTGCCGCAAGCTTGACGAACGCCAGATGCCCAACAGCTTGATTCATTCTATACCAGATTCTATGCAAAAATGCCACTAGAAGGTCGTAGACGGTAGCGGGTGCTAGGCGAGTTGAATGACATGGCTGAACCTTGTTCATCTGCGTTACACTGCCGCTTAGATGGGACAAGCTGACAAGCTCATTTACCTGCTTAAAGACCGATTAGTCGGGGGATTAATAACAATCGGCCCTCGCTGTACAAAAACTTGCCGCTTGCGTACCAAAAGACAACCTAAAACACAAGGGCGCTCTATTCATAGCGCGGCTTGTATGGTCTTGCGGCTACAGTGTCCATACGGTCGAGTGGAGGAGCGGGCATGGTAAACGATTTGAGCGGTATAGACGAGCTCGAGCTGATGCCGTTGGGCGGAGGCTATATGGTGCGACGCGAACGCTTGATGAATGAGCTTATCGCCAAGGGCCGAAAGGCCGGCATCGTGGTTCTTTATGCGCCCGACGGGTTTGGGAAGACCTCGGTGCTGCTGCAGTACACCCATGAGGTTAAATGCGACCCGACGCGAGGTCCCGTGCGGATTATCGAGGCCGATCGTGCCATTGGGCGCGAGGTGTTTATGCAGCTCGAGGTGGTTACCGAAGAACTCAAAGACAAACCGCACTCTCTTATCGCGATTGATAATGTGCCAAACCTCGATCGGCACGATACCGAAGACCTCATCGAAAGGATTCGCGGCCTGCGCGCTATGGGGGTAGGGGTCTTTATTTCCTGCCGTCCTTCAAATCGTCAGCTGATTCATGGGCTGGGCGATTCGGTTAAGATCAATGCGCAGATGCTCAAGGTGCATGCCTATGAGTATTCGGCGTGGGCATCGGCGTTTTCGATCAGCACATCGCTCGACTTTTATCAGCTCACGCAGGGCGTGCCCGAGCTCGTTTCGGCATTGCAGACAGGTCTGTATGGCCAAGGCGACGTAGCCGGTCTGCTCGAAAACGAGATTGTCAACGTATATGGCGCGGCACTTGCCGATCTGGCTTCGCTCGACAATAATGCGCTGTTTTGCGTGGCATGTCTCATGGTTTTGATGGGCGAGGGCAATATCGCAGAACTCGAGGCTTGCGGGGTGAGGCTGTCGATGGTCGACCAGTCCTACTTTGTACGCGACTACCCGATCTTTGGCTTGGATCCCGCCGAGCGGAGTTTTACGTGTCTGGGCACGGAGGATAACGGACGCTTGCGTTTGCGTAAGTTGGTGGCCGAGGTTCGCCCCGAACTTGTTCCGAGGGCGGCCCGGATTTTGCTTAAGGCGGGCCGATGCGATGCGGCGATGGGCCTGGCGGACGCCTTTTTGGACCGTGAAGCGGTCCTTGAACTCGCTGGGCAGTATGGGGTCGATCTGGCTCTGACGGGGCACGGGGCCGATATCTGCCGAGCAGCGCTGGGCACGATCGATGCCGACGATCCGGCTCCAGAGCCAACGCCTGCCGAGGCGCTCGGCGTATATCTGGCAGCGGTCAGCGTGTCCAATACAAAGCTCGCTCGCTATATGGCATCGGTTATCGAGCGCGGGGGCGAACGGGCGGCCTGCGAAATAGACCCTGTTTCATGGAGGGTGGCCCAGACACTGACGGCTGTTTGCTATGGGGACAACGGGCTTGGGCTCCCTACGAACCTGGCCGTGCCAGAAATCGAGACATCCCATACCGCACTCGATATGTTGTCTGCGCATATCGAGGTCAAGCGGTGCCTGACCGAGCGGGGAGATGACGGCGGCGTTCTACAGCAGCTCAAAACGAGCAAGGCCTACGACTGCGAGCTCGACATCGCGGGGATTGTTATACGGGCCGATAGTATGCTGGTGGAGCTCTTTGACGGGTCGTTTGCGGGAACCGACGAGCGCGACGACGAGATGACGGTGGTGCGGGAGGCGCTCGACGTACGCGGGCTTAAGGCGATGGCTATCTGGGTGCGCATGGTGTTGGCGGCACGGCGGCTCCTTTCCGGCTTGCCGGTAACCGACGACGCGGCGTTCAACGAGCTCGATCGTTTTGCTGTGCGCATGCGCGACAACCAGATTCAGCTGTTTGGCCTGTTGCTAGAAGGCTGGCAGTCGCTGGCAGAGGGACGGCCGGTTAATGCAAAGTTCCGTGCGGTCCAAGTGCTCAAACTTGCCGAGGAGTCGATTGCGTACATGCGCGATAACGCATTGCTGCTGGAACGCGCGGCATATCTGCGTAACACCTCGATGGTTTCGGTGCGCGAGGAAGCGGAGTTGCTCGATATAAGCCAGACGCAGGTTGGTGGCGCAGAAGCCTGGATGGTGGCGCTGCATTTGGCCTGTGCGGGCCGAGACAGCGATCTTGCGGCCTGGATGTCCATGAATCGTGCGGGGATTCTAGAGCCATCGTATCGGCTCTTTGCGCGCCTTGCCATGCATTGTCTGGGCGAGCCGGCGGCCAGGATACGCAAGAAGCTTCCCGTGCGCGAGCTGTCGCGGTACTCGCTGCGCGACGATTTGGAAGGGGAGAGCGAGCGCCTATTCCAGGCCGGCGAGGTTAAAGCCGTTGATACCATCGACCATATCGAGATTCGCATGTTTGGTGCGTTTCGCGCCGAGCGCGACGGGTTTCCCATCACGGACAAAATGTGGCGCCGCAAGAAGGCGGCGACGCTTGCCGAGCGGCTTGCGCTGGGCATGGATGCGCTCGTCGATCGTGAGACGCTGGCCATGGAGCTGTGGCCCCATGCCGAGTTCAATAGCGCCCGCAACAACCTGTACTCGACGATATCGCGCTTGCGGTCGGCTTTGGGGCCGACGCCGGATGGCAAGTCATGCGTGCTCATCCAAAATGAATGCATTGGGCTCAACGGTGACTACGTCAAGACCGATGTACGGCTGTTTGACCAGATAAGCCGCGAGGTTTTGGGAAATCGCACGGGTGCGCGCGGGCCCCATCTGGTCGAGTTGTGCCTTAAGATTGAGCAGCTTTATGCCGGACCGTTGTATGTTCCCAATGGCTGTAATCCCACCTACTTTTTGCGCATGCGGCGCATTATGCAGTCAAAGTACATCGATTGCATGATTAAGGGAGCAAATGCCGCTCTAGAAGAAAACGACCTGCAGTCGGCGATTTGGCTGGCGGAGTCGGGGCTTCGGCAGGAAACGGCGCGTGAGGATATGGTGCGCTGCGCCATGCGTGTCTACAGCGCGGCGGGGCGGCGGCGCGATATCGTCGAGCTGTACAGCGGGCATATGCACCATCTGAGGGAGCAGGTCAATGGCGTGCCCGAGCCCGAGACGCGGCGTCTATACGAGCGCTTGGTGGAGGGGCGGCTCAATCGCGTGCTGGTCGAGCGATAAAAAACGGGCGCCCGAAGTACTTGGGCACCCGTAAGCTTGCTATGTGTTGGCTCGCCGGATCATTGGCTCTTAGACGAGCTTGATCTTCTCGATGTCCTTGCGCGAGGACTCGCGATACAGTGAGAACTTGCGGCCGATGACCTGGACGACCTCGGCGTGGCAGCGCTCGGCGAGCTCTTCGGCGGCCTCGCGGGCGGAAAGGCTAGAGCCATCGAGCACGGAGCACTTAACGAGCTCGTGCTTCTCCAGGTAGGCGACCGTCTGCTCGACGGTGCCCTCGTTGACGTCGGACTTGCCGATGATGATGGCGGGGTTGAGGTGATGGGCCATGCTGCGAAGCTGCTTGACCTGGGCTCCTGTCAGTGCCATGGGTTCTCGCTTTCTATGTATGGGGCGCCCCGCGACGGGGCCTTAATCTACGTGAGCTGTCCCACGATAGCGCAGGAACGGCGCGGTGTGGAGCGCGTTTGCCCAGTTCAAAAAGAATGCGGATGCCGAGTGAGTGGGCGGTGCGGGCTGCGAACAGGCTATGAGCTGGGCGCAGAGACCGGCTCCCATGCGATAAACGCCCAACGAACCTTGCGGACATGATCGAGCATATAGCGCCCCTGCGGCACGCCCTTGGAGCCCGGCTCACCGGCATGGGGGTTCTCAATCATGTGTTGAGCGATGTAGTCGCGCAGGCGGTCGATCTTATCCTCGTTGCCATGCTCGAGCATACGGGAAAAATCCGCCACACCTGCCTCAAGGCTATCGAAGGTATCGCGACGAGGCGATTCAAAGTACGTAACCTGCGGCAACGCACCCATCTGAATGAGGATGTTGAAGGCGTACACAAAGCCATTACTGCAGGTAACCGAGGCGCCGATGGCGTTCATCACGTGCAGGTCATAGCGCGGGCTGGAGTTGGCGACCATCGTGACAGCACAACGCCGGCGAGCCGTGCGGTCGAGCTTGGCAAGCGCGCCTTTTAGGTTGGTCGTGGTGACAGAGCGACTGGCAAAGGCAACATCCACCGCTTTCGCGACCGGTCCAACCAAATCCCAATCATCATCCCAAGCAAGCTCAAGCGGCGTAATAAGATCTTCGAGCCCGTAATACTCAATGCCGGCATCAAGCGTGCCCAACATGGCAGGAGAGAAGTCGGCAGCAATCACGGAATGCCCAGCCTGAGCAAGCGGAATAGCAATCGACCCAGCCCCACACCCCATATCAAGCACCGACTCACCAGGCTTCAACGCCAACAGCTTTATAAAATCCCGAGCATAAGGGGCAGTCTCCAACGGCCGAAAATGCCGAGCCCGCTTATCCCATTCAAAAGAATCATTAGCCCGCCGCCGAGCAGCCTGCATCTGCATCCACTCCTGGTTCCAATCTGTGGAAAGCAGCTCAGAACGATTCTCCCCATCAACCACGGGCCAACCTCCTAGCAACAAAAAAGCGACTCCTCCCAAAAGAAGAGCCGCAACCAGCATATATCAGAAAGAACCGTTCCAACGCCAAACCGCCCTCACAACCAAGGCGGGCAGGAGCGAAGCGACTGCCATACGGGATAGAACCCAACTGAGGTCCCGTTGTGCGGGAGCCCCGGGGAGGGCAAATATATAAGGTCGATCGCGAGTTCCGCACGAGCCGGAGAGCACTTAATGTGCTCTCCGT
>CABULX010000019.1 GCA_902492545.1 uncultured Collinsella sp. | reverse complement strand
CGGGCTAAAGAAAGGAGGACCTAGTTAATAAATGCTAGACAATGGCATGTTTCCAGCTAGAAAACGTCCTTGGCAAATACCTTTGAGTCATTGGGGACCTGACGGATTTCGATAACCACGCCATCGTTGACAAGCTCTTGGATATGCTCGGCATCAGTTTCGGTCGCAAAGATCGCGGGGGTCGGATGAAGCGTGGTCTCGGGAGACTTTCGGGTTCCGCCCAGATTGATCTCCTTGATGTCTTTGCAACCCTTAGCAAGGCGATAGGCATCCTCGATCGTCTCGACAATGATAAACAGCGAATACTTGTCGGTGACGCCGCTGTTGAGCGCCTCGATAGCAGCGTTTACGTCTTTTATGACGAGCTTCACGCCGTTGGGACGAGCTAGCCTCAATGCGGCTTTTCTCATGTCGTCTTTTGCCACGGCGTCGCTGGCACACAGGATGCAATCGACGTCCAGCGCATGTGTCCAAGACATGGCGACCTGGCCGTGAATCAATCGGTAATCAACTCTCGTAAGCTTAATCATCGTAATCATCTCCGCACGTAATAAAGGTAATGACAGGGTTGAATTATTCGTTGAAGCTTGAGCTAGAACTCTTCTTCTTCGACATCGGCGAGCATATCCGCCGCCTCACAAAGCTGGATAAATGAACGCGACCCCTCGACCGCGGCTTTGGCCTTGTCCGCATCCAGGGAGTCCAGCTGTGTAACCATTTCCACCAGCAGCGGCAAGTTCATTCCGGTGATCAACGTAAACGATCCGGCAGTCTGCCTCTGAATGAATTCGTTGTTTACAGAGCCGCCAAAGATGTCAGTCACGACAAACCAAGAGTCGGCAGGGTCCCTCGTCTCCATCCAAGCATCGATAAGCGCTGCGACATCCCTCGTGTCGTCATCGATATAGGCGCACAGGCACTCGATTCGGTCGTTAGTGCCCATCAGAATCTCCAGAGAGCTTTTCATGCCTTGGGCGAGATAACCATGACTCGCTAGCAATATCTTATTCATAGTTCTCCAATATCAATAAGACGTACTATATTGTCATAACAAAGTATATAAGCAATTTCCTTTTTTGCGGTGCGTTAGTTCTCTAATTCCGCGAACGGTAACAATTGGTCGGTAAAACGGCCGCTCCTTTTACAGAACGGCCGCCCTTGCTTACAGATAGAACTTCAGTCGCTCGGTGCAGTACACCTGACGGGAGATGAAAAGCGGCTCGCCGCTTGGAGCATAACGTCTATCGACAAACAGAAGCAGCGGAGAGTCCAGTTCCACGTTAAGGTATGCCGCCTCGAGCTCGCTCGCATAGCAGACCTCGAGCGTACGCGTGTTGGGGCCCATCTTGATCCCCTGGCGATCGAGTACCGCCATCAGCGAATCCTCGAGGGATTCATGCTCCAAAAAAGAAAGCGCAACGGAATAGCTATTGGTTTCCAGCATCGTGGGCTTGTCATCCACAAGGCGCAGACGACGACTACGCAATACCTTTTGGGTATCGTCTACGCCCAGGAACTTCGCGTCTCGCAGGCTTGGGAAGTCCCAGCCCATTGCGAGAACCCTGGTAGACGCCTGTTTTCCAGCAAGCTGGCACGAATGGGTAAAGCTCTCACGGTCGTCCGCGGCATACATCTGTGTGTCCGACGAAACGAACGTGCCCTTGCCGCGGGCCCTCTCAACAAGCCCAGCATCTTCCATTTCTTTAATTGCGGAGCGAACCGTTATTCGGCTCACGCCAAATTGCTCGATGAGCTCCGCCTCGGTCGGAAGCTTATCTCCCGGGCGGTACGTGCCGTTGGCGATCGAATCAGAAAGCGCACGAACAATCTGTTTGTACAGGGGGATAACGCTATTTGCTTCAACCATATCAACCATACCTTTGCAAGGAATCAGCAGCTTATAGATAGATGACTTATATTGTATTAGAACTTTTTAGGAGTCCATATATTTCCTAAATGATTCGGTAAACGGGGTGTTATTTCACTTTAGTGGGGTGCAGCGGCTACCCGCGGCATTCGTTATCAACCTAGCTAGGCTAGGCCACCCACATCGTCTCCAGTTCGCCGCAGAGCCGCGGCCCCATATGGGTATACTCTCGAGGATTCGACTCGATTCGCCCCCGCTGGGGCGTCAAAGGAGGCTGCATATGCCCACCATCTCAACCGACCCGCGCGCCGCTGCCGCCGCGCTGCTGGTACCCGGCACTACCTGCCACGGCTTTGCCGTCGAGCGTTGCGAGACCGTGCCCGAGCTCGACTCGGACGCCTACGTGCTGCGCCACACTGCCTCGGGCGCTCGCCTGCTGTACCTGGCGTGCGACGACGAAAACAAGACCTTTGCCATTGGCTTTAAGACGCCGCCGGCCGATTCCACCGGCGTGTTCCATATTCTTGAGCACTCGGTGCTGTGCGGATCGGCTAAGTTTCCCGTCAAGGAGCCGTTTGTCGACCTGATCAAGAGCTCCATGCAGACGTTCCTCAACGCCATGACCTACCCCGACAAGACCATCTACCCCGTTGCCACCACCAACGAGCAGGATCTGTACAACCTGATGGACGTGTACCTGGACGCGGTGTTCAACCCGGCCATCTATACCAAGCCCACCATTTTTGAGCAGGAGGGCTGGCACTACGAGCTGGACCTGCCGGAGGGCGTCGAGGGCGAGGACGGCGACAGCTCCGCCAGCCTGCGCGAGGGCACGCTGCGCTATAACGGCGTGGTGTTCAACGAGATGAAGGGTGCGCTGTCCGACCCCATGAGCGTGCTGGACGACGCCGTCAACGCCGCGCTCTATCCCGATACCGCCTATGCGCACGAGAGCGGCGGTGACCCGCGCGCGATTCCCGCGCTCACCTACGAGCAGTTCCTGGACACGCACGCGCGCCACTACAATCCTTCCAACTCCTACATTACGCTCTACGGCGACCTGGACGTGGACCGCGCGCTGGCCTTTTTGGACGAGCGCTATCTGTCGCAGCCGAGTGCCGCGAGCCGCCGCATGGACGCTGCCGTTGCCGCCGGCGAGGACCCGTCCGCGCTGGCGCCCAATCCGCTGGACGTGCAGGAGCCTGTGACCTGCGAGTATAAGCGCGTCGAGATGGCCACCACGCCCGAGAACGCCCTGGTGGGCCTGGGCCTGGTGCTGGGCAGTGCGCTCGACCGCAAGCGCACGATCGCGGCGGACATCCTGTTCGAGGCGTTGCTGGGTTCCAACGAGGCACCGGTTAAGAAGGCCATTCTGGCCGCCGGCCTGGGCGGCAACGTGGTGAGCTACACCGCGGCCGAGAGCCTGCAGCCCTACGAGCTCATCATGCTGCAGAACGCGCAGCCCGGCATAGCGCGCGAGCTGCGCCGCGTGTTCCAGGACGCCTGCCACGACCTGTGCGAGCACGGCGTTCCGCGCGAGCGCCTGGAGGCCATCATCAGCAGCAACGAGTACGACCTGCGCCAGCGCGACTATGGCATCGCCGACGGCGTGGCCATTGCGTGCGACGCGCTGAGCACCTGGCTCTACGATGACGACGCCGCGACGCTGGCGCTCAAGTACGGCCCAGTGTACGAGGAGCTGCGCGGCGAGCTGGACGGCAGCTACTTTGAGGACCTGCTGCGCGAGCTCGTGCTGGAGAACGACCACATGGCGCTGGTCGAGCTGGTTCCGGTAGACGCTGCCGAGGGTGCGGAGGGCGCCGAGGCCGCCGAGCTGGCAGCCAAGCGCGACGCCATGACCGATGCCGAGCTGGCGGACGTGGTCGAGCGCACGGCCGCGCTGCGTGCCGCGCAGGAGGCCGAGGACACGCCCGAGGACAAGGCCACGCTGCCGCGCCTCCGCGTATCCGACATTGGCGAGGCGCGCCCCGAGCCGCCGCTCGTTGTGGACACGACCGCGCCTATCCCCTGTCTGCGCCACGGCATCCCCACCAACCGCCTGGCCTACGCCATGCAGTATTTCGACCTGAGCTGCGTCGCATTTGAGGACCTGCCCTACGTGACGCTGCTCTGCCGCCTGCTCAAGCAGCTGCCCACGCGCGAGCACTCGGCCGAGGAGCTCGACAACTTGCTTGCCGGCAAGCTCGGCTTTTTGAGCTTTACGACCGAGGTCATGACGCAGCCCGACGTGGACGGCGTGCGCCCCTACCTGCTGGTGAGCGCCGGCGCCCTGTCCGAAAAGATCGACGCGCTGGCGAGCCTGCCGCGCGAGGTGTGGTCGAGCACGCTGTTGCTCGATGCTGACGCCGACCGCGTGCGCGACGTGCTCACGCAGATTCGCATTGGGCTTGAGCAGGGATTTATCAACAACGGACACTCGGCAGCGCTCGGTCGCGCGATGAGCTACAGCTCGCCTTCGGCCGTGGTGCGCGAGCAGCTTTCGGGCGTGGACTTCTACCTGTTCCTGCGCGATCTGCTCGAGCACTTTGACGAGCGCCTGGACGGCCTGCGTGCCAAGCTTGCCGAGCTGGCAGGCCGCATCTTTGTGGCCGATGGCTGCATGGCGAGCTTTACCGGCAGCGACGAGGACTTCAATGCGTACTGGGATGCCGCGGGCGACCTGGGGCTTGGCGCGGGCGACGGCGCCGATGCCGGCCGCAACGCGCTCGTGGTGCCGGAGCCGCGCGACCGTCACGAGGCTTTCGTCATCCCCAGCGACATCTGCTTTGCGGCGCGCGCGTGCGATCCGCGCCGTCTGGGCATTGACGTGACGGGCGCCTGGGCGGTTGCCGCCAACGCGCTCTCCTACGACTACCTGTGGAACGAGATCCGCGTGAAGGGCGGTGCGTACGGCTGCGGATTCCGCGCGGCCGGCGAGCGCCAGACTGCGTTCTACACCTACCGCGACCCGGCGGTCGACCCCTCGATTGAGCGCATGGAACGCGCGGGCGAATGGCTCGGCAGCTTTGAGCCCGACGAGGCCGCCTTTGAGGGCTTTATTGTGAGCTGCGTGAGCGGCATGGACGCGCCGGTGAAGCCGTACGCGCTCACCAAGCGCCGCAACACGACCTACCTGGCCGGGCTCGATCCGCATGCGCGCGAGGAGCGCCGCGCCCAGATGCTCGCCGCCACGCCCGGTGAGCTTCGCTCGCTCGGCGCCGACGTAACGCGCATCGCAGCCGAGTCACCCACCTGCGTCTTTGGCGGCCGCGACGTCATCGCCAAGAGCAACGCCGGCTTCAACGTCATCGACCTGCTGGGCTAACCACAAAGGTAGATTTTTGGGACTTGCCTGAAAATCTACCTTTTTTCCTCAGCTTGGGCGGGGCAGCTCGGCCCGTCCCGCCGGTTTGTCTCGATCTGTAACGCCAAGACGGCAATTTTGACTCCAGATGTTACAGATCGAGACGTTTCCGAATGGCACCGGCCCTTTGTCTCAATCTGTAACATCTAAATCCGATTTTGCCGAGTTACTGTTACAGATCGAGACAAACCACCGCGAACACCCGCCCTTCATCAAAGCCACCACGAAGGTGTTCATGAACTGCCCCCTTTGCGATGACTCATGTGGTGGTTTTAGTGTTTGCCCAGATAAAACCTGCCAAAATAAACCTGTCCCTTTTTGGCAGGTTTGCTAGAGGAGGTTGGGATGGACAAGGCCGAGTTGCGGCGGGCGGTGATTGCCCAGCGCGATGCTCTTGATTTGGACTTGCGGGCGGCGAAGTCTGCTGATATCTGTGCGCGGCTGGTTGAGCTGCTGGGCCGCTTGGATGCCGCGGCGCCGCGCATCGTTGCCGTCTATGCCGCGATGGGTTCCGAGGCAGACCCTGCCGCGTTTGCCGCTGCGGCCGCCGTGCGCGGCTGGCGCGTAGCCTATCCGTGCATGCTCTCGGCAATTGATGCCGCAGCTTGTGGCCAGCGCATGTGTATGCGGGCAGTTGCCGCCGACGATGCGTCCGCGGCTCCGTTTATCGCCCACCCTACGCGGGCCTTTGCGGCCACGGACATCGACAGCGACCGCTTCCCCATCGTGCCTGCCGAGGCTCTCGACATGATTGTTGTGCCGCTCGTGTCCTTCGACCAAACCGGCGCGCGCCTGGGCTACGGCGGCGGTTGCTATGACCGCTATCTGCCCATGCTCTCGCCCGCATGCCAAATCATCGGCATCGCCTTTGACGAGCAGCGTGTCGACCGCGTTCCCACCGACGCTCACGACCTGCCGCTACCCCACATCATCAGCGCCTAATCGCCGCCATATCAGCCACGGCTACAGCAGTACCATCGCAGCCTAGTGCTCCTCGCCGGCGCAGGCCAGGTCGTAGGGCGTGGTCTGGTAGACGTAGTAGTTGAGCCAGTTGGTGTAGAACAGCTGAGCTTGGCTGCGCCAGACGTTGCGCGGCTCGGCGGAGGGGTCGTCACCCGGAAAGTAGTGCGCCGGCACCTCCGGGTTGAGCCCGCGCTTCACATCGCGCTCGTACTCCAGGCGCAGCGTATCGGTGTCGTACTCGGGATGGCCAAAGACAAAGAAGCGACGGCTGTCGGTCGACTTGACGATGTACAGGCCCACCTCGTCGGACACGGCCACGACCTCAAGCTGCGGCTCGGCCTCCACGTCCTCGCGGCGCACGTCGGTGTTGCGCGAATGTACGGCATAGAAGCGGTCGTCAAAGCCGCGGACCAGCGGGCTTTGCGGCTTCACCAGATAATGCTCGAACACGCCGCTCGCCTTTGCCGGCAGGTCGTACTTCTGGATGCCGTAATGATGGTACAGCCCTGCCTGCGCGCCCCAACAAATGTGCAGCGTAGAGTGCACGTGCGTGGTGGACCAATCCATGATCTGGCAGAGCTCGGGCCAGTAGTCGACCTCCTCGAACGGCATCTGCTCCACCGGCGCGCCCGTGATGATCAGGCCGTCGTAGTGGATGTCGCGGATGTCGTCGAACGTGCGGTAGAACGTCTCCAGGTGGCCGGCGCTCACGTGCGTGGCCTCGTGCGTCTTGGTGCGCAGCAGGTCCACCTCCACCTGCAGCGGCGTGTTGGAGAGCTTGCGCATGATCTGCGTCTCAGTGGCGATCTTAGTGGGCATGAGGTTGAGGATGAGCACGCGCAGCGGACGGATGTCCTGGTGCAGCGCGCGGTACTCGGTCATGACAAAGATGTTCTCGCTCTCGAGCTGCGCGGCTGCAGGGAGAGCGTCGGGGATACGAATGGGCATGGATGCTCCTTACGAGTCAGTTGCAGCTATGGTACAACGACCGGCCCCATCCGCGCGAGCGCATCGCCCAGCGATGCCGTCAACGGCCCAAATCACTCCAAAAGTAGAGATTAAGGCATGTCCCAAAATCTACGGCACTTTAGCCTAGCAAAGTAACAGCAGGACGCTACAATGGTTCGACGCGAAAAACTCGGCCGAAAGGATACATATATGTACCAGAC
Organism: uncultured Collinsella sp.; assembly: GCA_902492545.1. GTDB lineage: Bacteria > Actinomycetota > Coriobacteriia > Coriobacteriales > Coriobacteriaceae > Collinsella. The sequence goes on along the minus strand of CABULX010000019.1, from coordinate 16,877 downwards.
GCGTAAGATCGGTGTGGTCGGCCAGGGCCACGTAGGAGCACATGTTGCCAACAGTCTGCTCATGCAGGGCATTGCCGATGAGCTGTACCTGTGCGATATCAACCAGGCCAAGGTGACGTCCGAGGTCCAGGACCTGCGCGACTCCCTTTCGTTTGTCCCGTACAACACCAAGATCGTCAACTGCTACGACCACTACGAGGAGCTTGCCTGCTGCGACGTCATCGTCAACGCCGCCGGCAAGGTCGCGCTGGCCGCCGGCAACCGCGACGGCGAGCTGTTCTTTACCACCGACGCCGCCCGCACCTTTGCCAAGCGCATCGTCGACGCCGGCTTTGATGGCATCTTCGTGAGCATCTCCAACCCCTGCGACGTCGTGTGCACCGAGCTGTGGCACCTGACCGGCTACGATCCCAAGAAGATCATCGGCTCGGGCTGCGGCCTGGACTCCGCCCGCCTGCGCACCGAGATCTCCAAGAAGGTCGGCGTGAGCCCCAAGTCCATCGACGCCTACATGATCGGCGAGCACGGCTTTAGCCAGCTGGCCGCCTTTAAGGCCGCAACCATCGCCGGCAAGAGCCTTAACGAGCTTCAGGCCGAGAACCCCGACAAGTACGCCTTTGACCACATGGAGGTCGAGGAGCTCGCGCGCAAGGGCGGCTACGTAACCTACCAGGGCAAACAGTGCACCGAGTACGCCGTCGCCAACTCCGCCGCGCGCGTTTGCGCCGCCGTGCTGCATAACGAGCACGCCGTGCTTTCCGCCTCCACGCTCATGACCGGCCAGTATGGCGAGGAGGGCATCTTCACCTCCCTGCCGTGCGCGATCGGTGCCGAGGGCGTCGAGGAGGTCTACACGCTGGACCTGTCCGAGCACGAGCTCGAGGGCTTCCACAAGAGCTGCCAGCACATCCGCGACAACATCGCCCAGCTCGACTGGTGGGACGCCGAGGCCTACGACGCGAAGTAGGCCGCCGCTTGACGCGACACCTCGCTCATACGGACGCTATGCAAAGCGGGCCGCGCCGGAAATCCCCGGCACGGCCCGCTTTTTGGCTCATGCGACACGCTCGCGAATCGAAGGTGAATGCTTTTCCCGTTACCTAGTACTGCTCGATGCCCATGTAGCGACGAATCTCGGGGCTGTGGTCGAACACCTTGCCGCGGGCGGCGCGCAGCTCGCAGCTCATGTTGTAGAAGAAGATCGGCTCCAGGAACGAACGCACGCTGGCAGGCACTTCGCCCACGCCGTACTCGAGCGCATCGAGCACCATGACTGTATCGGTGTGCGTGTTGAGGAACGCCAGCGCGCGCTCCTCCATGGGGCGGCACTCGCCCGATCCGAGCTGCACAAAGTAGAACACGCCGGGCTCGGTGGCTTCGAACGGGCCGTGGAAGTACTCGCCGGAGTGGATGTAGCAGCAGTGCTGCCACTGCATCTCCATGAGCGAGCAGATCGCCATGGCATAGGTCTGGCTAAAGTTGGGACCGGAGCCCAGGATATAGAAGAACTTGTGCTGCTGGCAGAGCTCGGCAAAGCGGGCGCCCAGCTCGGCGTTGACCTTCTCACGGGCGGCGGGCAGCAGCGCATCCATCTGCTTGAGGCCCTCATACATGTCGGCGAGTGACTCGTAGCCTTCCTGCCGGTCGAGCAACTCGGCGGCGATCAGAGCGCCAATGCCCTGCGGCACCTCGGCCTGCGACACGCCCTCACCCCACGGATAGACCCAGGTAGTCCACTTGCCGTTGTCGATCTTTGAGCCCTCGCAGTCGGTAAGGGCAATGACCTCGGCACCGGCGGCCAGCGCCATCTCGCAGCCGTCGACGACCTCCTGCGTGTTGCCGCTGTGGCTGCAGGCGATGACGAGCGACTTCTCGCCAAGACTCTTGGGAGCCATCAGGCAAAACTCGCGTGCCGTGTAGACCGTCGAGGTAAACGTGGTGGCCTCACGCTTGAGCAGCTCGTTGGCCGGCATGAGATCGATCATCGAACCGCCGCAAGCGATCCAAAAGACGTTCTCGATCTTGCCCTTGCGCTCGATAATTTCCTGAATCAGATCATGTGCGTTCATGCTGATGCCCCTCCTTGTGTGGCGGCTTTTGGCGACGGCTGCTCGTACCTGCTGTCGTTCTATGTTGTTCTATATATACCACGCATGCAGCCACGGTGGAAGCCATTGCGGTAAATTTGTTCCATGTTGTTCTATTCGTGAACGTTAGATGTCGAACACGTAGCGCGAGCCCACGATCTTTTGACGACCGAGCAGCAGGGGCCGCTCGTCCTCATCGGTAAAGTAGGCCTCCATATAGAAGAGCGGCTCGCCGACCGGCACCTCCAGCAGCGGGGCCGTCTGAGTATCGGCAAGCGCAATCTCCACGGTGCAGGGGTCGGACTTGAGCGGCGCGCGACCCGAATGCTCGGCAACGAGCGCAAAGATTGAGTTATCGGTGAGGTCCTCGTCGGCCAGCGTCTGCAGGTAGGGATGGTCGGCGAGCACAAAGGCGTTGTTCTCGAGCATGACGGGGATGCCGTCGGCCGTGCGCACGCGCTCGACCACGATAAGCTCGCAGCCGGGCTCCACGCCAAAGAACGCCGCATCCTCGTGCGTCGCCGCGACCACCGTGCGCGACACCAGACGCGCACCCGGCACCATGTCGTTGGCAGCACAACCCTCAGTAAAGCTCTGGACGTCACCCTTCTGGCGAATCTTGCGCTTGAGCTTGGGGGCGCACACAAACGTGCCCCTCCCCTGCTGGCGGTTGAGATACCCCGCGCGCGACAGCTCCTCGATGGCACGGCGCACGGTGATGCGCCCCACGCCGTAGGACTTCGCGAGCTCCATCTCGGAAGGAATGCGCGAGCCGGCCGCGTACACGCCGCGTGCGATCTCGCCTTTCAGGTCGTCCATAACCTGCTGATACAGCGGCACGGCGGATGCGCCAGAGCGGTCGGTTTTATCGTCGAATGCCATCGTTATGCTCCATTCCGTGCATGCTCGGACTCAAACTCTTCAATCGCCGCCATAAACTGCTCGCCAAAGGCGTCGGCCTTTTTCTCGCCGATGCCGTTGACCTGGATAAGCTCGTCGCGCGTCTGTGGGCGTAGGCGGCACAGGCCGCGCAGGGCCTTGTCGGAAAAGACCATGTACGGCGCCATCTCCAGCTCCGTCGAGATCTCCTTGCGGAGGGCACGCAGGCGCTCGAACAGCTCGGCATCGTCGCCAACACGCGGGCGCTGATCCAGCTCGGCCTCCTCGCGCAGCAGATCGACGGCGCGGCGGGCGCGGGCCGAGGCCTTGCGCTTGGACGCACGACGCTTAACGGTAAAGGCAAACACCTCGTCCTCGACCTCGCCGGCGCGCGGGCCCAGTCCCACGACCGGGTACTGCCCCTGCGAGGTAGCCAAATAGCCGCGCCCGCACAGCTGCCCGATGATGTCCTTAATGCGTCCGACCGATTCGCTCGACAGCTCACCATAGCCACTGTCCTGATCCAGGTTCATCTGGCGAATGCGCTCGGTGTTGCCGCCGTGGAGCACGTCGGCGATCAGCGACTTGCCAAAGCGCATGGGGCGCGTGGCCACATAGCGCACGGCGGCGCGGGCCATGTCGGTGACGTCCTCGACCTCGAACTGCGTGAGGCAATTGCTGCAGTTGCCGCAGCCCTCGGCGTCATCCGTGGCGGTGGCGCCCGCACCAGCCGCAGCAGCATGCTCGGCCGCGGCCTCGTCGCCAAAGTAGCGCAGCATGTATTCGCGCAGACAGCCGGTGGTATTACAGTAGCCCTCCATCTGGCTGAGCAGGCGATATCGATTCTGGAGTGCCCACGCGCGCTGCTCATCGTCAAGCGCCTCGTCGGCAGCGTCGCCGCGATCGATCAAAAAGCGGCGCATGCGAAAATCGTTGCCGTTCCACAGCAAATGGCAGCTGGCCGGGTCGCCATCGCGACCGGCGCGGCCCGCCTCCTGGTAGTAGGCCTCGATGCTCTCGGGCACGTTGTTATGGATCACGTAGCGCACGTTAGGCTTGTCGATACCCATGCCAAAGGCGTTGGTGGCAACCATCACCTGGGTATCGTCGTCGATAAAGGCGCGCTGGCTTTGACGACGGGCGTCGTTGCCCATGCCGGCATGGTAGCGGCCAACGCGAATGCCGCTGGGGCCCAGCGCCTCGGCAAGCTCACCTGCCAGCGCATCGACCGTCTTGCGGGTCGAGCAATACACGATGCCGCTCTCGCTCGAATGCGCAATCACATAGTCGCGCACCCACGCGGCCTTGGCCTTGTCGCCCATCTCCTCGCAGCCAAAGTAGAGGTTCTTGCGATCGAAGCCCGTCACCACCGTCGCGGGGTTTTGCAGGCCGAGCATCTGCTGAATGTCCGCACGCACGCGCTCGGTCGCCGTGGCGGTAAAGGCCGCCACGATGGGGCGCTGCGGCAGGGAATCGATGAACTCGCGAATCTGCAGGTAGGCGGGGCGGAAATCCTGGCCCCATTGACTCACGCAGTGGGCCTCGTCAATGGCCACGAGCGGCACGCCAATGCCGGCAGAACTCGCGGCCTCCTGCGCAAAGGCTAAAAAGCGCGGCTCGAGCAAGCGCTCGGGCGCCACGTACATAAGCTGGTAGCGGCCCTCGCGCGCCCGCTTGAGCACAGTGTTTTGCTGGGCCGGAGTAAGACTGGAGTTGAGATAGCTGGGCCGCGCGCCCGCCGCAAGCAACGCACGGGTCTGGTCCTCCATAAGCGACAGCAGCGGACTCACCACAAAGGTGATGCCGGGCAGCATGAGCGCGGGCACCTGGTAGCAAATGGACTTGCCGGCGCCCGTGGGCATAACACCCAGCGCATCGCGACCGGCAAGGATCGCATCGACCATGCGGTCCTGTCCCGGGCGAAACGAGGTGTAGCCAAAATAGGCGCCGAGCGTGTCGAGCGCCATCTGCTGCATGTTATCGGTCATGGTTTCCTAACGTCCAAGTCATCTGCCGCCGATTATACGCCGCCACGCGGACAGCAGCACACGGCCGCCGCCCAGACTAGTCGTTTAAGAACGCCCCCAACGGCTAAGGAGTGTCCCCAGGTGCCGACAGAAAAGGAACGTCCCCAAGTGCCGGCCCGGCAACGCCGATGTTTTATCTCTTGACAAGCACGGAAACGTCGCTAGTTGAGCATAAGTCAGCGAAAACGCCCCTAAGCGAGCAAGGTGACGTGAAAGAGGAGGGAAGCGTACTTCGGTACGCGACCGACGATTGAACGTCAGATTGCCGCTTAGGGGCGTTTGCAGCGTCGAGCCGTTACGCGGTTTGGTAAAACCGCGTAACTTACATGACCATAACGTAGCGCGATCCCACGTAGTACTGCTTACCCATCAGGACCGGCTCGCCATTGGGGCCCGTGAAGCCGGCACGCAGGTTGAGCAGCGGATCGTGCGGAGCAATGCCCAGCTCGGCCGCCTGCTCGGTATTGGCACGAACGGCCTCGACCGTGCGGTAGCCAACCGAAACAATCGGCGTTCCGCCAACACGCTCGACCTCGGCAAAAATCGACTTGTCCTCAAGATCGGCCGTCAACAGCTCACGGTAGGCATCAAACGGCACAAAGATGTTCTCCTCAAAGATGGGCTCGCCGTCGGCCGTACGCACGCGCTTGATATGCAGCAGCAGCGCATCCTTCTGCAGGCCAAAGAACTCCATCTCGTTTTGGCGCGCCGGAACGATCTGGCGATCGATCACGTGCGCACCGGCCTTCATGCCGTTGCCGGCACACAGCGCGGTAAACGTCTGCAGCGTCGAGGCGTGAAACTGGCGATTGATGTGCGGCGTGGAGACAAAGGTGCCACGGCCCTGCTGCTTAACCAGGTAGCCGTCGGAGCACAGCTCCTCGACAGCGCGGCGCACCGTAATACGGCTCACCTCGTACTGCTCGGCTAGTTCAAGCTCGGACGGAATACGCTCCTTGGGTGCATAAACACCTTTCTCGATCGCATCCTTGATTTCGTCATAAATCTGCTGGTAAAGCGGTGCATTTTTGGGCGCAGGCATATCTGATCACTCTTATCAAAATAGCTAAATTTCTAATACGTATATAACGTCTAGTTTCATGTTACCTCATATTGATAAAACGATACACCCTCCCTACCAAAAAGCGACAGCTTCATTTTGGTAGGTTTTATCTGGGCAAACGAGAGCCCTCGAAAGCAACGGGGCTTTCGGGGGGGCTCGTTCGGATGGGTTGCGCAGGACCGGCAAAATGCCAATACCCTACTTGCCGTCGTCCTGCTGCAGGCTGTCCTGTTCGCTGAGGCGCGCCTGCCTGCTGGCCATGCGTGCGGGCTTGTCGGGATCGGGAACGGCCGTGGGCATGGGCTCGTCGACATGACCGCCCCACCAGCCGCCCACAAAGTTGAGCGTGTGGAACACGTTGATCACGGCGCCGGGATCAACGTCGCACACCAACTTGATAATGTCCTGGCTCTCGTAGGTCGAAACAACGGTGTTCAGCAGGTACATCTTTTCGCGGCTATATCCGCCGACGACCTCGGCGCAGCTAATGCCGTGCTGAAAATGGTTTACGTAGGCAGTCATGACCTCGTCTGCCTTGCGCGTCGTGATCTGCAGCGTCACGCGATCGTAGCGACGATAGAAACTGTCGATGGTCTTGGTCGAAATAAACTGGAACACGATGGAATACGCCGCCTTGTCCCAGCCAAACATAAAGCCAAAGATCGACAGGATAAAGCAGTTGAAACCAAAGATGACGCCCCAGATGGTCTTGCCCGTGTGGTTGGAAACCCACAGCGCGATAAAGTCGGTGCCGCCGGTGGATGCGCCGGATTTAAGTGCGATGGCAGCGCCCAGACCCGAGACCACGCCGCCAAAAATGATGAGCATGATCTTGTCGCCCAAAAACGGCGCGAAGTGAAAGACGTTGAGGAACAGCGACGAGAGCACGACCTGCATCATCGAGAAGATGACGAAGCGCTTGCTGATGCCGCTCCAGCATAGGAGCGCCATGGGGATGTTGAGCGCGAGCATACCGAGCGAGATGTCGATGTGAACGCCGCCCAGCGAGGTAACGCGATCGAGCAGAACCGCAACGCCGGTGAGGCCGCTCGGAAGCAAGTCGGCGGGCTGAATGAACGCCTGGATCAGGAATGTCTGGAGAACGGCGGAAATCGTGACCGCCACGGCAGTAATAGCGCGGCGGACGATGGTGAGGCGGCCGAGTACGAGCACTCGGTCCGTGAGCTGATCGATGGCGTTCGCCACGCAGGCTCCTTTCGAAGGCAGATGTAGTTGTGGGGTATGTCCGCGATTGTAGCATGGAGCGTGCGGGGGCGCTTCAATTCACCCTCTCTCGACAACCAAAGCGGGACCAGCAACCCCACGACCAAAGGCCCAAATTACAAGTGAGTAGACTTTACGCGACCTGCAGAGCACACCCAAAACCGCCACCCCTGTGACCTGCGGTTTTACTAGAGCAGATGCGCTTTGTGCTCGTCCTGCACCAAAAAGTCTACTCACTTAATCCGAATCGAAGCCAAACGGATCAAAATCGAAACCAAATTGAGCCAGTCCACCGCAAAAAACGTTTGAACCCGTGCTTCTCGCGGCGGATTGACACTACAAAGCGGCCAAAATGTCGGTCAGATTATCAATAACGGCATCGGCTCGCGATTGATCGAGGTTGACGCCCTCGTGCGGACGCAGTGCCAGGACGCGGGCGCCGGAACGTTTGCCAGCCTCGATCCCCAAAGGCGAATCCTCGATAACCAGGCACTCGGCAGGCTCCACCCCCAGCGCCTCCATGGCACGCAGGTAGATCTCGGGGTCGGGCTTAAACGCGCTGCACTCGTGACCGCTGATGGTGTAGTCCAGCACGCCGGCGATACCGGCAATCCCCACCAGCTCGTCGATCAGCTCGCGATAGGACGAGCTCGCGATGGCGCACTTCACGCCGCGCTCGTGCAGCTTGCGCATCACCGGCTCCGTCTGCTCATTGAGCAGCTCGGCATACGGAACGGGATGGTCCGGGCTGTAGACCTGCTTGTACTCCACGCGTAGGCGCTCGCGCAGCTCAACATCGTCGGGCACCAGCGCCTCCCAAATGGCCGGCTCGTTAGACCCCGAAAGATCGGGAATCTCGTCAAAGTGGAACCCCTTCTCTTCCATAAACGCCACGCGGCGGCGGTTGTAGAACCACTCGGTATCGACCAGCACGCCGTCCATGTCAAACAGCACTGCCTTGATCATATGCATCTCCTCCCACCTGCCAAAAAGGGACAGGTTTATTTTGGTAGGTTTTATCTGGGGCTTTATGACGCGACAGACACGCCCCCAAAGCAAAAAGGGGACGGGGCGCAAACCCCATCCCCTCTCAATCAACCCGTAAGGTCTACTTACTTGTGATTAGTAGGAAAGCTTCCACATGTAGCGACGCATGGTCAGCGGGTGCTGGCGGGCCTCGGCGATCTGGTTGCCGTACTCACGCATAACGGCGAGGTGCAGCAGCGGGTTGAAGTAGGTGACAACGCTCGCGGGCACGGCGTCAGCCAGGCCGTAGTCCTTGGAGTCGATCAGAGCGACCTTGGCGCCCATGCGCTTAAGGAAGGTGAGGGCGCGGGCGTCCATCGGACGGGTAGCGCCATCGGACATGAAGAAGACGTAGGGCTTACCCTCGGTGGAAACCTCGAACGGGCCGTGGAAGTACTCGCCGGTGTTGTAGGCGGCGGCGTCGATCCACTGCATCTCGGTGAACAGGAAGGCGGCGTGAGAATAAGCCATCTTCTCGGAGGCACCGGAAGCCATGAAGTAGATCATCTTGTCGTCCTTGAAGTCCTCGGCGAACTTCTTGGCGAGCTTCTTGCAGGACTGAGCGGCGTTCTCGCAGAGCTCGAAGACGTTGGTGAGGCCGGTGATCATGTCCTCGTAGTGGTCATAACCCTCGGTCTGCTGAAGGATCTCGACAGCAAGAGCGATGGCGTAGCCGGGCTTCTCGCACTTGGCAGCGAAGTTGGCGTGGAAGCCGTGAACGATGACGTAGTCAGCGTCGACGGTCAGAGCGGAGCCAGCCTTGTTGGTGAGGGAGACGACCGGGCAGTTGTGCTTCTTGGCGGTCTTGTTGGCCTCGACGGTCTCGGGCGTGGAGCCACCGAGGGAGCAGGTGATCACGAAGGTGTGCTCGTTGACCCAGGAAGGCGTGTCGTAGTTGAACTCGTTAGCAGTGAAGATCTGAACGTTCAGCTTGTCCGTGTTGTTGGCCAGGAAGTACTTGGCGGGGTAAAGGTCGGACATGGAAGCACCGCAGCCGACGAAAGCGACGCTGTGGATCTCGTGGTTGGACAGGACGTCAGCGACGATCTGCTTAGGGAGGTTAAGGTCGATCTCGTACATCTGACACATTCCTTTCAATTTTTGCGGCGCCACATTGCCGGGCGCTCGCAGGGTTACCGTGGTTTGGACCGAGTCGCCGGCCCGTTGAGGATGCGACAAAGGGACTGTCCCATTGTCGCATTTTGGGGATGGAAGCCTGCCTGGGGTATGGGATGCCAGGCAGGCCCCCGGGGGAAAGCGGTTAGACGCTTGGTCGCGACTAGGCCAGGATGCCGGCCGCGGAGAGGGCGATGCCGCCCACGATGGCGATCACGAGAAGCCAACCGGTGTTGACGTTCTTCTTGATGAGCCAGTACATAAGGCCGGTGAGGCCAAGGGAGATCATCTGGGGCATCATGCCGTCCAGGATGTCCTGGATAACGACGGTGCCCTCAGCGAACTGCAGCGGGGTGGTGGCGCCGATCAGCGTGGCGATCATGCCGCCTACGGACATAAGACCCACGATGCCGCAGACATACATGAGCTTCTCCATGAGGTCGCCGCCCTGAAGCTTGCTCAGGTACTCGTGGCCGCCCTGATAGCCCATCTTGGCTGCGAACCAAGTGATCAGCACAGAGGGGACGATGGAGATGAGCATGGCCAGGATCGGGCCCATGATGGAGCCCTGCTGAGCCAGCTGAACGCCCAGACCAAAGGCGATAACACGAATGGTGCCCTGGAAGAAGGAGTCACCGATGCCGGAAAGCGGGCCCATAAGGGAGGTCTTGACCGCGTTAATCGAATCGGGGTTGAAGTTCTCGGGATCCTTGGCGTACTCCTCCTCCATGGAGGCGGTGAGGCCCAGGATAAAGGCGCTCGTCTGCGGGGTGCAGTTGTAGAACGCCATGTGACGGTGGTAAGCCTCTTTCTTAGCAGCGAGCTGCTTGGGGTCGGACTCGTCCGGATAGAGGCGGTCGAGCGTGGGAACCATGCCGTAGAGGAAGCCCATGTTCATCTGACGCTCGTAGTTCCAAGAGGCCTGGATGGCCCAGGAGCGCCAGAAGAACTGGCTGACCTTCTTGTTCAGGGACACGTCCTTGGTTGCGGTTGCCATAGTGTGTTCCTCCTTAGTCTTCGTCGTCTTCGAGCGGATCGTAGTCGGAATCGACACCGGCGGCTGCATGGGACCCGTTGAACTTGAAGCCCATGAAGACGACAGCCAGGCACACACCGATCAGAGCGACCGCGATGACGGACAGGTTGAGGTAAGCGGCGAGCAGGAAACCGATGAACAGGAACGGAGTCATACCCTTCTTGATCATCATGGTGAGCAGCAGGGCCAAGCCGTAGGCGGTCATGATCTTGGTCGAAACGTTAAGACCAGTGGACAGCCACTCGGGAACCATGTTGACGATGGCCTGAACCAGGTCGGTGCCAACAAAGACGGCGAGGAAGATCGGCAGGAAGTACATGATGGCGTACAGACCGGAGCCGGCGCAGATGTGCATACGATAGGCGGTCTTGAACTTTCCGTTATCGATCGCGCTATCTGCCACATGGGTGAGGACGGCGATGATGGAACGGAACACGATGCCGAGGAGCTGACCCAGGACGGCGACCGGGATGGCGATCGTCATGGCGGTCTCGGCAGAAGCATCGGTCAGGCACGCAAAGGCAGCGGCCACGATGCCGCCCAGGACCATATCGGGCGGAACGGCGGCGCCGACCTGCACCAGGCCCATGGACACGAGCTCGACGGCGGCACCGACGGCAAGGCCGGTGGGCACATCGCCCAGCAGCAGACCGACGAGCGTAGCGCCAACGAGGGGCTGCTCGAAGTTAAGACGACCGAGCAGGCGGGAGTCCCACATGCAGAACACGCCGACGAGGCCGACGAGCACCGCACTGATGAACGTATTCATACCCTTCTCCTTTCAGTCAGGCAAAAGCCTGGTTGATTACAGCTTGGCGTCGATGTCGACGCTCTGATACGTAGGGGTCTGCTGGACATAGAGCTTGATGCCCATGTCGAGCAGCTGGTTGACGTCGGCCTTCTGGGTGGCGTCGAGGAAGACGGAGCTGTCCTTGCCGCCGACCTGATCGGCACCGTCGTGGTTGGCGGTGGCGCCCAGGTTGATGGCGTCGAGCTTGTAGCCCTGACAGAACTGCAGCATCTCGGCAGTGTTGCCAAAGACGAACATGACGCGCTCGCCGAGGGTGTTGAGCTTATCCATCTTGGCGAGGGCACGCTCGACGGTGAAGACGTTCAGGCGCACGCCCTGGGGCTTGGCCAGCTTAAGAGCGCCCTTCTTGATGTCATCGTTGGCGGCAGCGTTGTCGACGACGATGATGCGCTCGGCCTGAACCTTGGTGGTCCAAGTAAAGACGACCTGGCCGTGCAGCAGACGGTAGTCAAGACGTGCGAGGACGATCTTGGCGGGACCGGAGCTGTGACGGGACGCCTTGGCCTTCTTGGCGGGAGCCGCGGCGGCCTCGACCGGTGCGTTGGGGTTGGTCAGACCGGTGCGGGCCTCATTGATGAGGGCCGCGAGCTCGGCGCCCTTGACGGGGGCGGGGCTCATAGCAAGCGTGAGCGCCAACGGGATGTTGAAACCGCTGACAACCGTGAACTTCGTGCCGTTCTTGGAAAGCTCGACCATGTTGTTGTTGACCGAGCTACCGAGCATATCGGTTAGCACATACACGGTGTCGTCCGCGTTGAACGTGGCGATCATAGCCTCAACCTTATTGGTGATGGGCTCCTTGTCGTCACGAGCAAGCGACACGACGTGGACGTTCGACACGTCGCCGAGAACCATCTCGAGCGTGTCTTTGGCGCCTGCGGCCAGGCCGCCATGAGATGCGAGAATGATCTGATTCATCTTGCCTCCTCCTTTTCGTTATGGTCATTATAACGTCTTATACGTTGCTTATATTGCTAATTAGTATAAAGACCGTTCGCGGGTGAAAATCGACCGTTGACGGGTTTAACGTACTCGAAACGTTGGACTGGGTAGGCCGGCGCTAGCTGGATAACCCCAGGTCAGACCCTGCGCGCAATCCCCTATCGCACGAAGTACCAGGGGCTTTCCTGTACGGTGGGTTCCAGCGCAATGCCGGTGCGTTCCTTAAACAGATCCATGTCCTGAGATTTTTCGGTCCACCACGCGTTGGGCTTAAAGGTCATGCTCTCAATGACATGACCGACAAACACACTGTTGCGCAGCTTGGAGAAGTCGGTGTTCATAATCAGGATGGACGCGAGCACCAACACGATGCCCAGGACCTTAATCGCGCCGGCGGGCTCGGCGTAGACACCAATGCCCACCAGTACGGTGACGACCGTCTCGAAAGACATTACGACGGGAACTTTCGATGTCTCGAGCCCCATGGACAGACCCTGCATATATAAGATGTAAGCCACGGCTGTGGGGATGAGTCCAAAGCCAAGGAACAACAGCAGCAGCTGTGGCGACATTGCCGCGGCGACATCCGGCCACGGAGCCGCGATAGCTGCCATAACCGCACCGCCAAATACAAAGCCCCAAAACGTGACAGCAAGCGGGTGGACCGTCTTGGTTGCTATCCGGCTAAACACCGCGAGCGACGCACCACAAAGGCCTGCAATCACGCCCGATGTGACGCCCCAAACCGAAAAATGAAAACCGGAAAGGTCGCCATTGGTCACTGCAAGCACGCAGCCAACGATGTTAAAGACAATGGCAACGAGCTTGTTGGGGGTCACGTCCTCGCGATAAAGCACGCGGCCGAGCATGACGCCAAACACCGGTGAGGTGTAGAGCAGCACCGAGGCCGTGGACATGCCCACCTCGCCCATGCACTCGTAATAACAGGTGTTGGCGGCGGCCAGACCGACGATACCGACAAGCGCGCAGGGAACAAGCTCTTTAGGGCTTGCCTTGAACAGGGCCAGCGGACCCTGAGCCACGGTGGACCCCTCACCCGGACGGCAGCCCATAAACATCAGGACCGGCGCCAAGATAAGCGCTCCGACCAACAAGCGAAAGGCAGCCATGCTCTGGGACGAAACGCCCATGGCCGAGATGCCGTTTACAAAGATTCCGATGCTGCCCCACATAAGCGCGGCGATCAGCACCAGCACATAGCCCAGATTGCTTTTCTTCAACGCAGCCTCCTCGGTATTGTTTCCAATATGTTTCATACTACGTTATAGTCGTTATATACATTTTTCAAGACACAAATCGGCGAGCGGATAAGTGATCCGTTTTCCTCCGCCCCCAGCGGATTACTGGGCGGTTGCGGTGAAATAGTTCCTAAATAGAGGCTTCAAGCCCCCAAGCAGGAACTATTCCACCGCAACTTATGAGGACATCGAGCTGTTAGGCCGCTCTATCCCCTAGTAGTCCAGCTTCCACATGTAGCGGCGCGTCATGTAGTCCTTGTGGGTGACGGCAGAGAGCGCACGCATGTACACGTTGTTGAGGATCGGGGCAAAGATCAGGTGATTGAAGTACTCGCTCACGCTGTCCTTGATGTCGTTGAGGCCGAGCTCCTTGGCGTCGAGCTGATAGACGCGCTCGCCACCGTACTGGTTGACGAAGCGGATGCCGCGCTCGTCGTTGCAGCGGCTGCGGCCGACGCTGATGAGCTGGAACAGCGAGGTGCGCTTGTCCAGGATCTCGAAGGGGCCGTGGAAGAAGTCGCAGGTGTTGATGGTGCAGGAGTCGATCTGCAGCATCTCCTGCACGTTGCAGATGCTAAAGACGTAGGCGGCACCAAAGAGCGGACCCTGAGCCATCACGTTGATGCAGGGCTTGTCGGCGTTTTGCTCGGCCCACTTGGCGGCGAGCGGACGGGTGTACTCGACGGCCTTGCGATAGATGGGGTCAACCAGGTCGAAGGCGGCCATAGCGGTCTCATACTCGGCATAGCCCTCGGTCTGCTGCGTAAGCTCCATGGCGATCATGGTCACGACGGCGGAGTTGGTACGGCCCATGCAAGACTCGTCGACGGCCAGGCTGTCATACTGAATCTTGTAGTCGCAGACCTCGGTGAGGCCGGACTCATCGACATAGATGGCGATGGTGCTGGCGCCGTGGTCCTTGGCGACCTGGGCGGCGACGATGGTCTCCTTGGTGCCGCGCATGGACACGACGACGGCCAGGGTGTTCTCGTTGACATAGGCGGGCGTGGCGTGCACGAACTCATTGCTGGTGTAGCTGGAGCTCACGACCTGCGTGGCCTCGTGCTCCATAAAGTACTGGGCAGGATAGTTGCCGCCGTTGGATCCGCCGGCGCCAATCCACACGACGCGCTTGATGCCGCCCTTGTCTGCCTTGTCGGCCAAAACCTGGGAGACGACGTCCTTAACCTGTTCCTGAGTAGTCATCGTGCATCAGCCTTTCTTCTCGTTTGATGCTCTCGATGGCATACAAGTTACATACATGTTTTGGTTATGTCGACTAGTTGTATGCTATATTTGTCTTAGAAATTTTATTGGTAAGGTTTTCGGCAATCCATTACCAGCGGTTTTGTTGTCATGTTGGATACATGCTTTGTTCGGTAAGTATACAAGTTAGATACAGGTTGATCGCATGAACGCTTCATCTAAAAAGAAACTGAGCCAATACGAGCGCTTGGCGGGTACGCTTCGCGACCGCATCGCCGCCGGCATCTACGCACGCGGAGACAAGCTGCCGTCCGAGATGGAGCTCATGGACGAATCGGGGCTGTCGCGCAGCACCGTGCGCCACGCCCTTAAGGTGCTCGTTGATGAGGGCCTAATTCGTACCGAGCGCGGGCGCGGCGCCTTTGTGGCCGACACGCCCGCGCTCCACGAGAACAACCTAGTGTTTTCGAGCTATACCAAGCAGGTCGAAGGTCAGGGCATGAAGCCCACCACACGCACCGTGGACTCGGGCTTTGCCAAGGCGGCCGGCAGCATAGCTAAGTTCTTTGACGCCGCCGTGGGCAGCAAGCTCGTCAAACTTGTCCGTCTGCGTTATCTGGACGATGCGCCGCTGTGCCTGGAGACCACCTATCTACCACCGAGCTTTGAGGCACTCATCGATCGCGATATCAACGGTTCGCTCTACGCCACGCTGCGACAGGAGTTCCATCGCGCACCGGCACAGGGGCATAAGACCTTTGAGGTGTGCTACGCCTCGCAAAACGAGGCGTTTTTGCTCAACGTTGAGCGCGGGCAGGCGCTGATCCTGATCACCGACTACGTCTACGACACCGACGGCCGCCCGCTCCATGTCTCCAAGCGCATCCAGCGCACCGACCGCGCCAAATACACCGAGCCCATCGGCTAACCTGCCAAAATAAACCTGTCCCTAAATGGTAGGTTTGGGAAGGTCGGGAAACCAGATTGGTTTGGGTTGGTTGGGTGTGCGCTCGGCTAGGACCAGCTCCATCCAACACATATCGTACCAGCGGCCGAACTTTTGGGCGCAGCGGTCAAAGGCACCCACCAGGCGATATCCCATATGGGCATGGAAATCCTGGCTGTTGTGCGTCAGGTACTCGTCGTCCTTGTCGTGCGGCACGGCAATGAGGGCGCACATGTTGGTGATGCCCATCGCGATCAGGCATTGCTTGAGCGCATCGTGCAGCTTGCGACCCAGCCCGCCATGGCGCGCATCGCGCGCCATGTAAATCGACGTCTCGACCGACCAGTCGTATGCCTCGCGGCTGTTAAGCGGACTCACATAGGCATAGCCTACCGGACGCCCGTCCAACTCCATCACCAAATACGGATAGCGCTTGAGCGTACGCTCAATGCGCCCGGCGAACTCTTCAACGCTCGGCACCTCGTATTCGCAGGTAATCGCCGTCTGGCGCACATACGGCTCATAGATGGCAAGCAACGCCGGCGCATCATCGGGCGTCGCCAGGCGAATTGTCGGCTCGGACATCTCGGTCATACAACCCTTCTCCCCCAAAAGCAAAGGCCGCCCTGCGCCAAGCTCAGGCACAGGGCGGCCCCTTGTCATTACGTCAGGCTACAGGACAGCCGCCAACGCGTCGATATCCTCCTGCGTCGTGGCCCAGCTGGTGCAAAAACGCACCACCGTGTGGGTATCGTCGTACTTTTCCCAGTACTCGATCGCCGCATGCTCGCGAATGCGGGCCATGTCCTCGTTGGGCAGAATCACGAACTGCTGGTTGGTCGGCGTCTCCAAGAAGAACTGGTAGCCGCGCTCGTGCAGCACGCGACGCAGCGCCTGAGCGGTCTCAATCGCCTGGCGACCAATCTCAAAATACAGGCCATCGGTAAAAAGAGCCTCGAACTGCACGCCCGTCAGGCGGCCCTTGGCAAGCAGTGCGCCATGCTGCTTAATACGCGGAATGGGATGCGCCGGGGCGTGCATGCCGCAAAACACCACGGCCTCGCCGCACAGAGCGCCGCACTTGGTGCCGCCGATGTAGAACACGTCGCACAGCTGCGCCAGCTCGGGCAGGGTAATGTCGCACTCATCGGCCGCCAGCGCATAGGCCAGGCGGGCGCCATCCACAAACAGCGGAATCTGGCGCTTCTGGCACACCGCGTGAATCGCCGCGAGCTCGGCCTTGGAGTACAGCGTG
>CABULX010000018.1 GCA_902492545.1 uncultured Collinsella sp. | reverse complement strand
CGCGGAACCCGTGGAGACCTCGACCTCGGTGGGCTTGAGCATACCGATGCGGGCAGCGTCGAGGTCCTCGAGGCACTTGTAGATGACGTCGTAGCAACGGATCTCGACGCCCTCGCGCTCGGCGGCGGAGCGGGCCTTGCCGTCGGGACGAACGCCAAAGCCGATGATGATGGCGTTGGAGGCGTCGGCCAGGACCACGTCGGTCTCGTTGATGGCACCAACGGCGGAGTGGATCGTGTTGATGCGCACCTCGGACTGATCCATCTTGTCGAGGGAGTCCTGAAGGGCCTCGATGGAACCCTGGACGTCGGCCTTGATGATCAGGTTGAGCTCCTTGACCTCGGCGTCGGCGATGGTCTCGAAGAGGTTCTCGAGCGTGACGTGCTTGACGCGACTCTGCTCCTCGATACGGGCCTTGAGCGAACGCTCGTCAGCCAGCGCACGAGCCTCGCGCTCGTCCTCGAATACGCGGAACTCGTCGCCGGCGTTGGGGACGGACTGCAGGCCCAGGATCTCGACGGCGTCGGAGGGACCAGCCTCGGTGACGGCGTTGCCCTTGGGGTCGAGCATGGCACGGACGCGGCCATAGGTGAGGCCGGCGACCAGCGTGTCGCCCACGTGCAGGGTACCGCGGGTCACGAGCACGGTGGCAACCGAGCCGCGGCCCTTGTCGAGCTTAGCCTCGAGGACGTTGCCCGATGCGAACGTATCGGGGTTGGCCTTGAGCTCGAGCACGTCGGCCTGGAGCAGCACGGTCTCGAGCAGGTCGTCGATACCGATCTTCTGCTTGGCCGAGATGTTGACGAACATGTTCTGTCCGCCCCACTCCTCGGGGATGACGCCGTACTCGGTGAGCTCCTGGCGCACGCGGTCGGGGTTGGCGCCCGGCTTATCGATCTTGTTGACGGCGACGACGATGGGTACGCCGGCGGCCTTGGCGTGGTTGATCGACTCGATGGTCTGGGGCATGACGCCGTCGTCGGCAGCCACGATCAGAATGACGATGTCGGTCACCTTGGCGCCGCGGGCACGCATGGCCGTAAAGGTGGCGTGACCAGGGGTATCGATGAAGGTGATCTTGCGGTCGTTGATCATGACCTGCGAAGCGCCGATGGCCTGCGTAATGCCGCCCGCCTCGCCGGCAGCGACGCCGGTGTGGCGGATGGCGTCGAGCAGCGACGTCTTGCCGTGGTCGACGTGGCCCATGACGGTGACGACCGGGGCGCGCGGCTTGAGGTCGGCGGGATCGTCGTAGAACGAGAAGGTGTTCTCCTCCTCGGGGGTGATGATCTTGATCTGACGGCCCAGGTCGTCGGCGACGAGCTCGACGAGGTCGTCGGACATGGACTGCGTCATCGTGAGCGGCGTGCCCAGCAGGAACAGGCGCTTGATGATGTCGTTGGCCGGAACGTCGAGCGCCTCGGCGAGCTCCTGGACGGTAACGCCCTGGGAGACCTTGATGGCGTCGAGCTCCTCGGGGTTCACGCCCTGGGCCAGCGCCTCCTCAATCTTGCGCTCCTCCTGAGCCTTAGCAGCCTCGCGCTCGCGCTTCTCCTTGCGCTTCTTGCGGCGACCGGTGGACTCGCGAGAGGCCTCCTCGACGGCGGCGCGGGCCTCCTCGAGCACCTTCTCGCGGCTGTACTCCTCGGCCTCGCGAGCCATGCGGCTGTAGTGGTCCTCTTCGTTGTTGTGACCGCCCTTGCGCTTCTTGCCCTTGCCCTGCTTATCGGGGTTGGGGAAGTCCATGCCAGCAGCGACGTTGTTGCTGGCGTTAGTGCGATGGCTGTGCGGACGGCTCTCGGAGGCGTTGCGCTCGGAGTTGTTGTCGGAGGCGTTGCGATCGTTACGACGGCCACCGCGGCGGTCGTTGTTGCCGCCACGACGGTTACCGCGCTCTGCGGCGCGCTCGGCCTTGGCCTTGTCCTCGGCGTCCTTCTTCTCCTTGAGCACGGTCTCCTGTGCGGCGATCTGGTCGAGCAGCGAACGGAAGCGCGAACCGGAGTCGGAAGCGGGAACGGCGCGGCGCTGAGCCTCGCGGGCAGCCTCCTCCTTCTCGCGGGCAAGGCGCTCCTGCTCGGCCTTCTTCTTGGCCTCGGCCTCGGCGCGGGCAGCCTCCTCAGCAGCCTGGGCTGCGGCAAACTGGCGACGCTCCTCCTCGCGGGCCTTCTCGGCGGCGATGCGCTCGCGCTCGGCCTCGGCGGCGCGAGCGGCCTCCTCGGCGGCAGCTGCCTGCTCCTCGGCCTGCTTGGCGGCCTCAACTTCCTGGGCGCGGGCCTCAATCACCGAGGCGAGCTGCTTGCGGACCATGGCGACATAGGCGTCCTCCAAGGTGGAGGAAGCGGACTTAGCGGGAATCTTCATATCGGCAAGATGACCCATCAGTTCCTTGGAGGTCATGCCGAACTCTTTGGCCAGGGTGGACACACGGACTTTTGCCATATGACTTCACCTACCCTTTCTGGCACCTTGGGTGCCTAGAGACTGAACGAGCGTGGGAGACGCGCCGGGACCCGCCCGGCGCGGCCGCGCGCTAGATCAGGTCCTCCGCATCATCGAAGGCGTCGGTGTCGTGGACACCGCAGAAACGGGAGCCGGGACGAGCCTGGTTTCGGCACTGGATGCCGTCCTCGGACACATACTCGCAGCGGCGGACGTCCTCGTCCTCCTCGTCACCGATCAGGTCGGCGGCGGGCTCCTCGTGAACGGGAACATTCTTGAGGATGTCGGCGGCAAGCGTCTCAGACTTGATGTCGATGTGCCAGCCGGTCAGGCGCGCGGCGAGGCGGGCGTTCTGGCCCTCCTTGCCGATGGCGAGGGACAACTGGTCGTCGGGCACGATGACGCCGGCGTAGGCCTTCTCCTCGTCGATGAGGACGCGGGTGACCTTAGCGGGCGACAGGGCGTTGGCGACGTAGACGGCAGGATCGGCATCCCACAGGATGACGTCGACGCGCTCGCCACGGAGCTCGCCCACGACAGCGCGGACACGGCTGCCCTTGGGGCCGACGCAGGCGCCCACGGGATCCAAACGGTCGTCGAGCGAGTGAACGGCGACCTTGGAGCGCTGGCCGGGCTCGCGGGCGATCGACTTGATCTGGACGGTGCCCTCATAGATCTCGGGCACCTCCTGCTCAAACAGACGACGCATGAGCTCGGGGTGGGTACGGGAGATGACAATCGGCGGACGGCTGTGCTCGCCACGAACCGGCTGCAGGTTGGAGTTGGGGTCGCGAACGTCGATGATCACGGCCTTGATGTGCTGGTTGTGCAGGTAGCGCTCGCCCATCGGACGCTCGTTGCGCTCGTTCTCGTAACGACGCTGATCGAAGTGCGGCAGCTCGGCCTCGACGCCCTCGCGAATCTTGACGATCGTGAAGTCGGGCGTGGACTGCAGCACGGTACCGCTGATGAGGTCACCGATGCGGCCGGAGAACTCCTCGTAGATCTGCTCGCGGGCGGAGTTGCGCACGATGGCGTTGATCTCGGCCTTGGCGTGCTGGGCGGCGATGCGGCTCGTGTTCTTGGGGGTGACGTCGATCTCCTCGAACTCGGTGAAGTTGCCCTCCTCGTCCATGGAATCGTCGATCGGCTCCAGGCGGTAGACGTAGATCTTGCCGGTGGTGCGGTCGATGGTCACCTTGGCGCCCCACTCAAGATGCAGGATCTCGGCATAGCTCTTGGCGAGCGACTGCTCCAGGCGGTCGATCAGGTAGAGCTGGTCGATGTGCTTCTCCTGGCAAAGCTCCATCAGGGCGGACATCATGTCGGATGCTGCCATCTTACTTTCCTTCCTTCGCGGGCTTGAAGTCGTAGGTGGGCTTCAACTTGCACTTTTTAACATCAGAGAAATCGAGGGTAACGGACTCGCCGCCCTCGAGCTCAAGGGTCACGTTCGTCTCGGTGGCGGCGGCAATCTTGCCGGCGTACTTGCGACGACCCTCGGTGGCGGTGGAGGTGAGCTCGCAGTTCTCGCCCACAAAGCGGGCAAAGTCGCACGGGCGGCGTAGCGGGCGCGCCATGCCCGGGCTCGACACCTCGAGCGTATAACTCGAAGAGATGGGGTCGAGCTCCTCAATCACATCGCCGACCCATTTGGTGTTGGCCGTGACGTCGTTGAGCGACAGGCTCTGACCCTCGGCACCCTCGATACGCACGCGCACGCAGGGGGCCTTGGTGGCACCCACGAGCTCGACGTCGACGATGTCGACATCGTGCTGGGGAGCGACGGCCTCGAGCGCGTCGATGATCGCCTGCTCGGTCTTGGTCTTGACCATTGCGGCACCTCCATCCATACAAAAAAGAAGCGGGGCCGAAACCCCACTTCTTTCAATTACAACTTCATTTGCAAGCAAACTATACCAATAGCTGCGGAAACGTGCAAGCACAGTACGAATCTGCAGGTCAGCGTGCGCACAGCTTCTCCACAAGAATAGGACAATTGACCGCAGACATCAGGGCAGGTACATGAAAAACGAGGGACGACCCAACCGGATCGCCCCTCGTCTTTTATGCGTCAGTTAAGCGCGCAATGCTTACTTGACCACCAGGTTGACCAGCTTGCCGGGCACGCAGATGGCCTTGACGACCGTCTTGCCCTCGAGCCACTTGGCGACGGCGGCCTCGGCGGCAGCCTGCATATCCTCATTGGAGGCATCGCGGGCAACATCGACGCGGCCGCGGACCTTACCGAGCACCTGGACCACGATCTGCACCGTGTCCTCAACGGACTCGGCCAGGTCGAACTCGGGCCAGGCGGCGGTGTAGGCGTTGCCCTCGCAGCCGAGTGCCTCGTGCCACAGCTCGTCGGCCCAGAACGGGCAGATAGGGGCAAGGACGCTCACGATATCCTTAGCCACGCCGTAGCACAGCGCCTTGTCGCGGGCGGTATCCTCGGTGGCGTTGAGGTAGGCGCTCGCAGCGTTGACGAGCTCCATGACGGCCGAGATCGCGGTGTTGAACTGGCCGCGATCGAAGTCCTCGGTGCACTTGGCGATGGTGCGGTGACGCTCGCGATAGAGCTTCATCGCAACCTCGTCGAGCGCGGACTTGTCGAAGGCCACGTTGGCGTCGCCGGACTGGACGAGCTGCCAAACGATACGCCAGGCGCGCTTGATGAAGCGGTTGGCGCCCTCAACGGCCTTGGGATCCCAGTCGAAGTCCTTCTCGGGCGGGGCAATAAACAGGATCGCCAAACGCATGGTGTCGGCGCCGTAGGGCTCGATAACCGAGCTCGGGGGTACGACGTTGCCCTTGGACTTGGACATGGTGTCGCCGTTCTCGTCCTTGACCATGCCCTGGCACAGCAGGTTGGTGAAGGGCTCGTCCACGCTCAGCAGGCCCAGGTCGCGCAGTGCCTTGGTAAAGAAGCGACTGTAGAGCAGGTGCAAAATAGCGTGCTCGATGCCGCCGATGTAGTTATCGACGGGCATCCAACGGTCGGCGGCTTCCTTGGAGAAGGGCAGCTCGGTGTTGTGCGGGTCGGTATAGCGCAGGTAATACCAGCTGGAGCAGGTGAAGGTGTCCATGGTATCGGTCTCGCGCTTGGCCGGGCGACCGCAGACCGGGCAGGTGGTCTCGTAGAAGTCCTTACACTCGGCGAGGGTCTCGCCGGCGCCCAGGTCCAGGTTCTCGGGCAGCGTCACCGGCAGCTGATCCTCAGGCACGGGCACGATGCCGCAATGCTCGCAGTGGATGGCCGGGATGGGGTTGCCCCAATAACGCTGACGGGAAATGAGCCAGTCGCGCAGACGGAACTCGACCTTGCGACGACCGCAGCCCATGGACTCGAGGTCGGCCACGATCGCAGCCTCACCCTCGGAGTGCTTGCCGCCGCGCATGCCGGTGTACTTGCCGGACTGGACGAGCGTGCCCTCAGCAGCGTGGGCGCAATCCCAGTCGACGGTCTCCTCATGGAAGGTATCGATGGTCTCGCCGCTGGCCTCGACGGCAGCGCGATCGTCATCGTCCAGGATGATCGGCACAATCGGCAGGTCGTACTTACGAGCAAACTCAAAGTCGCGCTGGTCGCCACAGGGAACGGCCATGACGGCACCGGTACCGTAGTCGGCAACGACATAATCGGCAACCCACACAGGGACCTTCTCGCCGTTGACCGGGTTCACCACGTAGCGGCCGGTAAAGGCACCGTGCTTCTCGAGGGTGCCCTGGGCACGCTCGACGGCAGAGATATGCTTGGAGTCATCGACGATCTTGGTGACGGCCTCCTCGTACTCCGTGCCCTCGACGAGCTCGTGCAGGCCGGCGTACTCGGGAGCCAGGACAAAGAAGGAGACGCCAAAGAGCGTATCGGCACGCGTGGTGAAGACGGTGATCTTGCCCTCGTCGCCCTCGATGGGCTCGCCATCCTGGTCGCACAGGGTAAAGTCGACCTCGGCGCCCTCGGAGCGACCGATCCAGTTAGCCTGCATCTGCTTGACGCGCTCGGGCCAGCCGGGGAGCTTCTCCAGATCGTCGAGCAGCTCCTGGGAGTACTCGGTGATCTTGAAGTACCACTGCTCCAGGTCGCGCTTCTCAGGCTCGGTGCCGCAGCGCCAGCACTTACCCTCGGTGACCTGCTCGTTGGCCAGAACGGTCTTGCAGGTGGGGCACCAGTTGACCGGGTTCTTCTTACGGTAGACCAGGCCCTTTTCCCACATCTTCTCAAAGATCCACTGGCCCCAGCGGTAGTAGTCGGGGCTGCAGGTCTTGACCATGCGATCCAGATCGTAGGAGAAGCCCATGCGCTTCATCGTGGCGAGCGCCTGGTCCATGTTCTTATACGTCCAGGCGGCAGCCTGCGTGTTGTGCTTGATGGCGGCGTTCTCGGCGGGCAGGCCAAAGGCATCGAAGCCGATGGGGTGCAGCACGTCGTAGCCGCGCATGCGGGCCTGACGGGCCATGGCATCGCCGATGGTGTAGTTGCGCGCGTGGCCCATGTGCAGGTCGCCCGACGGATACGGGAACATCTCGAGCACATACTTCTTGGGCTTGCTGTCGTCGGTGTCGACAGCAAAGAGGTTGGAATCCTCCCAGGCCTTCATCCACCGGGACTCAATGGCCTGCGCGTCGTAGGCAGGGATCTCGTCCTTATGATCTGTGCAATCGCACATATCAGCTCCTTTAATCTTAGCTGGGGTCGGTCGGCTTAGCTTTATTCGCTACTGCGGACAGTCCTGCGCAAGACGAAGAGCACATTTAGTGCTCTTCTTTGCGTGCGGAACTTGTAGCGAACAAAGCTAAACCGACCGACCCTAAGGTTAACTTGACTGATGATAGCAAATACGACAAGCGAGATGCCTGCGACTTGCGGGCATCTCGCTTTATCTAAATAACGTGGTTGAAACTCAACCTTTATGTGAGGCTCTTACCTTATCGATAAGATACGGACTGCTGAGAATCCTTCACGACTACATCGTGGGCGCCGCCTTCGACGATCGAGGTCGAGCTCACC
This sequence comes from uncultured Collinsella sp., assembly GCA_902492545.1. Lineage (GTDB taxonomy): Bacteria > Actinomycetota > Coriobacteriia > Coriobacteriales > Coriobacteriaceae > Collinsella. Next base: position 17,091 of record CABULX010000018.1, on the reverse strand, counting down.
AGGGTCAGGCGTGCCTTTTCCTGAAGCTCGGGGATCGAGAGGGCACCGCAGTTGCACATCGTGGACTTGACCTTGTAGAGCGTGCCGCCCACGCCGTCTTTGAGGGAGCCGGCATAGGGAACATAGGAGTCGACGCCCTCGACGAAGCTGAGCTTCGCGGCGCCGCCCAGGTCGTAGCGCTGCCAGTTGCGGGCACGCGCAGAGCCCTCGCCCCAGTACTCCTTCATGTACTGACCGTTCACGTTGACGCGCTCAGTCGGGCTCTCATCAAAGCGGGCGAAGTAGCGGCCCAGCATCATAAAGTCGGCGCCCATGGCAAGGGCGAGCGTCATGTGGTAGTCGTAGACGATGCCGCCGTCGGAGCACACGGGCACGTAGACGCCGGTCTCCTCGTAGTACTCGTCGCGAGCACGGCAGACATCGATCAGCGCGGTGGCCTGGCCACGGCCGATACCCTTGGTCTCACGGGTGATGCAGATGGAGCCGCCGCCGATACCGACCTTGATGAAGTCGGCACCACAGTCGGCCAGGAAGCGGAAGCCCTCGGCGTCGACGACGTTACCGGCACCAACCTTGACGTCCTCGCCGTAGTTGGCGCGGATCCACTCGATAGTGCGCTTCTGCCACTCGCTGAAGCCCTCGGAGGAGTCGATGCACAGAACGTCGGCACCGGCCTCGATGAGCAGCGGCACGCGCTCGGCATAGTCGCGGGTGTTGATACCGGCGCCGACCATGTAGCGCTTGTCGTTATCGAGCAGCTCGTTGGGGTTGGTCTTGTGGCTATCGTAGTCCTTGCGGAAGACGATGCCCATGAGGTGATCGTTATCGTCGACGATGGGCAGGGCGTTGAGCTTGTTGTCCCAGATGACGTCGTTAGCGACCTTGAGGCTGATGTTCTTGTCGCCCACGATGAGCTGCTCACGCGGGGTCATGAACTCGGAGACCTTCGTCTGGTGGTCATCGCGACTGGGACGATAGTCACGGCTGGTGACGATGCCCAGGAGCTTACCCTTGGGAGTGCCGTCGTCGGTAACCGGCATGGTGGAGTGACCGGTCTTCTCCTTGAGCTCGATGACCTGCTCCATGGTCATGTCGGGGGTCAGCGTGGAATCGGACTGAACGAAGCCGGCCTTGTGATCCTTGACGGCCTTGACCATGGCGGCCTCGGACTCGGCGCTCTGGGAACCGTAAATGAAGGACAGGCCACCCTCGGTAGCGAGCGCGACACCCATGTCGACGCCCGAGACGGACTGCATGATGGCGGAAACCATGGGGATGTTCAGGGTGATTGCCGGCTTCTCACCGCGCTTGAAGCGGGTTAGCGGCGTCTTAAGAGAGACGTTGTTGGGGATGCACTGCGAGGACGAGTAACCAGGGACCAGCAGATACTCCGAAAACGTGTGGGACTCACCGGGAAAGAACGTAGCCATGTTTCTCCTTTTTCCATGCGACCGGTCGGCTGCAGGCCTCGTAGGACCCAGCCCAACCTTGGGCGCCCAATACTGGGGAAGTATCTTAACGCACTTTGACTGCTACAATGCATGATTTAAGAAGAGCACACGAGGGTTTGACGCAGGCTTTGCGTTTGCCCAGCAAACACTTTAGCGGGGAGACGTGGGGCACATGGAGTACAAGACGACGGCAAAATTGGTCATTCAAGCGTGCGACAAAGATCTGCCGGGCGTGTTCGGCCATGGTTGCGTTTTGTTGCTGCAGGGCATCGCTCGCGAGCACTCGCTCAACCGCGCCGCCAAGAGCATGGGTATGGCGTATTCCAAGGCCTGGCGCATTGTGAACGAGGCCGAAGGGCAGCTGGGTTGCAAGCTCATCGAGCGCGACGGCGCCCGCGGATCCACGCTCACCCCTGCCGGCGAGCGAGCCATCGAAGTCTACGAAGAGCTGCAGGCCGACATCAACAACGTCATCGCCACCAAAGCCGAAGCCCTCATCGCAAGCATCAAAGAGTAGCTAATTTGGGACGGGGCTTTTTTAGCTACCCATCCAGCGCATTCTTGACTCATAGTCAAAAAATAACATTGGGTAGCTAAAAAAGCCCCGTCCCAAATTAGCTACTTGCGGAGGGCGTTGTCTAGGGTGGACGCTACGACCAGGGGGTCGTCGGTGCCGGCGAAGAGGCGGATGGTGCTCCCCTGCTTGCCACGTGGGGCCGAAAGGCGCGTTGTTGCGCCGCCGGCGGGCGATGTACGGAATTCGTCCGGCAGTATGCTGAAGAATTCGCACGCGGTGCAGTCAATCAGATCAAACTCAACTGCCGGGCCAAAGCCGTGCTCGAGGATTCCCGTTGCAACCGCATGGTCGGGATGCGAATTCAACCCGGGATAGCGCACGTTGCGCACCATCTCGTTAGCCGTCAGATACTCGGCCAGCGCACGGGCGCGGTCGAAGTGGGCCTGCATGCGAACGTCGAGCGTATCGAGCCCGCGCTCCAGCACGTCAGCCTCGTTAACAGGCAAATCAAGCTTGGCCAAGCCACAGCCCTCAAGCAGCGCATGCGCGCACTCGGCAGCGGCGTCCACGCGATGGCGCTTGAGCTGCGAGCGTGCGACCGATACGGCAACGAGCTTGCGAGGAGCCTTACCGGCGCACACACGGTCGAGTGCCTCAAGCGACAGGACGGCACCCAAACGCAGCGGATCGCACCCAAAGAGGCCAGCCACGGTGTTATCCACCACGAGCAGCGCATGAGCCTCACGCGCTGCGCGGCCTAACGCACGAAGATCGGGAACGCGCAGACCAAACCCGCCGATAGAGTTGACGAACCACCACAGGTGCGGCCCCTCGGCATCAAACGAAGCATCAAAGCCCTCGGACGCAGCAGCAAACGCGGCAGCCGACGGCTCCCCCACCATAGCCACGTCGCAGGCATCAAAGCCGTGCGCAAACGCATCGGCAAAGTCGTCCGCAGAGACAACCAGACGATCACCGGGACGCACAATCACCAGCCGCGACAGCGCCGCCGGAACATGCGAGGCCACAACCAGTCGCGCCCCACGCGCGCCGGCCCTTGCAGCCCAGGCCTCTTCTAGCTGCTGTACGCCCATACGGCACCTTCCCTTCAATACAAAAACCCACGATGCGGATGTTTCCCGCATCGTGGGCAACGGCTGCAGTATAGCGCCGATATGCGACGAATCGCCTAGATGTTAAGCGCGTGATAGGTCACGCTCGCGCCAGCGGCGTCAACGGACACGCCATAGGTCGCAGGGTAGATGCGCGTGGAGAACACGAGCGCGCCATCGTTCACAAACACCTCGACCGAAGAGGCATCGCCGACAATGCGCACGTTACGAACCTCGTCGACGGGCTCCCAGCGCACGGTACGACCGCAGCCGGCAGAAGCGCGACCCTCGTCGGTAAATCGCATCTCAAAACGCGTGGGCAGTTCGCCCTCGGCGGGCACAAACGCCAGCTTCAGCTCGCCATCGACGGTTGCGGTGAACGCACCGTCGACACCGTCAACAACAACGTCAAAGCAGGTATCGCCGGCAACCTCCAACGTGCCCGCCCCCACACGCACCGAGGCATAATGGTGCTCAATCTCGCGCACCGGCTGCTGCAGCACCATGCCGTCGGCACCGGCCGTAAGCTCACGCGGCACCGTCATGCAGTGCTGCCAGCCGCACGTCACGGTGGGGTCGTTGCCATAGGTCGGCTCATCGGGCATACCCATCCAGCCGATCAGAATGTGGCGACCGTCCTCGGCCGTGAACTCCTGCGGAGCATAGAAGTCAAAACCGGCGTCCCACAGGCGGAACTCGCCCAGTTCATAAGCGTCATTGCCACCCGTAATGTCGCCCGTTACAGGCATGTAGCCCGCGGCGTACACGTTGCCGCGGTCCCAACGGCCGCCCTCAAGGCCCTGGGGCGAGAAGGACATCCACTTCGCCGGTACACCACCATCCGTCTCAAGCTCAAGGTATCCCGGGCATTCCCACATAAACCCAAAACGCTCGGGCGTACACACGCGGGTCTCGAGCTCCCAACTAAGCATGTCGGCCGAACCATACACCAGGATCTCGCCCACATCACGCCCGGCGCCCTCGCCGTGCATCGCACAAAAACGGCTCTCGATATGCGGTCCATCCACGCGACGACGCGCGCCCAGCACCATGTGGTAACGTCCATCATCACCGCGCCACACCTTAGGGTCACGCACGTGGCACGTCAGATCCTCGGGATAGTCCTCCGAAGCCAGCACCACGCGCTTTTGGCTAAACGTCTGCCCATCGGCGCTCTCGACATACACGGTATCGGCGCGACGACCGCTGTTGACATAGTCATAAACGCCGTCCGCATCGGGGAGCTTAACGTTGCCGGTATAGAGCACGCGAATGCGACCGTCCTCGACCAATGCCGAGCCCGAGTACACGCCATGGCAGTCGAACGGTTCGTCGGGAAGCAGCGGAGCGCCAATATATTCCCATTTCATAAGGTCGCGGCTGGTGGCATGGCCCCACATCTTGACGCCGCCGTTTACATCAAACGGGGCGTACTGGAAGTACGCGTGAAACACGCCATCGGCCTGGCAAAGACCGTTGGGGTCGTTGAGCCAACCCGTGGGCGGCATGATATGAAAATGCTGGGCAAAGGGCCCGTGGCCACGCTCGGCGGCTACTGCATCCATGTTGGCAACGAGCTTGGCAAGATCGCGCTGAAGTGCGTTAGACATGTCGGTATCCAATCGAATTAAATCAACGAACGCTCAAATCAAAGGTTCCAGATAAACATAACGCCCACAGGATGGAGCCTGCGGGCGTTATGTTTACGCGAATCCTACGCCTGCTCGGAAGCCTTGGGCTCGTCCTTGTACAGGACAAACGAGACGGCAAAGGAAACCAGCGCGGCGACCGCAAACATGATCGCGTACTGCACGGGCTGGGCCAGGCACAGCAGGATACCGAAGATACCGGTAACGCCCGTGCCGGAGGCAGCCAGCGAAGTGAGCGCGCAGACCAGGGCACCGCAACCGCCGCCGATGCAGCCGGCGATGAAGGGCTTAAAGAAGCGCAGGTTCACACCAAAGATGGCAGGCTCGGTAATGCCCATGAAGGCGGACAGGGCCGAAGGAAGCGCCAGGCCCTTGATCTTGGCATCGCGGGTCTTAAAGGCAACGGCGAGCGCGGCACCACCCTGAGCGATGTTGGCGGCACTGGCGATGGGCAGCCAGTAAGTCACACCGTACTGGGCGAGCTGGCCCAGATCGATGGCGGTGTACATCTGGTGGATACCGGTAACGACCGTGGGGGCATAGAACAGGCCGACGATAAAGGAACCGATGCCGAAGGGCAGGGTCAGCAGGGCCTGAATCAGACCGAGGACGGCGTTCTCGGCCCACACGAAGATGGGGCCGACGGCAACGAGCGTCACGAGCACGGTCACGAACACGGAGACGAGAGGGGTCACAAAGAGGTCGAACATCTCGGGGACAACCTTGTGGAGACGCTTCTCCAAAAAGGCGAGGATGGCGCAGGCGATAACGATGGGGATCACGTGGCCCTGATAACCGACCCACTCAAAGCTGTACACGCCGGGGATGACGGTGACCATGGTCTGCACGCCCTCGGAGGCAACCGTGTAGGCGCTCTGAAGCGAGGAATTGATGAACGCACCGCCGACGACGGCACCCAGGTACGGGTTAGCGCCAAAGGCCTTAGCCGCGGAGTAGCCGATCAGGATCTGCAGAATACCAAAGGACGTTCCCGAAACCAGGTCGGCGATCTTGTAGATAAAGTTATTGGTGTCGAGCGCGATAAAGCCGTTGGAGGCCATAAAGTTGAGGGCGCTCATAATGCCCAGCAGCAGACCCGAAGCCACGATGGCGGGGATGATGGGGACAAAGACGTCGCCGAGCACCTTAATGGCGCGCATAAAGATGTTCTGCTTCTGCGCCGCAGCCTCCTTGACCTCGGCCTTGGTGGCAGCCTCGACGCCGCTGAGCGCGATGAACTCTTCGTAGACCTTGTTGACGGTGCCGGTACCAAAAATAATCTGGAGCTGGCCCTGGGCCTCAAAGACGCCCTTGGCGCCGTCGATATTCTCAAGGGCCTCCTTGTCGACCTTGGCGTTATCGGCAATCACCAGACGCAGACGCGTGGCGCAGTGTGCAGCCGAAACAACGTTGCCGGCGCCACCGATGTTGTCGAGCACCTCTTGGGCTGATTTACGGTAGTCCATGACTTCCCTTTCCTCCAACGGGCGCATGTGCACCCGGCCATGTTTGACACTTATACTGTAATCGTTTTCAGTTTCATATGTCTGCAATCGTTTTCACGTCAGGATGAACGGTATGAAAAAGCCGGCGAATGGTAGTTTTGAGACAAAAACTGGGGACTCAAAGGCAGACAGACATGGCCAAAATCTAGACATTCATAAGCTGATGGCCGAGCTTGAGCGTCTTTAGACCGCCCTCCCCCTCCACGCCGTCGAGCGTATCGAGCAGCATGCTGGTGGCCTCGATGCCACTGGTCAGGTAGCCATAATGCACGGTGGGAATGCCGCCCGTCAGCGCGCGTAAAAACGCGTTGTCGCCAAAACCGCTCACGCGACGCACGCCCTCGCCCATGCCGCGCACCTCGTCAAGAGCGCGCAGGGCGCCGGCCGCCATAGTGTCGGTCGCGCACGCGATAAACGAAACATCGGGATCGACGGAAAGCAGCTCACGCGCCGCACCATAGCCCGAGTCGAGCGTAAACGAGCCCAGGCGAATCAAGGCGGAATCGAGCGGGTTGCCCGCAGCGCGCAGGCCGGCCTCAAAACCGCGACGGCGGTCATAACCGGCCGCGCGGTCCTCTTCGGTAACTCCGATGTAGGCGATCTTGCCGTCCACGCGGCCCGCAAGCGCATGGCCCAGCTCAAAGGCAGCCTCGTAATCGTCGTGATAGACGCAAGCCGCGCCCTCAACATTCTGGCCGATCAGCACAATGGGCACGCGGCACGACTCAATCGCCCGACGGTGCTCGTCGGTGATCATGGTTGCCACCAGCACAATACCATCGACCGGGTGGTTTTGGAATAAATCGAGGTATTCGAGCTCGCGATCGGGGGCGTTATCGGTGTTGGCAAGGAGCATCTGGTAGCCACGACGACCGAGCACCTGGCCAATACCGGCGGTAATGCGGCTCACGGATTCGGAGTTGATCTTAGGTACGATGACGCCAATGAGCTTGGTGGAACCGGTGCGCAGCGCGCGAGCCTGGCTGGATCGCACGTATCCGGTCAGCTCGATTGCCTGCTTAATGCGCTCGGCCTTGTCCGCTGAGATATATCCACCGTTGAGGTAGCGCGAGACGGCGGCGCTCGAAACGCCGGCCAGCTCGGCCACATCTTTCATCTTTACCACGAGTACCCCTGTCATTGAAATCGCTTTCACCATGATACCCGTGAAGACGGCATACGAACCAAATCGGCCCACCCAGGTCGAGCATACGCCAGCGAGCGGGCAGCTGCCGTGGCGAGGTGCCGCGAAAGAGGAGCGAAGCGTACTTTATGTACGCGAGCGACGGTTTGAGCGGCAGATCGCCCGGCAGATGCCCGCGCAGCGTCGAGCGGTCCGGCGTTTGTTAAAACGCCGGAACAAAGTTAGCCGTGGTACTCGCCGTTGTACTGGATGAGCGTCAGGTCCTCCACGCCATCGAGCGCGCGAATGGCGTCCGCATAGGGCATGTCAACGCCGTCCGAGAACACCTCCACGGCCATCTCGACCTTGTCGCCGCGCATGGTCTTGGACTTGACGGTAAACTTGGTGCGCCCAAACGCGCGCACGATATCGTCGCCGGTGGTCTGGCCCGTGTAGTGGATGACCATCATGTACACGCGCGACTTGTCCTGGTGGCTCGCAAAGCCGGCGATCATCACCACGATCACCACCGCTGTGAGCGCCACAAGCGCATACATGCCGGCTCCTGCCGTAATGCCCGTGGTAATGGCCCAAAACAGATACAGCAGGTCGAGCGGATCCTTGACCGCCGTACGATAACGGACGATGGACAGAGCACCGACCATACCGAGCGAGATGACCACGTTTGTCGAGATCGCGAGCGTAACCATGCAGGTAAGCACGCACATACCCACGAGCGTCACGGCAAAACTGCGCGAATACACCACGCCGGTAAAAAAGCGCTTGTACACGTAATAGATCAGGATGCCCATGGCGAGCGCCACGAGCAGCGAAAGGCCAATCTTGGCAGGGTCAACCTGGCCAAACGCCTCCAAGACGGAGTTCTTAAAAAAGTCCCTGGTGCTCATGGTCTAAATATCCCCTCGGTTCCCAAAATCCGATTCCCAGTAGTTAAATCCGCGCAGGTAGGCGGTCTTGTCATAACACAGGCAGTACTTGGAGACCGCCGTAAGCTCGGCTGCGCCCGGCGGCACCAAATCGCGCACCAGTTGCGGGCAGAACTCGGTAAACTTGACCTCCATCACCAGCTTGCCGGGCTCCAGCACGGGCAGCGCGGGCAAGGTCGCGTCAAAGATGTCAAAGCTACCCACCGCGGCACGCACGTTCATGTCAAACGTGATGCGCACGGTACCCTCGTCCATCACCCACGGCTCGCGCTCATAGTCCACGATGGTCCGCGGGCGCATCATGTTGCAGATACACTCGATGTAGAACTCGCGACAGAGCGGATAGGGGCTCCTCAGCAAAAAGTCGTAGTCACCGGCCAGAATCTGCTCAAACTCGCCACGCGTGAGCGGCGCGTCCTCCTTGTAGATCCAGCTGCCGTACTTCTTTTTGCGCTCGAGCTTAATCACCTTGTCGCTGCCGTTATAGATGCGAACGCGATACTTTTTGCGCATGAGAATGCCGGCGTCTTTTTCCTCGTAGGCCGAGTTTCGGTAGTCATCAAAATACAGGCTGCGAATAGTGTAACCGCCCGCCCGCGCATGCTTGTCCAGCTTAAACACCGGCGCCATGCGACAGGCAAGCGCGGTGTGCTCGCCCTCGTTAATGAGATATTTGAGCTCGTGGCGGTAACGCTCCTGCGTGGCACGGCCATGCGGAGCCGCCAAGCGCTCAAGCAGCGCGCTAGCCCTCCTCATACGTGTCCTCCACGACCTTACCGCCGTCTTGCACGTAAAAACACTTCATGCCGTAGTGCTTGCCGTCGTCGGTCACATAGTAGTCAAACGCATCTTGCGTATTGCCGTCAGAGTTGGTGGCACGCACGCGCACAAAATACTGGCCGGTATCGGGCGCATCGCAGGTCACCTCGGGAAGCAGCACGTCCTCGGCCTTAAAGACCACGTCGCTTATGGCATAGTCGCGCGCAAGCTCTACGGTGTAGCGAATGTCGCGCGCCTCAGAGTCGTAGGACGCATCCCAGTTGATGCGCAGCTTACCGTTATCGATCTGCGGCACGCCGATGTAGAACGGCATGGGTTTTTTAAAGCTCTCGCGGTAGCTCTTATAGTTCTCCTCGATCTCGGCCGGAATCGCCGCGGCAATCTGCTCGTATTGGTCCTTGGTGACAGGCAGATTGTCGATATCGGGCGAAGCAAAAACCAGGGATTCAGTCACCTCGCGGTAGTGCTCGATCATCTTGCTCAGGCGCTCCTCGGTCAAATACGAGCGCAGATCCTTCACGGCGCTATCGAGCTCGCTGCGGAACGATTTGCTGCGCAGCGCACGATTGAACAGCACGTTGCCCCAGTAGTTGCTTACGCCGCGCTCCCAGCTCGCATAATCCGAGAACCCCGTCAGGCTCAGCTCAAGCTTACGCAGCATGCCGTCGTTATCCCAATCCAGGATGTACCAGACCTTGGAGTTAAGCGGGCTGTACAGATAGCAGTTACGGTTCTGCGTATCGCAGTTGCCGGTCAGAATCTGAAACGCAAGCCAATAGACCAAATTCTCGGTATCAAAGTAGGTGTCGAGCACGTTATCGATCTTTTGCGATTCGTCGTTGAGCGCATCGAGCATCTCGATGAGCTTGGTGTGGTCCGTATCGCCCTTAATCTCGAGCATGCCCTCAAAGTTTGCCTGATTGTAGTCGGGATCATCGGCAAGCTTAATGGTGTCCTCGTAGCGATGGAAATCGAAGTTGTTCACCTTGTACAGGTGTCCGTTCTTATCCAAGCCATGTGCCTTAAGTGCCGTTTTGTTGAGCTGCTCCACCTGCGTAAACAGGCCGTAGTCCTCAAAGGTGTCGTTGGACTTTTCGGTCTGATCGCACACCCACAGATGCACAAACTGCGTGCGCAGGCCCATCATCTGGGGAATCCCGCGGATAAGGTCGTAGGCCATCTTGTTGCGAAAACGCATACCCTCGCCCATGTGCTTGTTGAGCGCAATCGCGCGCTGTTGGCGCCAGCTGCCCTTGCCCTTTTTGAGCTCCACCTTGTAATTCTTTTGCGAGTTCATGCTCGACGTCTGGCCGCGCACCTGCACGGTAGCATTGGGCGCTTCCTCGCCATAGCCAACCTCGCCGGCCTCCGGGCCCTCTTCGTCGCCCGGCTGCAACAGGCCCATAACCTGATAGCGCGTCACGCCCATGTCGGCATAGTCATACACCGAGTACGTGTTGATCTCGGCCCAGCTGTGGTCGGTGTTCTCGGAGCTGTTGCCGCGCGAGACCGTCAGGTACATGGTCACAATGCCCGAGTCGTCGTAGACCCCGTAGAGCTCGTCCTTGTCGCGCAGGTGTTTGGCCTTATTCGAGGCCTCAGCCTTTTTAATCTTGTCCTGCTTTTTGACCTTTTTAGTCGAGGATTCGTCCTGAGACGAACAGCCCGAAAGCAACAGCGCGCCGGCAGCCGCCTCGATCAGGCAGCGGCGAGACATCAACTTATCGATCATCAGAACCTCCCCAATGTTTTTGATACAGGCGAACCACCATACGTTCAAACGCACTGCGCGGCTCACCGCCCGCGCGCTTGTCCTCGTAGCATTGCTCAACACGGTCGAGCACCCGGCCAAGTTCGGTAAACCAGCCCGTTTTGTCGGTCGCCACAATGGGCTGCTGGCTCAGGATACGATACGGCAAGTTGGCGGTATAGGTATCGAGCCGCAGAAGCGCCACGATAAAAAACACCGCTGCACCCAACAAAAAGCCAAAGCCGTAAAACTGCTGCGGCAAAAGCAACGACACGGCAGTCGCCAGCCCGGCCACACCGGCAAACAGCCCCGATGCCATCACGGCCCCCTTGTAGTCGGTAAAGTACAGCAAGATGAGCATCACCGTATTGCCCACGGCATACGGGCCATAGCCCACGCACAGCGTGCGAAAATACCCGTGCATAAGGTTGTTAAAGCCCAACGGTAAGGCCGACAGCACCGTGGTCTCGAGCGAGATGACCGCCGCGGTCACAAACAACTGTTTGAGCGCGCAAAAGCGCAGTTCGCTGTTGAGCGTGGAGAGCATCCCCTCCTCTGCCACCACGATGTCGCCCACCACGCCGCCGTCGTTGAACAGACTGTAGTAGTCGCGGTAGCGTGGATAGAAGTTGACCTCGACCGAGACCACAAAGTTGACGGTCGTGACCAGGATCGTCAAAAACGCGATCAGCGCCGGCACATCGTAGTAGGGCGCACCATAAAACAAGCCCTTGACCTGAACGCCAATGGGACCAGCCCAAATAATCACCAGGTGCGCAAAGAGTCCCAGATTGGTTAACAGGCCCGTGAGCGCCAGCGGCATAAACTGATCGAGCCACTGCAAAAAGGGCCAGGGACTGCGGTCACTCTGCGGAAAATACCGGTACAGCAGTACCACGTCCCAGACGAGCATGACGCCGTAGCCCAGGGCAATTGACGCCAACAGCCCCTCGACCGGCGGCAGTCCCAGCGCCAGCGCGGCCAGGGCGCACAGGCACGTCACGCCAATGGCGGCCGCAAAGCTGCACAGGATGCCGCGGTAATCCTTGATGGCCGTGAGGTAACTCATGCCGTTCCAGTTGACGATCATAATGTTGAACAGCCACAGGCACAGCAGCCCCTGCAGCAGCGTAGCGCCCGAGAACAGCAAAAAGACGCCGTAGAGCACCGTGCCCGCAACGAGCATGATGGCGTTGGAGCCCCAAAACGAAGGCAGGATCTCATCCTCGCGCTCGGCAAACAACATATCAGCCAAAAAGCGCGTGACCGGCATGGAGAAAAAACTCGTGAGCAAAAGCGAGGCCAGCAGTGTGTAGGTCACCATGCACACCAGCAGATCCTGGTTGGCACGGCCCACACCCCACAGACCGCACAGCACCAAGATACCCACCTGGAGCAGCACGCCCAACAGCATGGGGCCCGTGCACACAATGCCGGCGTAGCCGTAAGCGCGCATCGTGGCAAACAGACCCTTACGCCTAAACAGGCGCTTGAGCTCAAAACCGATTCCGGCCACCGGCTACTCCCCCTCTCTGGGCAGGTTAAACGCACACGCCGTCTCGTCGTACAGTGCGCGATAGTTGGTGAGCATCTGCTCGTGCAAAAAGTACGTGGCAACGCGGCGCTGGCCGCGCTCCCCCATCTCGATACGGCGGGCGCGGCTTGTGCACATGCGTTCCATGGCATCGGCCAAGCCCTTGCGATACATTGGCGGCGTCACAAACCCCGCCACGCCAAAGTCGTCGCCCGGGACGCCTTCGAGAAGCTCGCGACAGCAGCCCACCTCAGTCGTCACGCAGGGACGGCGCGCTGCAAGCGACTCCAGCACGCTGAGCGGCTGGCCCTCGGAGATGCTCGTCAAAATGGTAAAGTCGAGCTTTTCCATGTACTCGACCACGTTGACGCGACCGGTAAAGATCAGGTCGCGCACGCCCAGGGTATCGACCAGCGCGTGGCACTCGGCTCCGTACTCTTCGTCGTCCACGCCGCCCATGATGTGCAGGCGCACCTTAGGCAGGCGCTCGTGCAGCTCAAAGAAGGCATAGATCATGGTCTTGACGTCCTTGATGGGCGCCAAGCGCACCACTGCGCCAATATCCACCCAGCCATCATCGGGCTTTAAGGGAATATCCTTAAAGCGATCGAACTGGATGCCGTTGGGGATAACCAGGCATTTGTCCGCATCGCAGCCCATATCGATCTGCGTCTTGCGGGCGTTATGGAACAAACTCGTCACACGGAAGGCGCGGCGGTAGATCTCCTCCGAAAGCAGGTAGAAAAAGCGGATCCAGCGGTCCTTAAACGACGGCACCACCCAGTCGGCGCGAATGATCTCTTCCTCGCGCTCACGGGTATAGATGCCATGCTCGGTCAGCAGCACCGGCGCATGGTGAACGCTTGAGCCCAGGCAGGCGAGCAGGCCACCGTAGCCGGTCGAGATGGCATGGTACACATCGGCCACCGGCACCTCGCTGCCCAACAGGTAGAGCACGGGCAGCAACATGGAGCGCATGGTGTGGAATGCATCGGCAAAGGGCGTGTAGGGATACTCGGCCAGGCACACGTCGCGAAAGATATCCATAAACGTGCGGCTCTGCAAAAACGAGAGCGGATGCACGCGACGGCGGTGGAAGATATCGAACAGAACATCCCAATCCGGATTGGAGAGCGACACCAGACGGCGTAGCGCCTCGCGCTCACGGTCGTTAAAACTGGCTTCATGTTGCTCGCCCGAAAGCCGCAGGGCATCGTCCAGGAACACCTCGTGCACCTCGACCACGTTGCCGGGCAGCTCGTAGACAAACTTGCCACGGTCGGCAGCATGCGCGCCGATCACCCACAGCACAAACTCGTGCTCGGGCATGGCCGTAATGTAGCCATGCATCCAGGTAGATACGCCGCCGTGCACATAGGGGTAGCAACCCTCGAGTACCAAGCAGATTCTCATTTATCGCCACCCTCCTTGCGCTCGATCGTCACGGTCTTATCATTTGCCTTGAGCAGATACAGATCGCCCGTAAGGTGCGTCAGTTCGCCACCCGTCACCGCACCCGGCTCGCCATTATTGGCGCGGAACATGAGCCATGCCTCGTCGTGGAAATTGCCCAGGCTGAGCGTCCAGGCATCCGCACTGGTATCCACGCTCACCGTCACGGACGAAAAACGCTGGATGGCACCGGAGCACTCCGACGCCGTCTGGTGCCGCAGATCGGGCGCGGATTTGGTAAGCCACTCCAGGTAGTCGACCAGGCCGCCCTTGTAGACCTCCCAGCCCTCCTTGGCACCGCGATCGGGGTCCAAAAGGTCGTCCGGGTGCAAAAAGTGCGTGCTCACGTAGTGCATGTTGAGCTCGGACACGGCTGCCAGGCGCATATAGGAATCGTCGACCATGCCGCCCGAGACAATACGTGGCTGCTCCACAATGCCATCACTCGCCACGCCAAACTCCTGCACGTACGGCAGGTCGGTGCCGTCCTCAAAATACGTACTGGCAATGGTCTTAATTCGCGGAACATCGGTACCGATAAGCTTGCGCGCGCGGGCCGAAAGGATATTCGACGGCGGCACGTAAACCGAGCCATGAGCGTTGGGCAGGACCTCGTCCTGAAACGCGATAAGTTCGTTGAGCGAAGCGACGAGCGTCTCTTTGTTTTTCCACGTCTTGTAGACGTACAGCGTGCCGTAGTCGGTGTCCCAGAGCGCCAGAGGCTGATGGTTGTAGCCGTGAAAGCCCAGCTCTCCGCCCATCTGCAGCAGCATGCCGCCAAAATAGCGGAACTGCGTGGTATCGGGTTGGCGCGCGGGCTCGGTCTGGTTGACCGCGTCCTCGTAGTTTTCGATCATCACGCCGGTATAGCGAATGCCATATTTTTGCGCGAGCTTTTGCAGATCGGGCCACCAGACCTTGGTGTAAAAATCCGCAATGGAAAGGCCGTAGTCACGCTTGATATAAGTACCATCGCCCGAGGGCACGGGACTAGGAAAGTCGTCCAAAAAGAACACGGCGCTGTTAATGACCGGATAGGCCGTGGCATCACCCAGCAGGCTGATCGCCGCGGCGTAAAAACCGCGCATGACCTTGTCATAGATACCGATATTGCACACCACGGTGCGCCCGCTACCGCAGTCATTCGACCAAATGAGCGGGGCGCCCGCATCGCCGGTCTTAGCCCACTCACGCGCCGTCTCGCGCAGCGAAACCGAAAGCGACGAATCAAAGGGGTCCGAGAGCTCGTAGCGCCCTCCTCCGCCCAGCATAAAGTCCTCGCTCGGCACGATGCTTTCGGCTTTTACATAGTCATATCCGGCCGATTCAATGCCAAGCTTGGAGGCAATCACTTGCAGATAGCTCGAGTTATCTGGCGTCATGCCCAGCATGAGTGAGCCGCCCGCACTCACCCAACTCATCAGATCGGTCAGATGCGTACCCAGTCCGTCAAGCAAGGGCATAAGCACAATCACGCGATCAAACGACGTGAGCGATGGAATCGCGTCCGCACCGTCGGTGGCAATATCAATATCGCGATGGGCGATCTTCATGTCCAGCATAATCTGGTCGAACTGTTCCTTTACGTCCTCGACGCCAGCTTGATCGGAATCGGTAATGACCAGGCACGTGGGCTTTTGGCCAAAGATTGCCGAGGAGGCCGGCACCGCATCGTTGGCGGCAAGCATCCCCAGCTTATGCTGGCCCGCACTGTACTGCACGCCGGCACGCTCCACCAGCAGCACGGCGGCCATGACGATAAAAACAGCCCACACCACGAGGAGTCCCATCCAACGAAAGCGGCCTGCTCGGTCGCGGATATGTTGCACCACGCTCATCTGGCCTCCTCCCCGTCGCGCCAAAACGCCAACTTTTCGCGGTTGTCGGCGCTTAAATACACATGTTGCTTGTCAATCGCATCGATCACACGATGGGCTTCGTCACCGTCGCGGCGCATCACGGCCAGGCGCAGGCAAAGCATCCAAACCTCCTGCTCCTCGGGCACGTCGAGCACCAGCTGGTCGGTCACGGCCTGCGCCTCGTCGATCTGTCCGACATCGGCCAGAGCCGTCGCGTATCGAATGCGCAGCTCAAGGGCGTCCTCGCGCTCGCAGCGACGCGCAAGCAGGCGCGCGTACTGTTGGCGCTGAATCTGAGCCACGCGCCCCTCAGCCAAGCCCGAGTCCAAGTATTCACCAAGAAAATCGCAGTATTCGTTGAGGTTTTGCGCGCTCGGGTCCGTCTTAAAGGCACGCTCCAGCTGCTGCAGTTTAAGGTCGGACTCCTTGGAGATCTGCGCCACCGCCGTCGCGGCATAATGCGCCACCTCAACGTCGTCGTTAAGCTTAGCCGCCTGCAGCTGCGCCAGGTAAGCGTCGGGCTCCTCGGTGAGCATGGAAAGCATTAGGCGGCGCCGGTATGCCGGGTCGTTGACGATGAGCGCCTCCTCGAGCGGGACCACGCCCGCATCGGCGTCACGGTCGTGCACCAGGATGCTGCGATGCAGGTCGTCGTTAAAGCGCAGCGACTCCAGCGCAGACTCTTTCAGCCCCTCGCAAAACACCGCGCTGCGGACCGATAGCAAAACCACCAGCAACGGGCCCCACAGCGGCACCAGCACTATCACAGCCAGCATGTGCCCGCGCACCGGCAGCAGGCCCAACTTCATAAGCGTCCACAGCATCAGGCAAACCAGCGCATGAATCAGCAGCAAGACGGCAGCAACGACAAGCGAGATCAAACGGCACCCCCCTCACCGTCACCGGTGTAAGAGATGTGCTGCAGCAGCGCCACGATGTCCTCGCCGTCGATGGGCTCCACCGCAATCCGCTTTGCGCTCAGGCGCTCGCGGATAATGGGCAGATCGCACGCCTTTGCCTGGCGCATAAGCAGATAGAGCACGTCGCCGTCGACCAAGCCCGCCGCGTCGCTCTCGCGGATTGCCGACCCAATTGCGCCTACCAGCTCGCCGACAGGCTCCACGTCCGGTACCACGCGCAGGAGCAAAAAACTCCCCATCTTGCTATCTGCCAGCGCCTGCTCCGCCGCGAGCTCTTGGCCAAAGGCAGCCTGCTTGAGCACGCAAGTGCCGTCAACGCAGCGTTTATCCTGCGCCACCGCCTCATAGTCAAAAGCACGGCCCAGCGCGCTTTCGACCAGCCCGCACAAGATGCGGAACAGGTTTTGATAATAGAGGGTCATTTGGTTTTCAGCCGCACTACGCACAAAGATCAACACGGCGGGTGCCCCGTCGCGCTCGATCGTGTATCCA
>CABULX010000017.1 GCA_902492545.1 uncultured Collinsella sp. | reverse complement strand
AGAGCACGAGCACGCGCTTGCCGTTGAGGTCGCTGGCGGCCGTTGTCTCAGTGGCGACAACGGCGGGAGCGTCGGCCTTCACGGCCTCGACAGCAGCGCCGGCGGCAACGCTCTTGGCGTCAGCCTTGCCCTGGAAGGCATCGTTGAGCTTAGCGGCCTTCTCCGCGTTCTTGGCGGCGAGCTCCTCCTGGGAGATCTCGGCCTCCTCGGCGCACTTCTGGGCGTCGTAGGCACGGAAGAACGGGTAGTACAGAACGAAGTCGACGACCAGGATAAGGGCGAGCATCACAAAGGCGAGCGGCTGGAAGCCCAGGCCCATGATGGTGCCGATGGGGCCGGGGACGGTCCAAGGCAGCGTGTACATAAAGCCGTTCATGCCCAAGAAGTCGATAAAGATCTTGAGGATCCAGATGTTGGCGATCGGGGCAAAGACAAACGGGACAAAGAAGACGGGGTTGAGCACGATGGGTGCGGCGAACAGCAGCGGCTCGTTGACGGCAAAGCAGACGGGGACGATGGCGGCCTTACCGACGGCGCGCATCTCCTGAGACTTGGCCAGGAAGCAGAACATAAAGACCAGGACGAGCGTGGCGCCGGTGCCGCCCATGCAGACGACGAAGTACTGGGCACCCTGGGTCAGGACAGCGGAAGCGTGCTGACCGGCCTGGAACGCAGCCAGGTTGTCGGTCATGTTGGCAACGAGAGCGGCGGCGATGGCGGGCTCGACGATCGAGGGGCCGTGGACGCCCACGAACCAGAAGAGGCTCATGGCGCCGTAGATCACAGCGAGGCCGATGTAGCCATCGGCAGCGGTGAACAGGGGCTGGAACACCTGGATGACACCCTGGGCAAAGCAGAAGCCAAAAGCAGCGCGGAAGACGATGTCAAAAACCCAAAAGACGGTGATGCAGACGGAGAAGGGGATGATGTCCTTAAAGGTCTGCGAGATGTTGGGCGGAACCTGCTCGGGCATCTTGACGGTGATGTTGCGCTTAATGAAGAACTTGTAGATGATGCCGGTCACAAACGCAGCGATGAAAGCGGTCAGCAGGCCCTTGGAACCAAGGTAGGTGGTGTTGAAACCGCTGGCAGCGTCCGTGGCGATTGTGTCGCTCGAAAGGAGCAAGAAGCCGATGATGGCCGCGCACATGCACGAGATAAAGTTGATCTGGTTGTTCTTGGGCAGATCGCGGTTCTGAGCGTCGGCGAAGTGCTTGGCCGTGGTGGCGGCACAGGCGATGGCCAGGATGCCCATGGAGTAGTTGTAGCACTTCCACAGGGCGTTGTTGATGTCATCGGGCCAGTAGAAACCCCAGATGTTGGGGACCGAGGCTACCAGGCAGAAGATGGATGAGAAGATGATGATGGGGATGACGGAGATAAAGCCGTCGCGGATCGCCTTGAGGTACTTGTTGCGGGCGATCGCGTTGAAAAAGGGCTGGCCCTTTTCGATGATGGCGATGAGTTGCTCCATGCAATGCTCCTAAGAGTCGGTGGGTTAGCAACGATGGTAGCTTTTGGCGTTCGGTTGCCAAAATGTTGACGTTGCCATTTTGCGACACAAAAAAAGACGCGAACCGGTGGTTCCTGTGCCTGCGAACCGTCGATTCCTTATGCGTAAACGTTTGAGCCGCCCGGTGGCTCTGTGTTTGCATAATGGCAACGTTAACATTTGGTCGACAAAAGCCGTTCGGGGAAGCAAAAATGTCGGTGAACGGTAGGTTTTGGGTGGTGAGCGTATGGTGGGGGAGGCGTTAGATATACTTGAAGACGTTTCATTTGACTGCGCAAGGTGCCATCAATGGCATCGTTGACATAGAAAGATCGACCTATGGCCGCTGTTAAAAAATCGGTATCCGTTAAGGATGTGGCGCGTCTCGCGGGCGTCTCGGAGCAGACGGTCTCGCGCACCGTGCACGATTCGCCCAGCGTGCGCCCCGAGACCAAGGAACGCGTGCGTGCCGCCATGCGCGAGCTGGGGTATCGCCCAAACTTTGCCGGTCGATCGCTGCGCCGCGGTAAGTTTAAGACCGTCGGCGTCGCCATGTTCAACATTACCGGCACCGGCAACCTCGACCGTATGGAGGGCTTTGCCGCCGCGGCCGACAAACACGGCTATGCCATCACCCTCACTAAAGTAGATGGACATCCCTATACCCTCGAGAGCGCATCGTCGCGTATGAGCGCGCTGCCGGTAGACGGCATGGTCGTGATCATGAATCGCATGCCGGCGGACTTTGGCACCTTCGAGCCGCTGCCCGGCATGCAGACGGTGCTCGTTACGATGCTGGAGCACCCGCTCTGTTCAACGGTCGATAACGACCAGTTCGATTGCTCGCGCCAGGTGGTCGAGTACTTGCTGGGGCGGGGGCACAAAACCGTGCACTTTATCTCGTGTCCCGAGCGCTCACTTTCGGGCATGCGGCGCGAGGAAGGCTGGCGCGAGACATTGCGCGCGCATGGAATTGAGCCGCCGCGACTCGTCCGTGGGGATTGGACGGCACAGAGCGGATATGCTGCCGGTCAGGCTCTGGCGGAAGATCCGACCTGTACGGCCATTTATGCTTCCAACGATGCCATGGCATACGGCTGCATTCGCGGGCTCGAGTCGTGCGGAAGGCGTGTGCCCGAGGACGTGAGCGTGGTGGGTGTTGATGACAGCCTGGGCGATATCGTGCCCGACCGTCGCCTGACCACGGTGCGCTTTGACAACAAGCGCGTCGGCATGTGGGCGGTCGACAAGATTGCCGGCGCTGATGGGGGTGCGTCTGGCGTGGAGCACATGCTGATCCCCGGTGTGCTCGTAGAGGGCGATACGGTGCGCGATTTGCGTTAGGTGCGGCCCTGTTTGGGTTGCCGCTAATTGTGTTCGATATTGTTCAGATTGGTTTAAAAACCGTTCACGGGCGAAAAGTGACCGTTCATAGTTTGAAATTACGTTTTGAGCTGTTCTTTTTTGTTTGAATGTTATTGTTTCTGTCATACACAACGCAGCGCGTATGCCCGGACGCGATGCTCTCCATTGGTTCATATGTGAAAGGAACGCAATATGGCAACCAAAGAAGAAATCTCGATGGTTGGATTCGAGATCGTCGCATACGCAGGTGACGCCCAGACCGATCTGCTTGCAGCGCTCGATGCTGCTCGCGAGGGTGACTTTGAGAAGGCCGAACAGCTGCACAAGGATGCCAGCGATGCGCTCATCGGTGCCCACGACACGCAGACCAAACTGCTTTCGCAGGAGGCCGGCGGCGGCGAGATGGAGATGACCTTCATCATGGCTCACGCTCAGGACACTCTCATGACCACTATGATTCTGGAGAAGCAGACCCGCTTTACCATCGATGCCTACAAGCGCATCGCCGAGCTCGAGGCCAAGCTCGCCTAACGAGCCCTCACAACCAAGTCCCCTTCCAAAAGCTCTGCCGCTACCCGCGGCAGGGCTTTTTCTGTCCTCCTCCAAGTTGCGGTGAAATGGGGACTGAATAGGGGCCGGCGGGCGCAAAACAATCCCTATTCCACCGCAACTCATCCGGAGATAGTCATTGGGGACAGTCTTGGTGCGCTTCGTTCGTCCTCCCGTTCGATTTTTGCTCGGTGGGTATACTTCCTTTCGCATTAAGCCCCGGACTGAGGAGGTATCCAAATGCCGGATAACGGGTCAATACAAAAAAGAGACGCGCACGAGATGGCTCATGGGCGTCCTGTCCAGATAACCGAGCACACGACGGTAACCGAGCTGCAGCCCAGCCTGTCCGATGTCGTGTGCGCAAACAAAAAGCTTCAGATTGGCTTTATCGTTGCGCTCGTGGTACTGGCGCTGCTGTCGGGCTTTGTAGCTCGTCCGCATTTCGCCGATACCAAAACTTGGGACTCCACCATCGAGGTCATCGACCAAAAGAAGGGTAACGTACTGGCGCTCACGACCTCGTGCGTGGCGCTATCTGCGGGCATTACCGCGCTACCTGGTGATACGGGAACGCCGGTTGCCGAACAGCTCGCGCAGCTTTCAGGCAACCTTGGTATCGTGCTTGCCGTGCTATACCTGGAGAAATATTTGCTCACGATTTTGTGGTCGGTTGGCTTGGGCATCTTAATCCCGTTTTCGTTGGTGCTCTTTGCGGTGTCGCTCGGCATTCACGGGCGCTGGAGCACGAGCGCTGTCCTGCACCGTGTGGCGACGCGCGTGCTAGTGGTTGCCGTGATCGGTATGGCGCTTGTGCCCGCGAGCGTATGGGTGTCGCAGAAGGTCGATGAAACGTATCGCGTAAGTATTGAGCAAGCTGAGCAAAAGGCTGCGGACGCGGCCGACACTACGGACAAGTCAGCCGAGACCAGCTCAAAATCGAACAAGAAAAAATCCGAGGCCACGGAGTCCAAAAACGTGCTCGAGCAGTTGACTGATGGGGCATCGAGTCTTGTTACGTCGGTGACCAGCGGCGCCAAGCAGATGACCGATGAGATCGTGCGGCAGGTGACCGATCTGATTGAAGGCGTCATCGTGATGATCGTGACCTCGTGCGTGATTCCATTGCTGGTGCTCGCGGCGTTTTTGTGGCTGGGACACACGCTGTTGGGGATTGATATCTCCGGTCCCGCGAACTATTTGACGGGCCGCTTTCTGAGCGCTCCGTCCAAGCACGCCAAGAAGAGCGTACGGTCTGAGTAACTAAAACAGCTGTATATACCGGGATATACCGCCGAAGGGCGGCCGAGATGCGTTCTCGGCCGCCCTTTTTGTTTGATGAATACGTGGCAGGCTAGGTTTTTCCCGATTCCAAACGGTCAGCAATCATCCGTAAACGGTATTTGTTCAAAAAAGAACAAAGACAAACAAAAAAATGTTGCAGTCGGTGTTCGAATGTGTTCAAATAAACATGAACAGTGAAGAACCGCACATTCAGATGCCCGGACCTGAACGCGATTCAACACTTCCAAACAGAAACTACGCACCTGCGTATCTCTCAAGGAGGATGTCATGAGGGTTGTAATCGCTTCCGATGCCGACGGTATGTCGATGAAGGAGTCCATCAAGGAGATGCTCATCGCCGACGGTCACGAGGTCGTCGACTATTCTGAGACCCCTGCCGCGGACTTTGTCGATTCCGCGACCGCCGTTGCCAAGGACCTGCTGGAGCACAAGGATTCCCAGGGCTTCGCATTCGATAAGTACGGCGTCGGCTCCTATATGGCCGCCGTCAAGATTAAGGGCATGGTCGTCGCCAACATTTCCGACGAGCGTTCCGCTTACATGACCCGCGAGCACAACGGCTCGCGCATGGTCACCATGGGCCCGGGCGTTGTGGGCACCGAGGTCGCCAAGAAGATCGCCCGCGAGTTCCTGCGCGCCCAGTACGCCGGCGGCCGTCACCAGATCCGTGTCGACATGCTCAACAAGATGGCCTAACGAGAGCCACCGAGAACTCGAACTTCTACCTCAACTTGTGAATTCAGACGAAAGGACGTTCTGATGAAGAAGACCATCGCAATCGGTTGCGACCATATCGTTACGGACGAGAAGATCTATCTGGCCGACCGCCTGGAGCAGGCTGGCTACAAGGTGCTCGACTGCGGCACCTACAGCCACACCCGTACGCACTATCCCATCTACGGCAAGGCCGTGGGCGAGGCTGTTGCCAGCGGCAAGGCCGACTTTGGTGTGGCCCTGTGCGGCACCGGCATCGGCATCACCAACGCCGTCAACAAGGTCCCCGGCGCCCGTTGCGCCCTGGTCCGCGACATGACCTCTGCCCTGTATGCCCGTCGTGAGCTCAACGCCAACATCGTGGGCTTTGGTGGCAAGATCACCGGCGAGTTCCTGATGGCCGATATCATGCTTGCCTTCCTGGAGGAGCCCTACGAGAAGACTCCCGAGCACGATGCCCTGATCGCCAAGATCGATGCCTGCAATAAGGCCGACGCCGAGGCTCAGGCTGACCCGCACTTCTTTGACGAGTTCCTCGAGAAGTGGGACCGCGGCGAATACCACGACTAGTGGGGTTACGCGTTTTTACCAAACCGCGTAACGGGTCGACGCTGCGAAGCCATCTGGCGGGCTAGCTGCTCCGATAACACGTTTGCTTGCTTGGCTTGAGTGCTTCGCTCTTGGCGGTATCCGGCATTCTGTAGCTTTTCAATTGACGGCTCGCGTTTCTGTGAGGGGGCGCGGGCCGGTTTTCTATCAGCCCTATTGACTTGGCGGGCTGTCGTAAGAAAGGGAAGGCTCCTATGGAGTTTGTTCTTGATAACGGTTCTATTCGCGTAGCACTGAGCACGGCGGGTGGGTCGTTCACTTCTATTGCGGCCAACGGCCGTGAGTACCTGTGGCAGGGTGACCCGGCGGTCTGGTCGGGCCAGGCACCCATTTGCTTCCCGATCTGCGGTGGCCTTCGTGACGGTTACGCAACGACCATGGGCGGCCGCGAGGTAAAGCTCGCCCGCCACGGCTTTGCGCGCAAACAGGAGTGGAAGCTCGAGGAACAGAGCGACAACATGGTTGCGCTGAGCCTAAGCTCTACCGACCATGCCGAGTTGCTCGAGCAGTACCCGTATCCGTTTAAGATCGTTGCTCGTTATACGATCGATTCGGAAAAGGTGGCCGTGTCGTACGAGGTGACCAATGAGGGCACCGAGGACATGCCGTTCTTTGTGGGCGGTCACCCCGGCTTTAAGTGCCCGCTCGACGAGGGCGAGTCCTATGACGATTATGAGCTTCGTTTTGAGCAGCGTGAGGCCACCGAGCTCTGTACTGCCGTTCCCTCGACGGGCCTGATTGATGTTGAGCATCGCAGCAAGAACCCCATGATCGGCCAGAACCTGCCGCTTACCCATGAACTCTTTGACTTCGCGGAGACCATCTTCGACGTGCTCGAGAGCCGCGTGGTTACGCTGACCAAGAAAACCGAGGACAAGGGCGTGCGCCTGACGTTCCCCGATATGCCGTACCTGATTGTGTGGAGCAAGCCCGAGGGCGACTTTGTGGCTGTTGAACCGTGGGGTGGTCTGTCCACCTGCTCCGACGAGGACGATATCCTGGAGCACAAGCGCGGCTGCCTGGTGGCCAAGCCGGGAGAGACCGTCACCCGCGGCTTTGAGATCGAGATCCTTTAACGAGTTATCGTATGTTTGGGGCGGGTCATGCCGCCCCGGAACAGGAGTTCAACATGATTCTGACCGTTACCATGAACCCGTCGATTGATACGCGCTATCAGCTCGACAAGCTGATCATCGACGATGTTAACCGTGTGACGCCCGAAAAGACCGCTGGCGGCAAGGGCCTCAACGTGAGCCGTGTGCTGCTGCAGTTGGGCGACGATGTGCTCGCGACCGGTCTGCTCGGCGGCCACATGGGTGCCTATATGGCCGAGCTTATGGATGCCGACGGCGTCAAGAACGACTTTGTGCCCATCGCCGGTGAGACGCGCATTTGCCTGAATATTCTGCACGAGGGCAATCAGACCGAGCTGCTGGAGAGCGGCCCGCAGATCGCCCCGGCCGAGCTCGAGGCCTTTACGGCCAAGTTCGCCGAGCTTGCAGCGAAGGCGGACGTTGTGACGCTTTCGGGCTCGCTGCCGCGCGGCGTCGATGCCGGCTACTATGCCGAGCTCGTCAAGATCGCCGAGAAGGCGGGCGCCAAGGTGCTGCTCGACACCTCGGGTGCATCGCTGGAGGCCGCGCTGGAGTCCGACGCTAAGCCCGAGCTCGTAAAGCCCAACCTGACCGAGATTAACGGCCTGCTGGGTACGTCCTTTACGACCGATGATGTCGATGCCCTGCGCGAGGCGCTTGCCGCCGATGACCGCTTTTCCGGTATTCCCTGGGTTGTCGTTTCGATGGGCGCTGCCGGTTCGGTGGGCTTCCATGAGGGTCGTGCGTTCCGCGCCAAGACGCCCGCGATTGCGGCTGTGAACGCGACGGGTTCCGGCGACTCGACCATCGCCGGCTTTGCACATGCCATTGCTGCTGGCGCCGACGACGTCACGGTGCTCAAGACCGCCAATACCTGCGGCAAGCTCAACGCCATGGATCCCAAGACCGGCCACCTGGTCATGGACCGCTGGGATGAGATCTTCAACAACGTTGAAGTAACGGAGCTTTAGAGTTACGGCGTCGAGTTACGGCGTTTTACCAAACGCCGTAACCTACCGACGCTGCGCGGGCCGCATTTGGACAATCTGACGTTCAACTTCAAGGGCGCGACCAGAAGGTCAGCGCCCTTTCGTTTCACGTCACCTTGTCTCAAATGCGGCCCGCCCGCTCTGTCGTTTCCAAGACATCGGCGTTGCCTTGCTTCGGGAATGCGGCAGATAGGGACGTTCCTTTTCTGCCGGCAGTTTGGGACACTCCTTACGGGACACCCCCTCCACAGCGCCTATGCCAGCTTGTCGATTTGCCCAATCTCCCAGAGCGGAATGTTGACGAGCGTGCCCTCGTCTCTATATGCCGCTAACGATGTTCTCACGCAGCGCTCGAGCTTGAACTTCTCGCAGGCAATCCTCAGGCTCTTTGCTTTGAGGTTCTCTGCCGCCTTGACCTCGAGCGGAAGCACGGTCCCCGCATGGTCGATGGCAAAGTCAGTCTCTGCATTGCCGGAGGAGGATGACCAATACGCGGGAGTTTTGCCTTGGAGCAAAAGCTCCTGTGCGACGTATTGCTCGGTCAGCGAGCCTTTGAACTCCGTAAAAACAGCGGGCCCGTTCAGAACAATGGCTGGCGAGAGGCCGGAGAGTGCTCCGAGGATGCCGGTGTCGTTGCAGAACAGCTTGAAGCCCGAGAGATCCTCGTAGCTTGTGAGCGGTGCTCTTAGGGCGGAAACACGTGGTACCTTATGAACGATTCCATAGTCTATGAGCCACTGGAGGCTTTCCTCAAAATCGCGTGCGCGCGCCCCGGGACGGAGCGCACCGTAGACGAACTTCTTGTTTTCCTTTGCGAGCTGGCCGGGAAGGGATTTCCAAACCAGCCTCATGCGCTCGACGATGCGGGCTGGCGCATGCTTGCCAAAATCGGATTCGTAAGCTTCGATGATTTGCTGCTGAAGCCTGCGGGCCTCGATGAAATCGTGGGAGGCGGCGAAAGCGGAGACAACTTCTGGCATGCCACCGACAACGAGGTATTCCTTGAGCAGGCGCTCGAGCTTTTCGGAAACGTTTGCCAGCAGGTCCATGTCTGCGGCAAGGATGGCATCTGCGAGCGGATCGCCATCGACGGCACGAACGAACTCGACAAACCCCATGGGGCGCATGGCAAGCTGGTCAATCTTGCCGACGGGGAACGACTCGTTTTCGCGTCGGAGCGCGAGCCCCATATAGGAGCCGGCTGCCACGATATGGTATTCCGGCGCCAGCTCGTTGAAGTATTTGAGCGAGGTGATGCCACGCGGTGCCTCTTGGATTTCGTCGAAGATGATGAGCGTGTCTGTCGGCGTTATGGTCTGGCCGCGCAGGAGCTCTATCTGGGAGATGATGCGTTTGGGGTCTAGGCTTCCGTCGAACAGCGAACGTGCGCCCGGTTCGAGCATAAAGTCAAAACGGATGACGTTTTGATACTGCTGGCCTGCGAATTCGTTGAGAAGCCAGGTTTTTCCCGTCTGGCGGGCCCCCTTAAGCAGGAGGGGCTTGCGGTTTGCCCTAGATTTCCAAGCGATGAGTTCGTCCATTAGCTGTCGCTGCATACTGCCTCCTAACGATCATGGTTAGTATAAGACCGTGTTGGTCTTTCCATCGAAAAATGTGGGAATGAACCACGTTTTTCCATCGAATAATGTGGGAGGTAACCACGTTTTTCCATCGAATAATGTGGGGTTTAGGTCGGCACCTGGGGCGCTCCTTCTCTGCCGGCAGTTTGGAACACTCCTTGTTTTGGTGCAAATTAGCTACCCTTGCATCAGAAAACGGCGCCCGCCGGCGATGTTGCCGGCGGGCGCCGTTGTCGTGTAGGTGGCTATGTCGTGGGGGCTGCCGTTGAGCGTCCGGGTCTGTGCTCTACAGCGAGTCGATAAAGCGTTGCTGGGCGGCACGTCCTGCCTCGTCCCACTTAAAGACGCCGGCGTTGTCGAGCACGTGGCCAAACACCACGCCGACCTCTTCGTGCAGGATGTCGATGGCGTTGTCGGCCGTAAGCTCGTCGGCGCGGCGGGCAAAGACGTCCTCAGCCCATGCGGCGTGGCTGCGGCAAAGGTCGTCGCCCTCGAGCGCGCCGGCAAGGTCGTAGCTGGCATCTGCCTTGGCCGCCAGCAGGTGCTCGCGGACAGCGCCGAGCTCGGGAACCAAGCGCGGCGGCAAAATGGCCAGGCCCATGACCTCGATCAGGCCGATGTTCTCCTTTTTGATGTGGTGGTACTCAGCATGCGGATGGAATACGCCCAGCGGATGCTCGTCGGTCGTGATGTTGCAGCGAAGCGCCAGGTAGGCCTCGTAGATTTCGCCGCCGGCGTTGCCGCGGGAGTCGACGCGGCGGATGACGGGCGTCACGGTGTTGTGGGCCACGCCGTCGGCCGTGTGTGCGATGACGCCAACCGACTCATCGGTCCACTCGCGCCAGGCAAGGATAATCTTCTCGGCGGCGTCGAGCAGCTGGGCGCGGTCGTGCGATCGTAGTCGCAGCACCGAAAGCGGCCACTGTAACACGGTACCGATGACCTGGTCAAAGCCCGGCACGCTAAACTGCGAGACCTCGGCGGCGTGCATCATGGGGAACTCGTGCGCGCCGCCCTGGAAGTGGTCGTGCGACAGAATCGAGCCGCCCACGATGGGCAGGTCGGCGTTGGAGCCAATGAAGTAGTGCGGGAACAGGTCGACAAAGTCGAGCAGGCAGGTCAGCCCCTTGCGGTCGACGTGCATCGGACGATGCTCGGAGCTCATGGCAATGCAGTGCTCGTTAAAGTACGCGTACGGGCTGTATTGGAAGCCCCAGCGCTCGCCGTCGAGCTTAATGGGGATAACGCGCAGATTCTGGCGGGCGGGATGGGCGCCGCCGTCGGCTGCAGCGGAGCGTCCGGGATAGCCTTCGTTTTCGATGCAGAGCTGGCAGGCGGGATACTTCTCGCCCGTGTTTTTGGCGGCGCCGGCCGCGGCAATATCGCGCGGGTCCTTTTCGGGCTTTGACAGGTTGATGGTAATCTCGAGGTCGCCCCAGTTGGTGGGGGTGCTCCATTTGATGTTGCGCGCGATGGCGGCACGGCGCACGTAGCCGGCGTCGCAGCACAGGCCGTAGAACCAGTCGGTCGCGGCGCGGGGCTCGTTGACGCCCATGCGTCCGTTGAACTCCTCGTTTACAACCGAAGGCCTTGGCATGAGCGCGCCCATGATGCGCATGGCGATGCGGTCGCGGCCCGATGCCGTGTCCTCGGCGGCGCCGTTGGCAACAGCCGCCTCGGCAAGCGCGGCAAGTGTGCCTTCAAGGTCAAAGTTGGGCAGGGTGTCGGGGTGCAAGAGCGAGAGTTTTTCGGCCTGGAGCGCCCAGGCCATGTCGAGCGCCGGGCCCGTAGCACCGATGCACTCGAGAATGGTGTTATACGCCCAGATGCGATCGTCCTGGCCGATCATCGATCGGTGGATAGCGTACTCGATCAGGTTCTGCGCGGCCTCGCGCACGTCAGTCATTACAGCCATGCCGCGTAAGCCCCCTTGTCAGAAATTGCGTAGTGGCGGGCAGAGCCCTCGCCCAGCCAGCCGTTCATCTTGGTGATAAAGGTGTCGACCAGGTCGAGCGGCACGAAGGCCTGGATGGTGCCACCAAAGCCGCCACCGTGGATACGGACGGCGCCACGGCCGTCGAGCACGTGCTCGGCCAGTGCCAGGGCATACATCGAGGGCTGCTCGGAGCCCAGCTTGGCAACGACATTCTGTAGGTACATGGCAGAGCTGGCGCCGGACTCGCGCGTCAGGACCAGGAACTGATCGATGTCGCCGGCGTTCAGGGCAGCCCAGCGCTTATCGACCAGGCCGTTTTCGTACCAGTAGTGAACGGCGCGCAGGCAGGCGCGGTCGCCCAGCTTGGCGCGCAGCTCGGGGAGCTTGGCGTCAAAGTCCGCCACGTTTACCTCGCACAGGCGTGCCTTGCCAAACTCGGCGGCGACGTCCTGCATCTCGCGCGGAACGGCGGCGTAGTCTTCGGTGGCGGCCACGTGGTCGGCACCGACCTTAACGAGCACGAGAGCATAACCGTGATCCTCAAAGTTGAGCTCGAGCTTCTGGGTTTTAGGCTGAGCCTGATCCTCAAAGTCCATGTAGGCGAGGCCGCCCAAGCAAACGGCGGCCTGGTCCATCAGACCGCAGGGCTTGCCGTAATAGTTGTTCTCGGTGCGCTGGCTCATCTGGGCGAGCGTGACGGGCTCAATGGCGGGCGCGCCCCAGAGCGTCTCCATGGCACGACCGTACGCGGCTTCGACGGCGGCAGAGCTGGAAAGGCCGCCGCCCGAGGGGACGGAGCAGGTGAAGGCGAAATCGAAGCCGTGGGGCTCAACGCCAAGGGCTGCGATTTCGTGGGCCATGCCGCGGACGAGGCTCGCGGACGTGCCCTTCTCGGACTCCTGAACGTCTAGCGTGTCGAGCGCGATCTCAAACGTGGGATAGCCCTCGTCGGCTACGCGAACCTTGTTGGAATCGGTTGCCACGGCGATGCCGTCGACGGCGACATCGAGCGAGCCGGCGATAACGTGGCCACCCTCGTGGTCAGTGTGGTTGCCGCTGATCTCGGAGCGGCCGGGCGCGTGCACGTAGAGCACCTGGCGGTCGCCGATGGGGCCAAACTCCTCCTCGAACAGCTTGGTGAGCGTGGCGAATGTCTTTTCGTCGGGGGTGGTCATGGGAGTCCTTTCCTTGGCGCGCCCGGGTGGGTTTTGCGTCGTTATGAGTACGTTAACAACTTAAAGCGGCATGAACCAAGTGTTCACGATACCGCACGTTACGGGCTATGTTAACGTACTCATAACACATCGCTTGTCACTTTTTGAGAATCTGGTAATCGGTAGAAATTCAGCCGTGAACGGTACTGCCGTATGGACTTATAAAGCAGAAGAGATGCAGATAGAAAAGTAGAGTACGTTAACATGCGTCCGACGATAGCGGGCCTCGGCGCGGGATGTATTTCTGCCCGGGCCGGCATTCACGCTATTCAGATCTCGCAAGGGTGAAGGTGATCCTGTGGCAAGGCGCCCGTCCAACGATACCAGTTCGCGTCCGGTCTCCATGGCCGACGTCGCCCGCGCTGCCGGCGTTTCGCAGCAGACGGTTTCGCGCGTCGCCAACGGCTTGCCTAACGTTAACGAGCAGACGCGCCAGCGCGTGCAGGCCGCTATGCAAAAGCTCGGCTTTCGTCCGAGTTATGCCGGTCGCTCGCTGCGCGACGGCCGTTATCATTCGGTCGGCCTGTGCGTCAACGATGTCACCAAGTTTGGCAACCTCTCAATGATCGACGGCATCGCCAGCGCTGCTCGCGAGCATAATTGCGCCATCACGCTGGTCGAGATGTCCAAGACCGAGGAGTTTTCGCTTGCCGAGGCCACGCGTCGTATGGCCGCATTGCCGGTGGACGGCATCATCATCGGTATGAGTCGCATGGCGCCCGATTTTGAGACGTTTGATCCACTGCCGGGCATTGGCACGGTCATCGTTACCATGTACGCGCACCCGCGGGTGACCACGGTCGATTCCGACCATTACGGCTGCTCGCTATTGCTTATGGATCACCTGTTTGAGCTAGGGCACGAGCAGATTCGCTATATTGGCGGCCCGTCATTCTCGGTCGACGAGCAATTTCGTCGCGCCGGTTGGCAGGATGCACTCGAGCGTAAACACATCGAGCCGGCAGAGCCGCTCGAGGGCGACTGGTCTGCCAACAGCGGCTACGAGGCCGGCAGGTACCTGGCCGAGCACGATCGCACCATGACGGCGATTTACGCGGCAAACGACCAGATGGCAAATGGCGCGATTGCAGCGCTGCGCGATAGCGGTCTGCGCGTGCCCGAGGACGTGAGCGTGGTGGGCGTCGACGATTCGCTCGATGATTTTGTGGCACACAACGAGCTCACGACCGTTCGATTCGATTTGCATCAGCGTGGACGCGAGGTGTTCGAGCACGCGGTTCCCAAGGCGGGGGCAACGGACAAAACCGTTGCCATTCGTATTCCCGGCCAGCTTATCGTTCGACATACCACGGCAGCTCCGCGCACATAGTTTTTGCAGGTCAATGGCGATATATTCCGCCTCAATAACAATCGATAAGGATGCTGGCAGATAGCCGTGGCTATGAAGACGAGTGCTATGATAGACGGGCTCTTTTGTCTATCTAGGAGGCTTTGCCTGATGGAGATCACCAAGGATATCCGCTACATTGGCGTTAACGATCACGACATTGACCTGTTCGAGGGCCAGTACGATGTGTCCGAGAACGGCATGGCATACAACAGCTACGTTATCTTGGGCGAAAAGATCGCTGTCGCCGATTCAGTCGACGGCGGTTTTGTTGACGAGTGGCTCGGCAACCTCGAGGCCGTGCTCGATGGCCGCACGCCCGACTACCTGATCGTCCATCACATGGAGCCCGATCACTCCGCCGGCATCGCCGCCTTTATGGAGCGCTATCCCCAGGCGCAGATTGTTGCCAGCATGGGCGCCTTCCGTATGATGGTCAACTACTTTGGCACCGACTTCCCCGAGCGCAAGATGGTCGTCAAAGATGGCGACGTGCTCGACCTGGGCGGCCACAGCCTAACCTTTGTCGGTGCCCCCAATGTTCACTGGCCCGAGGTGCTCTTCTCCTACGAGTCCACCGACAAGGTGCTCTTTAGTGCCGACGGTTTTGGCAAGTTTGGCGCCAACGACATCGAGGATCCCGAGGGCTGGGCTTGCGAAGCGCGCCGTTACTACTTTGGCATCGTCGGTAAGTTCGGCAAGTTCGTGCAGGCCGTCCTCAAGAAGGCCGCCGACCTGGACATTCAGATCATCTGTCCGCTCCACGGCCCCGTACTGACCGAGAACCTGGGCTATTACCTCGACACCTATAACACCTGGTCGAGCTATCAGCCCGAGGACGAGGGCATCACGATCGCCTATGCGAGTGTGTATGGCCATCTGAAGGCTGCCGTCGAGGAGCTCGCCGCAGCGCTTGAGGCTCGCGGCCAGAAGGTCTCCGTCTTTGACCTGGCTCGCGACGACATGGCCGAGGCCGTTGAGGATGCGTTCCGCTACGACCGTCTGGTGCTCGCTTCCATCACCTATCAGGGTGAGATCTTCCCGTTCATGAGCACCTTTATCCATACGCTTGCCGAGCACGCCTATCAGAACCGTACGGTGGCACTCGTCGAGGCCGGCTCCTGGGCGCCCACCGCTGCCAAGGTTATGGCCAAGGAGCTCGAGGGCATGAAGGACATCACCTTGGCGCAGAACAAGGTGACCGTGCTGGGCTCGCTCAACGACGCCTCGCGCGCTCAGATCGAGGTCCTCGCCGACGAGCTTTCCAAGTAGCGATATTTCGCTTTTAACGAGCAAAACCACCACAAAGGGGACAGGCACCTTTGTGGTGGTTTTTGTTTAAGCGCCGGCGATGACGAGATTTGGGCGGGCGTCGTCGACGGTCTCGGCGATTGAGGTGGCGACGGCGCCATCGGGATCACGGTCCATCACGATGGTGTCGACATCGGTCAGCTCGGCAAAGCGGTACATGCCGCGTCCGTTAACCTTGCTGGCGTCCATAAGGGCGACGCTTTGACGGGCGGCACCGACCATAGCCGCTTTGGTCTCGGCCATCTGCGGAAAGTCGGTCGTAAAGCCGCAGCCGGGAACAAAAGCTCCAGGGCACATGACGGCAAGATCGGCGTGGACCATTTGGAGCGCTTGCATAGTGAGCGGGCCGTACAGATAGCGATGACCTTTGCGCAGCGCCCCGCCCAGCATGACGACATCGACCGAGGGCATGCTTTCGTCGATGTAATCGGCGATGGTAATGTCGGCCGTGATAACGGTGATGCCGTCGCGCTGATCGAGGAGCCGGACGAACTCGAGCGCCGTGGTGCCCGAGTCAACGAGCAGCGTGTCGCCGTCATTGACGAGCTCGATGGCGCTTTGCGCGATGGCCTGCTTGGCGGCGACGTTGACATTGATGCGGCGATCCTGCGTGGAAACAGTCAGACGCTTGTGGAGCGATACGGCGCCGCCATGCGTGCGGCGCAGCTTGCCGGACTCCGCGAGTGCGTCCAGGTCGGCGCGAGCGGTGACAGAGGACACGCCAAAGGTCTGGGCAATTTCTGCCACCTGCACCGAGGCGTTATGCTCAAGCATCTCCATGATGGCGGCACGACGCTCATCGGCGAAGGCACGGTTGGTAGCTTGGGCCATGTTTGCTCCATTCTCGGCTAAATTTGCAGGAATTGTGTTGACTCTATTTTCGTTCATTTTCTTTTTGAGTAAGAAAACACCTTTCGATTACTTATCTTTTCTATAAAAGAAAGACGCTCAACGCTCAAAATTCAATATCGAACACGCCCACTCGGCTCCAATTCCTTCCGTTTACTTTTCAAAAACGACTGTATTGACCTGCATGGGCTCAATATCTCGCACATGCAAAGATGCTGAATTTCATACAATGAGCGCGAAAAAAGGCAAGGTAAAACGCCTTGTGAACAACTACGCCCGATGTCCAGATGCGGGCGAGGGAGAGGAGCAAACGCTCATGGCACTTGTTACCACCGAAAAGATGCTCAAGGACGCTCAGGCCGGTCATTACGCCGTTGGCGCGTTCAACGTCGAGAACCTCGAGTTTGTTATGGCCGTTCTGGCCGCTGCCGAGGAGACCAAGTCCCCCGTCATCATGCAGACCACCCCGGGCACCATCAAGACCGCTGGTCTGGACTACTTCTACGGCATGGTCAAGGCTGCCGCCGAGCGCGCTTCCGTGCCCGTTGCCCTGCACCTCGATCACGGCGACGGCTATGACCGCTGCATGCAGGCTTTCCGCACCGGCTACACCTCCGTCATGATCGACGGCTCGCACGAGTCCTTCGAGGATAACATTGCCCTGACCAAGTCCGTCGCCGACGCTGGCCGCGCCATGGGCGTGCCCGTCGAGGCCGAGCTCGGTAAGGTTGGCGGCAAGGAGGACGACGGTCCTGCGGTTGAGGGCGAGAGCCCCTACACCGATCCGGCCGAGGCCAAGGAGTTCGTCGAGCGTACCGGCTGCACCTCCCTCGCAATTGGCGTTGGCACCAGCCACGGCGTGTACACGAGCGATCCGCACATCGAGCAGTCCGTGGTCAAGGCCATCCGCGACGCCGTCGACGTGCCGCTGGTTCTGCATGGCACCTCCGGTGTGCCCGATGAGCAGGTCGCCGAGGCCGTGAAGAACGGCATCTGCAAGGTTAACTACGCCACCGAGCTGCGTCAGGCCTACACCAAGGGCTTCATGGCCTACATGGCTGAGAACCCCGCCTGCTTCGATCCCAAGAAGCCGGCCAAGGAGGGCATGCGTGAGATCACCGAGCTGGTTAAGATCCGCATGACCAACCTCAACTCCGTGGGCAAAGCAGAGTAACAGCAAGGGTACTCCGACTCGCTATATATCCCGGGGAGGGACGAGGGCTTAGTTCCCCAATCGTCCTCGGGCATGCAAAAAGCCTCGCTGCGCACTTCGTGCGGCGAGGCTTTTTGCCCCCTGCGGAAAGATTGGGGAACTAAGCCCTCGTCCCTCCCAGGTTGACCTACTCGAGGTCGTCGCCCTTGTGGCGTTGGGGCGGAAAGGGGTGGGGCGCGAGGGGCGCTTTGTTGATGAGGGGCTAGTATGCCCGGGCTTGGTTGGGGAATGACTTGTTTAGGGCTGCTTGGAGCTTTTCGAAGGATGCTCGCAGGTTGAGATTCTGATCGGTTGAGCGTTTTGCTTTTGTGGTGGGGGAGTCGAGGAGGCCGTTTCTCTGTGTCGGGGGGAAGGAGAAAAGGTCTGCATGTTTTAGGGATGGCTGCTGTGCTGCGTCATTGGAAGAATGCATGCTTATGCGGCCTCCTCGATGTCCACCAAAAGGTTGCGCACGGGGTGTGCTGCTAGGTCCCGTGCGTTGGCAGTATTATGCCGCGGCTGCTGCAAAGAAGCGCTAAAGAAAGGCTTAACCTGGTTTGATGTTACGATGAAACTGCAGGTCAGAGGTATCGAGTAACACTCTTGAAAGGTTTTGAGCTTAAGGGCTTTCTAAGGTTTGTGACGTGGATGTGGCTCGCCTGTGTGGGGCGTGTGGACGGCTCGCTCCTAGCGCTGCGGCTCTGCGGCGCGCACCTGCTCGATGACCTTTTCCATGGTGGCGTCGATGCGGTCCTTTTTGAGCTCACATTCCCAGATGGTGATGCGCGTCCAGCCCATTTGGGTAAGTGCGTTGATGGCAGCGCGGTCGCGCTCGACGTTGCGACGGAACTTTGCCTCCCAAAACTCAACGTTGCGCTTGGGCTGGCTCGGGTTGCACTTGGGGCAGCGGTGCCAAAAGCAACCGTTGACGAAGATGGCGATCTTGCGCCCGGGGAAGGCGATGTCGGGCTTGCCGGGAACCTTCCATTCCAAGCGATATCCCGTAAGGCCTGCTGCCCGCAGGCACTGGCGAACGAGCAGCTCGGGCTTGGTGTTGGCGCGCTTGTTGCCCTTCATGGACTTTTTGATGGCGGCGCGACGGCGCACGAGTTCACGCTCGTCGGCGGAAAGGTCCGAGGTGTCGATGCCGTCCAACAGACCGGGCTTTGGACGCTTTTTGCTGCGGCGCTTAGGTGCGCGCTTGGGCTTGGTGGCGGGCTCGTCGGTCGCGGTGGCCTCGGCGTCGTTGGCAACGCCGTTGGCCTCAAGCCGGTCTTCCTTCAACTCAATTAGGGCATCAATGAGTCCCTTGTCGGCGGGCATCCACTCAACGGTGGCAAGCGAGGTGCGCGGAATCCAGCGGATATCGAGCTGGCGGTCGTGCTTCTGGGGCTCGCCAGACTCTTTAGCCAGCGAGCAGTAGTAGCACTCCATGGAGAGATGAAAATCGGGGTAGTCGTACTCAACGGTATAGAAATCTCGCAGGTTGGTGACCTTCACCTGCAGCTCTTCCATGAGCTCGCGGCGTACGGCGTCTTCGGGTGTCTCGCCGCGCATGAGCTTGCCGCCGGGAAACTCCCAAAGTCCCTGCATGTTGCCGTAGCCGCGCTGCACGGCAAGCAGCTCGTCAGATCCTTCCTTGCGAATGATCCCAGCGGCAACATGAACAGTCTTCAACAGGAGTCCTCCCTTAACATCAACACATAACAGGGTGGCTACCCGTACCTTACACAACGGTAAGGCAAGCGTAAGCCATATCGATGGTAGCCGACTCGTCTTCTTGCGACTATAGATGCCGTAGACTAATCGCAAGAAAGGACTCGGTATGCAAACCACGCACATGGCGACCCCGGTACTGGAGGTCGCGCATCTCGAAAAGGCATATGGAGCGCTGGGCAACGTGACCCGTGCGCTCAACGACGTCAGCTTTACCGTCAACCGCGGCGAATTTGTGGGCATCATGGGCGCTTCGGGCTCGGGCAAGTCGACGTTGCTCAACTGCGTGTCGACCATCGATAGCGCCACGAGCGGCACGATCCGCATCAACGGGCAGGACGTGACGCGCATGAAGCAGGCCAAGCTCTCGCAGTTTCGCCGCGAGGAGCTCGGCTTTATCTTCCAGGACTCCAACCTGCTCGATACGCTCACGGCACGCGAGAACATCGCCCTGCCGCTCACCATTGCCCGCACAAACTCGGCAGAGATCTCGACCCGCGTGCAGGATGTGGCAGCGCGCCTGTCCATCAGTCAGGTGCTCGACAAGTATCCCTACCAGATGTCCGGCGGCCAGCAGCAGCGCGTTGCCGCGGCTCGCGCGCTCGTCACCGACCCCACCATGATCATGGCTGACGAGCCTACCGGCGCCCTCGATTCCAAGAGCGCCCGCCTGCTGCTCGAGAGCCTGGAGGCCCTGAATCGCCGCCTGCGCGCCACCGTGCTCATGGTCACACACGACAGCTTTGCCGCCAGCTACACGAGCCGTGTGCTGTTTATTCGCGACGGCAAGATCTTCACCGAGCTGCGCCGCGGCGACACCGACCGCCGAGAGTTCTTCGACCGCATTATGGAGGTCGTTGCCATGATGGGCGGTGAGGGCTCCGATGCTCTGTAAACTCGCTTGGGGCAACGTCCGCCGCGCCGGCCGCGACTACCTCGTTTACTTGTTGACGCTCACCCTGGGCGTCACGGTCTTCTATGCCTTTAACACCGTCTCGATGCAGGTCGACATCGCCGGCATCGAGGAAGCGGGCTTGTCCGAGGTCATGGGTACCATGCTCGGCTACCTCACGTACTTTTTGGCCGGCGTCATGGCCTTTTTGATGGTGTACGCCAATAACTTCATCATGAAACGCCGCAAAAAGGAGTTTGGCCTGTACCAGGTACTCGGCATGGGGCGCGGGCGCGTCGCCACGATTATGGCGCTCGAGACTGTGATCGTTTCGGTCGGCGCCTTTGTCGCCGGCACCGTGCTGGGCGTGGGGCTCTCTCAGCTCATGGTATTCTTTACGGCCTCGCTCTTTAAGACACAGATCGCCAATTTCCACTTCTTCTTCTCGGTGCATGCGTTCAACCTGACCCTTGCCTGCATGCTCGTAATGTTTGTGCTCACGTTGCTGCTGAACCTTCTCGCCGTGCGTCGCACCAAACTCATCGAGCTTATGGGTGCCGAGCGTCGCAACGAGAGCATCAAGACACGCAACCCCTGGATCGCGATTGCCATCTTTGCCGTGGGCGTGGTGCTGGTGGGCGTGGCCTATTACCGTCTGCTACGTGATGGGTTCCCGGTCACCGCGACGGACAGCAAGCTGCAAGAGGCCATGAACCAGTTTGGCATCACGACCGCTATGGTTACCGTGGGCACCTTTGCCCTGTTCTGGGGACTCTCGGGCATGCTCATCAAGCTGCTGCAGAGCCTGCGCGGTGTGTATTGGCGCGGTCTCAACATGTTTACCGTGCGCCAGCTTGCGGCCAAGGTCAACACGGTGTGCTTTTCGATGGGCGTCATCGCGATGATCCTGTTTTTGGCCATCACCTCGGTGACGTGCGGCATGTCGATCGCCAACGTGATGAACGAGAATCTGGAGCGCTATACGCCGGCTGATATGTCGCAGACGTATATCTACTACACGCCCGATGATCTCGACCGTTACAAAGAGTATGCTGACCCGTCTGAGGCCGATCGTATGGTGCCGGCCGACGCAACGGTCGACTTGTACTCTGCGTGGCATGGTGAGCTTGCCGATCCGGACAATGATACGGAGAGTATTTATGGTAAGTCGGCGGACAACAGCGTCGAGACCGGCAAGAAGGTCAATATCGCCGATGTTGCCGGTGAGCATGTGCAGATCGATTCGTATCTGAGTTATCCGCTTGGCGGCTCGGATCCTTCGGTGACTCCAAGTGAGATGTGCAAGATCATGGGCGAAAAGCTCCCGAAGGCGCTCGAGGGTAGCAACGCCGACACGACAGGCCTGTCTGTGACGCCGGCAAGTCAGTACAACAAATTGCGTCAGATGATGGGCAAGGAGCCGGTGAGCATTGGTCGCGACCAGTACTTGCTCACGTGTGATATGGGCGGCGAGCTGGGCGACATGTACACCAAGTATATGGCTGGCGGCCATGCCCTTACCTTGGGCGGGCATACGCTCAAGCCCGCTGGCGACAAGTCGGACGAGGATACGGCTGCCATCGCCAACTCGGCGATGGGCAGTAATCCGGGTACCGTCGTCGTTGCCGACGAGCTGTTGTCCCAACTTAATCTGCAGCCGTATTCCAGTAGCCTGCTCGTTAACTACAAACAGGGGATGGATACGACCGAGGCAGACGAGAGCATTAAATACACTGCGCTCGACAATCTGCTCGTTGACGGCAAGGAGCCGGGGTCGTGGGGACTCTTTATCACACGCTCCGAGATGTACACGCAGGCAGCGCAAATGAACGGTCTTATTAGCTACCTAGCCATCTACATCGGCTTTGTATTGGTCGTTGCGTGCGCGGCGATACTGTCGATCCAGCAGCTCTCCAATGTGGCCGACGGCAGCCGCAGCTATCGTGTGCTGGCGCAGATCGGCTGTGACGACCGCCAGATCCGCCATTCGGTGATGGCACAGCAAGCGGTGTTCTTCCTGTTCCCGTTGGCGGTGGGCTTGGCGCACTCCTTTGTGGCGCTCAAGGTGATTATCGACCTGGTGAGCACGTTCGGTCATATGAGCATCGGCGGCACCGTGGGTCTCACCTGCGCGATCTTCTTGGCATCCTACGGCGGCTACTTCTTGGTAACGTACCTCATGAGCACCGGCATAGTGCGAGCCGCCATCGCCACCTGCCACAGCGAGTAACAAGCGGGCAAAACCGTCGCAAAACCAGAGGCGTATGACCGCCGCGAAGGGACCAGAGGCCCTTTCGCGGCGGTTTTTGCCAACCTGGTGCGTCTCAGATACAAGTGAGTAGACTGTTTTGAACCTGCCGAGCACATCGCGACAAATGCTCAATAAAACCGCAGGTCAGAGCTATGTCGTTTTGGGGCGTGCTCGGCCTTCTGCAAAAAGCCTACTCACTTGGTTTTTCTGCTAGAAGACCGCCACGAGGGAAGGCAACTCCCCCGGGTAGTCGTTGGGGACGTTCTTAAACGACTAGTCAAACAAGAACGTCCCCAATGACTACTTTGCGGGCAGCTAAAAGAGCCCCATCCTAAATTAGCTACCCCGCCAACACCGCAGGTAGAGCAAAAGTCAGCGAAAGCCCGCCAGAGCGAGCAAAGCGCCTTGAAGCGAGGCGGCATTGACCTTTTGGTCATGCCGTCGAAGCTGAAAGGCAGATTGCCGCTCTGGCGGGCTTGTAGCGTCGAGCCGTTACGCGGTTTGGTAAAACCGCGTAACTAAATCCGCTCCGCGATCTCGTGGATGAGGTAGTCGGTCTTTTCCCAGCCCAGGCACGGATCGGTGATCGACTTGCCAAAGACGCCGCCGTCGACCGGCTGGTTGCCGTCCTCCAGGTAGGACTCGATCATAAAGCCCTTGACCAGCTTGGAGATTGACTCGTTGCGGCGGCAGCTGTCGAGCACCTCCTTGCAAATGCGATACTGCTCCAGCGGACGCTTGCCCGAGTTGTCATGGTTGCAGTCGATGACCGCTGCCGGATTGGCATAGCCGGCGTGCTCGGTATAGCGCTCGGCCAGGCGCTCCAGGTGTTCGTAGTGGTAGTTGGGGTAGGTGCGCCCATCGAGACCGATGTAGCCACGCATAACGGCGTGCGCGAGCGGATTGCCGCCGCACTCGACCTCCCAGTTGCGGAAGATGAAGCTCTGGTGCGCCTGCGCGGCGTAAATGGAGTTGAGCATAACGGTGGTGGAACCGGCAGTGGGATTCTTCATGCCGACGGGTACCGAAATGCCGCTCGACACCAGGCGATGCTCCTGGTTTTCGACCGAGCGTGCGCCCACGGCCACATAGCTCAGCAGGTCAACGAGGTACTGGTAGTTGGACGGATAGAGCATCTCGTCGGCGGTGAAGAAGCCTGTTTCCTTAATAACGCGCAGGTGCATATGGCGGATGGCCTTGACGCCCTCGAGCAGGTCGTCGGGAGCCTCGGGGTTGGGGTTGTGCAGCAGGCCCTTGTAGCCGGTGCCCTTGGTGCGCGGCTTATTGGTGTAGACGCGCGGAATGATGATGAGCTTGTCCTTGACCTCCTCGGCGGTCTTGGCCAGTCGGTTCATGTACTCAAGCACCGAATCCTCGCGGTCGGCAGAGCACGGGCCGATGATGAGCACCTTGCGTGCGTCCTCGCCGGTAAAGACTTTGGCGACCTCGGCGTCAAATGCCTGCTTTTTGGCGGTAAGCTCGGCAGAAAGCGGCATTTCCTCGCGGATCTCCATGGGGATTGGCAGCCTGCGTTTGAATTCCATGGCCATAGGGGCCTCCTCAATCTATAGAAAGAGCAATAAGCGTATTGTCGAATGCTCGGCATTATCCGCTGTCGCACGCTAAAGTGCAAGTCCTTGTCGCCCCGAAACCTACCAAAAAGGGACAGGTTTATTTTGGCAGGTTTTATCTGGGTAAACGTCGGCGGATGTCGGGAGGGAGTGGCACCGCGCGCGACCCTAAGGCTGTTGTCGGTTCCCCAGGAAACACCCTGTGGGCAAAAAATGCCAAATATGAGTACGGTTGCTAACCTAGTAACATATCAGTCTAGCAAGATAATAGACAAAGTGAAAAATATGTTCATTAACGTTGGCACGCAGAAGCCCGCTAACGGGCGTTTTGATTAATTTGAAGGCGTATAGAGGCCGCAAGGAGGTCGTTTGAGGCGGTTTTGGCTGTTACCAAAAAGGTAACAGTACTCATATTTGCCATTTTATGCCCACAGGGCCTCGAAGGGGCTGTCAATCAGGTCCCAGGGGAGGCGGCTCAAGGGCCGTAGAACAAAAACGGGGGCGCAGGTTGTCCTGCGCCCCCGTTCTCGGGCGTTATTCGTTCCCTGCGGCAGAATTTACGCCGCCTCGTCGAACTGCGAGTTGTACAGGTCGGCGTAGAAGCCGCCTTGG
>CABULX010000016.1 GCA_902492545.1 uncultured Collinsella sp. | reverse complement strand
GTCCAGAGCGAACAAGTTGGCATGAAAAAGGCAAGGCATAGACCTTCTGGTCATGCCTTGCCTTTTGAATGACAAATTGTCGCTCTGGGCGGCGCGCAGCGTCGGCCGGTCCGCCGTTCGGTAGAACGGCGGAACCTACTACACGGCCTGTGCCAGCTTCTCGG
This sequence comes from uncultured Collinsella sp., assembly GCA_902492545.1. GTDB lineage: Bacteria > Actinomycetota > Coriobacteriia > Coriobacteriales > Coriobacteriaceae > Collinsella. Next base: position 24,461 of record CABULX010000016.1, on the reverse strand, counting down.
CTCGCTCGGCGGCGGCGAGCGCCTCGATGACGGTGCCGAGCTGATCGCCCAGAAGGACGCCGTTGTAGGTGGAGTTGAAACCGATGCGGTGATCGGTCACGCGGTCCTGGGGCTGGTTGTAGGTACGGATCTTCTCGGAACGGTTGCCGTGGCCGATCTGGCTCTGGCGCTCGGCACCGAGCTCGGCCTGCTGCTTCTCGAGTTCCATCTCGTACAGACGGGCGCGCAGCATCTGCATGCAGACCTCGCGGTTCTGGATCTGGGAACGCTGCTCCTGCGACTGCACCACGGTGTTGGTGGGCAGGTGGGTGATGCGCACGGCGGAGTAGGTGGTGTTAACGCACTGACCGCCAGGGCCGGAGGCGCAGTAGGTGTCGATGCGCAGGTCGGACTGGTTGATCTGGACGTCGATCTCCTCGGCCTCGGGAAGTACGGCGACGGTAGCCGTGGAGGTCTGAATGCGGCCCTGGGACTCAGTCTTGGGAACGCGCTGGACGCGGTGCACGCCGGACTCGAACTTCATGACGGAGTAGACGCGGTCGCCCTCGACCTTGAACTCGATGGACTTAAAGCCACCGGCCTCGCTGGGACTGGAATCGAGCACGGTAGTCTTCCAGCCGCGCGACTCGCAAAAGCGCTGGTACATCTTGTACAGATCGCCGGCGAAGATGGCCGCCTCGTCGCCACCGGCGGCGGAGCGAATCTCGACGATGGTGTTCTTGTCGTCGTTGGGGTCGCTCGGGATGAGCATGTACTTGATGTCTTCCTCGAGCTGGGGAAGCTTGGCCTCGTTTTCGGAGATGTCCATCTGGAGCATCTCCTTCTCATCGGCATCGGTGGTATCGTGCAGCATTTCCTTGGCCGCCTCGATGTCATCGAGCGCGCCGATGTACTCGCGCGAGGCGGCAATGAGGTCAGACTGGTGCGCGTACTCCTTGTTGAGACGCGTGAACTCCTTAATATCGGAGGCGACGGCCGGGTCGGAGAGCTTCTTCTCGAGCTCCTCGTAGGCCTTGATGATCTTTTCGAGCTTGTCGCGCATGGCGGGACTCCTTTATATGCGTGAAGGTGAAAATCGGCAGAGTTGATGGGGCGCACGGCGCCACTGCGGGGGTAAGCCCGGCTAGAACATGTCGATCTTCAGATACATGCGCATCCCTTCGCGTATGGGGTACATAGTTGCGGTCTAACCCATACATGATAGCGTGCGCAGGCATACCTGCATATAACCCGCACGGAATGCGACAAAGGGTCAGTCTCTTTCCTTGAATACAACTTCATCCGAACGCCTCCCGCATTCATCCGCACATATACGGATAAATTTGGGAATCCGATACCCTGAGGACCGGATCGGCCGGCCCCGGGAGATCGGAGGACGCCATGTCCGGAAAGGGCGGGAAGGGCGCCGCGAGGGCGGTCCCGAGGACCCACGGCAGGCTCACCGGGTACGAGCGGGACACGGTCCAGAGGATGCTGAAGCGCAGGGTTCGCTCGGCCACTTCCTCGAGAGGTTCAAGGGCGTATCGACCCGCAGGCTCCACAGCTGCCTGATGTGGTTCAGATGGCTGCGCGAGGCCGCACGCGTCGGGGACAGGACGTCGCTCATGCGCGAGCAGCTCGACGACGGGCGCTACGAAAAGATCCGGAAGAAGATGATGGAGCCGGAGTACGAGTTCCATCTGGAGCCGGACGTGCAAACGGCGGGTTAACATAGCCTTTCACCAAAAAGGGCGAGCGGCCGCGCCCTGCGACCACCCGCCCTCAATCAAAGCCCTTCTCGGCCGCCGTAGCTACCGGTTCCGGCGCCGCAGGATAACGCCTGCGGCGATCAGCACCACCGCGCCGCCCGCGATGCCACCCAGGGCCATCGGCGACAAGCTGGTATCGCCCGTATACGGCAGACCCGGCTTCTCCTCCTTCGGCACCGGTGACTTGCTCGGCGGATTGGTGGGCGGCTCCGTCGGCGGGGTGGTCGGCGGCGTGTACGTGTTCTTGAACACCGGCGCCACGGCGCCGTCATAGGTTACCGTCGCCACCAGATGGCCCGCACCGTCGTCCGTCACCGTCACCGTTACCCGGTGCTCGGCCGCGTCGTACGTCACGTTCTTCTGACCGTCGTCCACCTCGGAGATGCTGTAGGCGTACGTTCCGGGCTTGTCGTACGAGATCGCCTCGAAGCCCACCGTGCCGTCCGCCGCGTTCTTTGCGGTCTGCAGCACCTTGCCGTCGGCATCCTTCAGCTGGAAGGAGAACTGTCCTTCCTTCAGGTCCTCGCCGCTCAGCACCTTGGAGGCCCCCAGCTTCACCTCAGTCGCGGCCGGCGCGTAACTGTTGCTGAACGCCACCGCATCCGCAGCCTTGCCGCCCTTGCTGTAGGCAACCTGCGCCTCCAGCGCGTGCGTCTCCGCATTCTCCGTCACCGTCACCGTCGCGGTAAAGACCGTCGTGTCGTAGGTGACGCCGTTCGCCGTCGCCCCTGCCCGCTCGGACACGGTGTAGACGTACGTCCCCACCTTGTCCAGCTGCAGCGGCGCGAAGCCGAACGTGCCGTCGGCGCCGTTCTGCACCGTCTGCACCACGTTACCGTCGGCGTCCTTCAGGTCGAAGAAAAACTCACCCTCGGCCAGGTCGCGGCCGGTCAGAGCCTTCGTTCCGGTAATCGTCGCCGTCGTTGCCGTCGGCGTGTAGGTGTTGGTGAAGGTCAGATCCGCAGCCGTCTTGTTCGCCGTCGCGGTCAGCTGGCCGCTGCCGTCATCGGTCACGTTCACCGTTACGTCCAGCACCGCATCGCTGTAAGTGATGGTGCCATCTTGGCCCGCAACCTCCTTCACCTGGTACGCATGCGAACCAGTTGCGGTGTACGAGATGGCCTTGAAGGTAAACGCTTTACCCACGTTCGTGGTCCGGTCGATCTCCTGCCCGGTGGCCACGTCAATCAGCGCGAATGTGAACTCGCCATCGGCGGGCGTCCGCGTGGTGGCCGGGTCGGCATTCTCAAGCACCTTGGTGCCAGAGATCTGGTAGGAGGTCTGACCCGGCTGGTAGCTGTTCGCAAACGTCATGGTATTGGGGGTGACGCCGTTCTCGGTGCCCTCGCTCGGTTTCACCGTAGAGCTCTCTACCACCAGCTTGCCGTCGTTGTTGTCCTTCACCACGTAGGTCAGGGTGTACGTCTTGCCGGTGTAGGTCACGCCCGGCACGCCCGGCGCGCCGTCCGTCGGCTGCACCTCACGGACCGTGAAGGGAAAGGTGCCCGCATGGTCGAAGGTCAGCTCGTTAAAGTAAACCTTGCCCTTGGCGTCGTTCTTCTGGGTCTGGAGCACCGTACCGTCAGACCCCACCAGCTCGAAGGCGAAGTCTCCCGCCTTTAGCTGATAGCTGCCGTCGTGCACGTCAACGCTCTTGGTGAGGGCGATCGCGCCGGAGTTCGTCGCCTTCGCCTTGTAGGTGTTGGTGAAGGTGGGCTTCGTGGCGTCCACGCCGTCGTAGGCGACGCTCGCCTGCAGCGTGCCGGCATTGTCCACAACCGTCACCACGGCATGATGCACCGCGTCGTCGTAGGTCACGTAGGCCAGATCACCCTTCCGCTCCACGATAGTGTACTCGTACGTGCCCGGCTTCGCGTAGGAGAAGGCGTCGAAGTTAACACTTCCGTCCGCGCCGTTGGTCGCGGTCCGGACGGGCTTGGCCCCGGCAAGCTGCTCAGCAGTCATTTTGCCCTCGTACACATCGAAGGTGAACTCGCCGTCCTTGGGGACGATCGGCGTGTTGTCGTCCTTCTTCACATAGCTCTTCTGCGCACCAAGGGCCAGACCGGTCGCGGCCGGCTGGTAGGTGTTGGTGAAGGTATCCGAGCCGGATGCGCTCGTCACGATCGCCTTCGCATTCAGTGCTCCGTTCCCGCCGTCTGTGACCGTCACCGTATAGGTGAGGGTATGGTTGTCATAGACCATGCCCGGCTCCGCGCCCGGCTGCTCCACGATGGTGTAGGTGAAGTCCTTGCTCGCGGCGCCGTCCAAGTCGGAGAGCTGGAACTCGCGCGTGAAGCAGACCTTGCCGTTTGCATCGTTCTTCGCGGTGGCGATCACGTTGCCGGCAGCGTCCTTCAGGTCGAAGGTGAACTCGCCGTCCGCAGGCTTCGTCGTGTGATCGAAGCCGTCCGCAACCTTGATGGTCTTGGTCGCCGTCAGCTCCACGGATCCCTTTGCGGTGTAGGTGTTGTTGAAGGTGGGAGCCGTAGCGGTACCGTCATAGGTGACGGTCACCTTCGTCTTGTTGTTGTCGTCCTGGTTCTGCTCTACCTTGACGTGGACCTTGACTTCCTTGGCGTCGTAGGCCACGCCGTCGACGGACTGGCCGGCCTTCTCCTCCTTGAGCGTGTAGTCGTACTCGCCCAGGTTCAGGCCCTTGACGGTCAGCTTGACCTTGCCATTCTTATCGTTGGTGCCGCGAGCGTCCTCATTGCCGTCCTGGTCGTACAAGCCGAAGGTGAACGCATCGGCCGTCAGGTCCTTGCCCGCGAGAACTTTCGTGGCCTCAACGGTGACGTCCGCCGTCGGCTTCGTGTTGGTGAAGGTCGGCACGGCCTTCTCACCGTCGTAGGTGACGGTCGCCTTCAGCTCGCCCTTTTCGTCGGTGACCTTGACGTGGACCTTCACGCCCTTCGCGTCGTAGACGACGGTCGAGTCGGCGCCCTTCACCTCCTTGATGGTGTAGTCGTGGTCGCCCGGCGTAGCGTAGTCGATGGCTGCAAAGGCGACCTTGCCGTCCTTCTCGTTTTGGACAGTCTGGACCACGCTGCCGTCCTTGTCGAGCAGCTGGAACGTGAAGTCACTCCCCGCGAGCTCACCGCCCGTGAAGCGCTTCGTCGCCTTGAGCGTTACCGAGGTCTCCTTCGGGCGGTACGTGTTCGTGATCACCGCAATCTGATCGTCGATCACCTGAGATGTGGCGGTGCCATCATCCTTATAGATCTGCTCCATTTTGACGACTGGCTCGGTCAGATTTCCCTTGCCGTCATCCTTCACCGTTACGGTCACTTTGTATTCGGCGCTGGAGTAGCTGACACCGCCCAGCCAACTGGGATCGCTCTTGGCGGGCGTAGTCTCGGCAATGTAGTAGGTGTACTCGCCAGGCTTCTCATACTTAATCTCTCCGAAGCTAAATTCTTCGGCGCTCGTAACGGTCTTCTCGACCTGCTTCATGCCGGCCACGGGCGCTGCCGTGGCACCATCAGGCATCGGCGTTCCATCGGCGGCGCGCAGGCAAAGCTCGAAGCTGTCGGCGCTAGTCCACTCACGGCCGGTGAACTTCTTCTTCGCCTTGATGCCTGTGAGCGTCACCGAAGACTTCACGCTGTAGCTGTTGGTGAACACCAGCTTGTTGTCTTTGGCCACCGTGCCGTCGGAATTCTGCGGGGCAATCCTGCCCGAGATGCTATCGCCTTCTTCAGTCAGATTCTTGTCACCCTGCTTGCGGCCGGTCAGCTTATAGCCCGCGGGCATCTTGTCTGCGCCGGTCAGCTCCTGCACCGCGTACTGGTCACCCTCGGCGAGACCGTACACGCGGATCGTCTGGTCGGCCGTGATGGTCTGCTCGCGGCCGTTCTCGAGGTCGAACATTTTGCCGACCTGCTTCTCGCTTGCGGTCCCCGCGTTCTCAAACACCGCGGCCTTGTACGTCTTCCCCGCCGTCGTGGGCACGGTGAACTTGAAGGTGAACCCCGCGTCCGGTTTTCCCGTCAGGCCCGCTGGCACCATGACCTTCTTCATCACCTCGAGGCTCGCCTCGCGTTCGTTCGCCACGCGCACGCAGGTGGCGCCCGTAAACAGGGCGTTCAGATTCATGTCGCCCAGGTCGGCGCGGGCGCCCTTCGCATTAGTGTCACCAGACACGTCCTGCGTGATGCCCATACGTATCCAGCCCGTCTCGGTCTCCAGGCGGTAAGGTTCGTCCTTCTTGGTGGGCCCATACTGGTAGACACGTCCATTGGCGCCGTACCTAAGATGTACCTCATTCTCGCCGCCCTTGGCGTCATTGTTCCAGGAAAGGTTGCCGTTGCCGTCGAGCGTCCCGTCGGACGTCTGGCGCTGGCCCTTGATCCACGTGAGCGTGTTGTCAATGTCGCCCTCTGCGCCAAACTGGCCCAGGCTCTTCATGAGCGAGCCCACGCCCACGAACGTCGAAACGCCGTCATCAACTGTACCAGCATCGGCGTGGACGCCGTAATCGTCCACAATCACCTTGATGAGCCTGTCATTAAGCAGGAAGCCATTGGGCGCCGAGACCTCCTTCAGGAAGTAGGTACCCTTCACGAGCGGCTCGCTACTGTCGCTCGTAGACGGGAATACGCCCGCCCCTTCGAGCTTGACCGGGTTGGCGACCGACCTCGTCGTCAGGGTGTCGTAGGGGGCCTGGTCGCCATCGAGCACGGCCTTGCCGTTCGCATCCGTAGTCACCTGGGTGGACTTGTAAAGGCCGAACTTCGCCCCGTCAACGGGCTTACCCTCGGTATCGGTCTTCTGCACGAACAGGCGATTCTGGATGTTCGTGACGAGCAGGCGCGTGGCGAACTGCCGCTTGAAGTTCGTGCCGTCTGCGATGTCGTCGCTGTACACGTGGACTGTGTTCTTAGGCGTCGCGTCGCCGATCGAGCTCGCCGTTGTGTGGTAGATGGCCACCGTGTACTCGGCATCCTTGCGGGCATCACCGCTCAGCAGGTAGTAGTACTTGGAGATGTCACCGGGCAGATTTTGAATCTCTACCTGGTACTGGCCGCTTGTGTTGAGCGTGAAGGCGTGCAGGTCCTTCTTCGCCGCCTCGATAGCACCGGTCATGCCCGGCTCCTTGGCGAGGGTGTATCCCGCCCCCGTCGATGGGTCGCCCGACACGGCGTACCAATTGCTCGGATCTTTGATACCTGTGCCTGCGCTTTTGTCGCGCTTGAGCACCACAGCGAACAGTATGCCGGAGTCCAGATTGACGGTCTTGTCGGACTTCGTCAGGTCATTATTTGCCTTGTACACGGTCGACGGCGCGGTGATGGTCTCCTTCGCGGCGGCGAACGCACCGGTCTTCCACACGACGCTGCCCGCGTCCATACCGCCGCGGTTGATGATGACGCCGCCCGCGCCGTTCTCAGCGCTCGCGGGCACGTACTCGAGCTGCATGCTACCACCCGTCGCCGCGAGACTCGAGCGGTATCCCTCGGGTACGCGCGTCTCCTTCAGGAGGTAGTACTTGTTGTTGTCGTGATCCTTGTTGTAGAGATCGTCGAAGTTGATGACGCCGTTGTCCACGTCGTTCGTGAGCGTTAGGTGACCGGCCTCGTCCGTGGTACCGGAGCCGATGAGCTCGCCCACGGTCTTGAAGTCCTTGTCGGTCTTATAGAGCTTGAACTCGGCACCCTGTACGAACTTGCCGTCCTGGTCGAACTTGATGATGTCGGACTCGGGCACCGTCACGAGGTTGAACTTGAGCTCCATGTTGGAGTCGGTGGCGCCACGCTCCAGGTAGAAGAACTTGAGGGTGTGGTTGGTGCCGTCGGCGAAGGTGTTGCCGTTGAAGCCCGAAGTGTCCTTATTCGCCTTCTGGTACTTGTTCTTCAGTGTGCCGTCGTTATTACCGTTCACCTTAATGTCGCCCGTACAAAAGTTGATGCTCAGACTCGCGCGGTTGTGAATACCGCCGATATCACCCACGAGGACATCGTCGATGAACACCCAGACGTCATCATCGCCGGCGAACTCGAACACCATGTCGTCGCCCGCGTTCGTCTTGCCGCCAGCAGGCTGCACGAATCGCGTGGACATTGAGAGGCCGAAGTGGTGGTTGACGGGGCGGCCGTCGTTGTAGCGCGAATCACCGGTGTTGTCTGCCTTGATGCCGGTTTGGACGAGCCGGCCGTTTTCCTCTTTGAGCACCTTGTCTGCCGCGTCGAACGGGAAGAACTGACCCTGGTGGGACGAATCGCCCACTTTGTCAATGCCCCAGGTGTCATAGATGTCGAAGGCATTCTTGTCAGCGTTGTAGGCTGCGTAGTTTTTGGAGCTGTCATAGACGTAGTAGCCGTTCTGAACCTTGAGGAGGCCCGTCACGCCAAAATGGGACGTCTTGCCGATCTGGGCAGAGGAATCGAACAGGTAGCAGAGGGACTCGCCGCCCCAGGTTTTGGAAAGCTGCGGATAGCCGTCTAAAAGCGTGTTGTTGACAATGCCGGGCTGCGGGTTCGTGTTGCCCGTCCAATGGTTGAGCGACTCACCACCCTGGCCGTCGTTAAACTGGAACCGGTGGTTTGCGTTGACGCCGCCGTTGCCGGAAACCGACAGATGGTTATCGGGATTCACCCAGTAATCAAACAGGTTGATTGTTGTCCCCGAAGGCGAAATCGTCGTAACCGTGTGGTCCGAAAACGCCGCTTCCGCACGGGTCGGCAGGAAGAAACTCGCCGTCAGCGCGACGGCGAGGGCCAAAACAATCACATATGGCGAGACCGGGCGCAGCCCACGACGACGGCCATAAGACATGACGGACCACCGCTCGCGCGGCCGGTGTTCACCAGGAAGTTCCCTGCTTAGACACCCCCCCCCGGTGGCATCATTCACGAGTCGAGACGTCGTCTCTCTGAGCTCCTGCATAATTTCCTCCCCAGTCACACGGCGACCTGCCCGGGTGCTCCCCGGGGGCCGAGGCAGTCTGGCACATGCCCGCAGTCGTTCAAGGAATACCAACCCCAGCATATGTCTCTTAAGATATCTTAGTCTTATTCTATGACAGTTTTTGTCTCATTACCGATGAAATCGGCTCAGTCCCTTTGTCGCATGCTAGAGCGTGTGGAGCAGGGCGATGAGGAAGCGGATGCCTTGGAGGTAGGCGCGACGGGTGATGCGCTCGTTGGTGCCGTGGACGCCGCGGTCGCATTCGTCATCGTCGACCACAAAGGCGGAGAAGCGGATGCACTCGTGGCAAATGCGCTGGTAGTTGGCGGCATCGGTTGCACCAATCACGGTCGAGGGCACGATGCTCATCGGCTCTTGGCCCACCGCAGACGATCCGTTTTCCTCCGTCGGCTTGGGATCACGGAAATAGCGGGCGGCGATGGCGCGGACGGCCTCGAGCCCCGGACCGCCCACGCGCGGGGACGGCGAGGGCTCGGAGCTGCCGGGGCCCAGCTCGACCTCGACTCGGCCGGCGAGCCCAGCGGTGGCAACGGCCTCGCGGCAGCAGGCCACGACATCGGCCACGCTCGTACCCTCGAGCATGCGGAAGTTGATATTGACCCACATATCTTGCGGCATTACGTTGGCACCGGTACTGCCGCCCTCGATTTGCGTGGGCGCACAGGTGGTGGTCACAAGCGGGTACAGCTTTTTGCTGGCAAGGCAGTCGCGCACGATGGCATCCTTGCTGGCAGCAATCTCGTCTGCGGTATAAAGCCCCAGCTCGACGAGCTGGGCGGCAAGCAAATCGGTCACGCGCGTCGGCCACTCGATATCGCAGATTGCGGTGATGGCACGGCTGAGCACCTCGAGCGACGTGCCGCCGTAGGGGTTAGAAGAATGTCCACCCTCACTCTTCGTCTTGAGCACGATATCGGCATAGCCCTTCTCCGCGAGGTCGGCGTGCATGAGCCAACCCTCGCCCGCGCTGTACTCGGCATCCGAAACGATGCGGTAGTCGCCCTCGTCGATCAGGAACTCGAGCTCAACACCGCGCTCCTCGAGCGCGCGGCCGATGGCGCCTGCACCGTACTGCGTCGTCTCCTCGTCCTGGCCAAAGGCCAGGAGCAGCGTGCGCTCATGCTCCCAACCGTGCGCGAGCGCATACTCGACAGCCTCGAGAATGCCTGCGACCTGGTCCTTCATGTCGATCGCTCCACGGCCCCAGATGTAGGTGTCGTCCACGTGCCCGCTAAAGGGGTCGTGCGTCCAGTCGGCCTCGGTACCCGGCACCACGGGAACCACATCCATGTGGCCCATGAGCATAATGGGCTTGAGGTCAGGGTCGGAACCGCTAAGCGTCACCAATAGCGAGTGGTCGATCAGCTCGACCTCGCCCGCCGCGAACACGCGCGGCCACGCCTGCTGCATATAGGCGCGCAGGTCGTCGAAGGGCCGCCAGTCCACCGCCTCGGCATCCATGCTCGAGATAGTCGGAAACGACAGCACACGGCCCAAGCGCTCGCACGCGCCTGCCTCGTCTATATCGGCAAAATCGTCCTCATGCGCAAAGAAGCGCCAAACCTCGGCCATGACATCCTTTCGATTGTGATGACGAGGGCCGCCCCACCGGAGCGGCCCTGCCACGTAAGCGTTTGCGGTCGGTTATTTGTCCTCGAGATAACGCGAGAGGAACTCGCGAGTGCGCTGGTGCTTGGGGTTGCCGAAGAGCTCGGCCGGCGCGGCGTCCTCGAGCACCACGCCCTTGTCCATAAAGACCACGCGGTCGGACACCGTGCGGGCAAAGGCCATCTCGTGCGTGACGACGACCATGGTCATGCCGTCGGCCGCGAGCTTGCGCATGACCTCGAGCACCTCGCCCACGATCTCGGGGTCGAGTGCGGAGGTCGGCTCGTCGAACAGCATGATCTGCGGATTCATGCACAGGGCGCGCGCGATGGCCACGCGCTGCTTTTGGCCACCGGATAGGCGGCCCACGGCGGCGTGCGCGAACTTTTCGAGCCCCACGCTCGTCAGATGCTCCATCGCGACCTTCTCGGCCTCGGCCTTGCTCATCTTTTTGAGCGTGACGGGCGCGAGCGTGCAGTTGTCGAGCACATCCATGTTGTTGAACAGGTTAAAGCCCTGGAACACCATGCCGATGTCCTCACGCAGCTTGTTAATGTTGCAGCGCTCGGCCGTAAGGTCCTGGCCGTGAAACCAGATATGGCCCGCGTCCGGGGTCTCGAGCAGGTTGAGGCAGCGCAGGAAGGTCGACTTGCCCGAGCCCGAGGCGCCGATAATGGTAACGACCTCGCCGGGGTTAACGGACAGGTCGATGCCCTTAAGCACCTCGAGCGAGCCAAAGCTCTTGCGCAGGCCCTCGACGCGGATAAGCGGCTCATTGGTCTGTGCGGCGGCCGCGGTGCCGGTAGTGGCGGTATCTGCCATGATGATTCTCCTCGTCTTGAGCCTAGTTGGAGCTGGGCAGCGTTGCCGGGGCCTCGGCGCCGAGCTTTTTGCCAAAGGCCTCGAGCAGGCGGCTCGCCACGAGCGTCAGGATCAGGTAGACCACGAGTGCCACGCAGTAGACCTCCATCTGGCGGTAGTACACGCCGGCGACGGTGGTGGTGGCGTACATGAGGTCGAACACGCCGATGACCGAAAGCACCGACGAATCCTTGATGTTGATGATGAGCTCGTTGGTGAGCGCCGGAATCGCGTTTTTAATGCCCTGGGGGAACACGACCTTGCGCATGGCCTGCCACTGCGAAAGACCCAGCGAGCGCGCTGCCTCGGCCTGGCCGGGATCGATGGACTCGATGCCGCCGCGCAGGACCTCCATCATGTAGGCGGTGGAGTTGAGCGAGATGGTGACGAGGCCGGCGGTGAAGGTACTCCAGATCTGGTTGGCCTGGGCGGTCTCGAAGCCCATGCCGCGCAAAACGGTGAAGCCCGCGTAATAGATGAGCAGGCCCTGGACCATCATGGGCGTGCCGCGCACGATGGTGGAGTAGATGGTCGCAAAGCCGCGGCCGACACTCTTAAAGAAGCGCACCAGGTCGTTGTCCACGCGATCGAAGGTCTGAATACGCAGGAACACAAAGAGCAGCGCCAGGAAGAATGCGATGACGGTGCCGAAGGTGGCAAGCGCGATGGTGATCTCGATACCGCGGATAAAGAAGTCCCCGCTCTTGTAGGTCATGTAGACCAGGCTCGACAAAAAGTCGCTGGGATTGGAGTCCGAGACAATACTCACCTGCACCAGGTCGATAAACGACATGACGCAACGGTCGATAAAGAAGATCGCCGCGATGGCGACCACGACATAGCTGCCCAGGCGCGCGCCGCGACGGAAGCGCTCGGAAGCAAACGGCGACGTTTCGCGATAGTCGCTCCAGTGCATGAGTTTGGTGGCCAGCGCCGCCGCCGACACGACAATCCAGGCCCAAAGAATCGCCCAAAGGCAGTCCTGGAAGATGCCGGTGGGAGCCAAGAAGCTCAGCGGTGTGGGGTTGCGCTGGCTAAACGCCAGCCCGAGCGCCGCAATGACGCTCGTGCCCAGGTACACATAACGATGGTCGGCCTTGATAAAGGAGGCCAGACGATTGATGGTTTTCATGCTGCCTCCCTATGCCGGCTGACGATCGAGGCACGCGTCCCACATTTGGTCGCGCTCCTCTTGGCTAATGCCCTTGAGTGTCTTGTCGATGAGCTTAAGCAGCTTGTCCGAGCCCTTGCGGCAGCCGACGTTTGCCGCGACCTCCTGCTTAAAGCCCTCGCCCTCGGCAAAATGAATAGGGACGATACCCGGGTTTTGGGCCATATAGCCCTTCTCGTTCTCGGTGTTGTAGGTCACGGCGTCGCACGTGCCCTGCAGCAGGTTCGAGAACACCGTGGGGACCGAATCGACCGGGTTTTTGTGCACAACGCCCGGAATCTCGTCGATGACGGTATCGAGCATAGTGTCCTTTTGCCCGAGCACCGTGGCGCCGCTAAAGTCGCTGAGCTTGGTCGCATTCTGGTAGGGCGAGCCCTCTTTTACGAACAGGCCAAAGTAGCCAATGAAGTACGGGTCGGAAAAACCGACGGACTCTTCGCGCTCGGGCGTAGCGCTCATACCGGCGATGATGAGGTCGATCTGGCCGTTGTTGAGCGAATCGATAAGGCCCGAGAAGCTCTGCTTGACGGCAACGGGCTCGCCACCGAGGGCCTTGCAGACGATCTTGGCGATCTGCACGTCGTAGCCATCGGCATAGGCGCCCTGCACGTTGTCGATGGGGATGGTGTACTCACTGGCTTCGGAAACCTGCCAGTTGTACGGGGCGTAGGCTGCCTCCATACCGATGCGGATCTTATCCTTGCCGATCACGGAATCGGACAGGTCGTCGCGACCGCCGCCCGTCGTGGGCTGAACCACCTTGAGCGTGGACGGACGCTGACAGCCGGCGAGCGCACCGGCGACGACGGAAGCGCTCGCAGCGAGAGCGCTACCCAAAAAGATGCGACGGCTGCATACCGGCTGGGTCTGCATGCCGCGCTGTTGGGGAGAATGCATAATCTGCCTTCCCTGTTGAATCGTATGCTGACGACTTAACAGGATATACGCCAGCAACCAGCAGCGCAGCACAAGCTCGAAAAATTAATAGACACGCGGTAGTCATTGGGAACGTCGATGTTTTGGGCATGCCAGCGAGCGCCGCCCAGAGCGAACAAGTTGGCATGAAAAAGGCACGGCATAGACCTTCTGGTCATGCCGTGCCTTTTGAATGACAAATTGTCGCTCTGGGTGGCGCGCAACGTCGACCGGTCCGCTGTTCGTTAGAACGGCGGAACCTCTAGAGCAAGGTGACGCTAAAGCTACGTTTGTCGGTAGCGCCGGGAGCCAAGGTGATGGTGTTGACCTTGTGCTCAAAGACGTCGTCCTCGGTGTCCATGGTGGTGTGACCGGTCCAGGGCTCGAGCGCCACAAACGGAGCGTCGTTGGCGGCAGACCACACGCCGATGTACTTAAAGCCTTCAAAGTCGATCTTGACGCCGTGGCCCGACTTGCGACCGCGCAGCGTGAGCGTGGAGCCCGGGGTATCGGTGAACATGATGGCATCGTTATCGAAGCTGCGATGCGTGATGGGCAGCACGTCCGAGTTATTGGGAGCCTTGTAGCTGCCCTCGAACGTCATAAGACCGTCGGGCGTGATGATAGGAGCCTCGTTAGTCCAAGCCTCGGTAAACGCCAGCTCGTAATCCTCGAACGCCTCGTCCTCGGCACCGGGGGCGGGCACGTTAAATGCGGGGTGGCCGCCCACCGAGAACGGCAGGTTCACGTCGCCGGTATTGGTGACGGCAAAGGTCTGCGTGAGGGTGGCGTCGCCGGTCAGGGCATAGGTCATGTTGAGCTTAAAGTGGAACGGAAAGGCCTTGAGCGACTCGGGCGTATCGGTGATCTCGTAAGTTACCGAGGAGCCGTCCTCCGAAACCTCGACCAGCTTGTGCTCGACAATGCGCGCGAGTCCGTGGCGCGGCATCTCGCAGGTGCCGGCCGCAGACGTTGCCGTGTTGTTGCGCAGCGAGCCCACAATAGGGAACAGGATGGGCGCGTGCTTGCCCCAAAAGGCCGGGTCGCCCTGCCACAGATACTCGTTGCCGTTGAGGGCAAGGCTCGTGAGCTGGGCGCCCATGGAATCGATGGCCGCGGTGAGGCCGCCGCGATTGATGGTAGTGACGGTAGACATGCTACTTCCTCCAAAAGTAAACAATAGTGTCGAGGGCTATTGTCCCACTCTTGGCGGCGGGACGGCAGGCGATTATTGAGTAGCCATAGCGGAATGAGCGGCGGGCGCCTACTGGGTATCCACGTAAAGGTCGAACCCGCCCTGCGGTGTAGTGTCGACCGTGTCGAGCGCCTGTGAGTTAAAGCTCACGGGGACCATGCGCTTTGAGGCACGGAAGCGCGTACCGTCGGTGGCGACGGGCGGTTCATCGACGGTGAGCTCGTAGTCGCCGGGCTTAAGCTCGATGCCGTCACCAGCGGAATTGACGTATTGATACTCGTCAATCGTCTGCCCTTTGAGCGTGCGCCCCACGATGTGAATGAGCATTTGGCTGTCGCCGCGCGCGGTGTCCCACGTCGCGCCGTCCTTGACCTCGACCGACACATGTACCGAGCGCGTGCGGCCGAGCGATTGCTCGATAGACATCTCGACCTTGGCGGCGTCTTTTCGCTGTTGTTCAACATGGCTCCAGACGTTTCCAATTACCGAGCATGCGATAACGCCGGCCATGAAGGCGATAAGGATGGGGCCGAGCGGAGAGCGACGTCCTGCATCTTCCTCGCGAGACAGATTGGGACGACGTGTGGGCGCGGGCGCCTGAGCGCCCTGCGAGGGCACGTCGAGAATGCTGAAGGATGCCGTGCTGTCGGGATCGATAGTGTGGCGCGGCTGCGGGGTCTTTGCCGGCGAGATGGACATGTCGGCTGGCTCACCCAGTGTGGCCGTGGCATCGGCCTTAGCCTCGTCGGCCTCGGCCTGGGCCCAGGCCTGTTCAAAGGTTAGGGGTTCGGCGGAGTCGGAAGCGGCGTCCGTCTCGACGGCATCGTTGCCGGTCTCGTCCTCGTCGCTCGACACGTCACGCGGCGAGGGCTCGTCCCACTCCTCGTCCGGAGCCTCGCCCTCGCTATACCACCATTCAAAGTTATCGATATCCATACGGGGCGCCCCTTAGGCCTCGCAAATAAACACTTGCTAGCCTTATACCCGCAGATGGCGCTGGAGCTCGCACGGAATGCGATAAAGGGACTGCTCCTTTGTCGCATCGAAGTTGCGGTGGAATAGTTCCTGTTTGCACGCCCACTCGAGCTATTTAGGGACTATTTCACCGCAAGTTATTTGAGGGCGACGGGGATTTGGATACAGCAGAAGTCCTCTTGGTGAGACTCGTCGTAGCTCGTGGTGTCCAGGTAGCAAAAATCGAAAGCATTGCCGATGGGCTGGAGCGCGTGCCTGTCCATGCAGGCCACGATGGCGCGGATACCCTCGGGCTCGTACGGCATGCCCCAGCGACTCATGCACAGGTACGTGCCCTCGGGCAGCACCTCGACGCCAATCTCCGCCAGCTCGGCAGGATCGCTCGGCAGTATTTCCTCGGCACCACGCGGCAACACGGCAAAGGAACCGGCACCGGCGATGGGGTCGTCGGAATGCAGCGCCTCGCGACGCAGCATGGCGCCCCAACCGCGCATGGGGCGTGTGCCCGTGAGCGCACGCATGCGCAGAATCGCCCGCATGAGCGTGGGGTGCAGCATCGAGCGGCCACGCTCGATATCGCTCGGGAACTCCTCAAAGACCACGTAGCGGCGCTCGAATTGCTTGAGCTCCGGTTTGCCCTCGCGCTCGCGCCAATAGACCGCCTCGTCGTAAAAACTCAGCCGCTCCTGCACGCTCGCGCGCTCGGCTTTGAGCCCGGCAATCTGCTCGTCGAGCGCCTGCACCCGCGAGCGCAGGTGATCGGTCATCTCGCTAATGTCGAACGTCGAGGCTAGGCGGTCGATCTCATCGAGTTCGAGCCCTAGGTCGCGCAGCATGCAGATCAGACGCATGAGCGGGATCTGCGTGGGCGAATAGAAACGGTAGCCTTTTTCGTTAACCACGGCGGGCTTAAACAGGCCGATCTTGTCGTAGTAGATGAGCGTTTGGCGCGAAACGTTAAACAAACTCGCCATCTCGCTAATCGCATACATGCCCGTCTGCATAGGTCCTCCCGACACATCCTTTTTGCGCACAAAGCCCGCCGCCCACAGGGGCAGCGGGCTCAAACACTACTCGTATCCTACCCTAAAGATGCCTATGACCAGCGCTTATAGTTTTCGCACGACACGCCAACAGCTTCGAGCGCCTTGGCGGCGATGTGATGCACTGCATCGTCGAGCGTGGCGGGGCCGTTGTAAAACGTGAGCATGGGCGGCATGAGCATGACGCCCGGCACGCGCGCCAGGCGCGCCATGTTGTCGACATGGATCGCACTGAAGGGCGTCTCGCGCACCATGAGCACCAGGCGGCGCTGCTCTTTCATCTGCACGTCGGCCGCACGCAGCAACAGGTTTTCGCTGTAGCCGCTCGCAATGCCGGCGAGCGTCTTCATGGAGCAGGGCGCCACAATCATGCCGGCGACCGGATAGGTGCCACTTGCGATGGCAGCGCCGATGTTCTTGTTGTCGTAGACCACATCGGCATGCGCGGCAAACTCGTCGAGCGTCATGCCGAGCTCCTGCTCGATGGTGATCTCTCCCCCGCGCGTGACGACAAGCGCCGACTCGGCACCGGCCTGGCGCAGGCACTTGAGACACTCGAGGCCCAGCGCAGCGCCGCTGGCACCAGAAACGCCAACGACAATGCGACGGGAACGGACAGAAGACTCAGGCATGACAACTCCTTAGCTATTTGATAGGGCTACTTACTAGAAGGCGAGCTCGGCGGCCCACTTCTCTTCATCGATCTCCATGAACTGCGAGCGGATGAAGTTCTTCTTGAGGTTGAACGGAACCGTGCAGTCGAAGATGGCCTTGCAGGCGATGCCGTGCTCGCGAATCGAAGGATCGAACGCGGGGTCGTTGGACGGATCGAGCACGTGGCAGTGGCAACCGGGGATGGTGATGAGGTCCACGTCGGCCTGGAAGCGCGTGGTCATGGCCCACATCACGTCGCTCATATCGAAGATATCGACATCCTCGTCAACAAGGATGACGTGCTTGAGCTCGGAGAACGCCGAGAAGGCAAGCATGGCGGCGTTGCGCTGACGGCCCTCGTCATTTTTGCTCGACTTCTTGAACTGCATGATGGCAACGAACTTGCCGCCGCCGCAGGGAGCGGCGTGGACGTTGAGCAGGCGGCCCGGGATGGCGGTCTCGACCATCTTGTAGATGGAAGCCTCGGTGGGGATGCCGGCCATGGACACGTGCTCGTGCGAAGGGCCGATGCAGCTCTCCATGATGGGGTTGACACGCGTGGTGACGGCGGTGATCTTGATCACCGGGCAGACCTTGGCGCCGCCGGTGTAACCGGGGAACTCGGGCATGGCGTAGCCGTGGCCGTTGACGTCCTCATTGATAGTCTCGTCGTGCATGAGGTAGCCCTCGAGCACGTACTCGGCATTGGCAATGCACTTCTGCGGAACGGTGACGCAGTCGGCAAGCTCGACGGCGTGGCCGCGCAGGGCACCGGCGATCTGCAGCTCGTTGAAGCCGAGCGGCGTGGTGGGAGCCTCGAAGCCGCAGCACATGTACACGGCGGGGTCCAGACCGATGGAGATGGAGATGGGCATGTCCTCGCCGCGCTGGCAGTACTCGTCAAAGAACGCGCCCAGGTGACGGCTGCCCGGGGTGATCCACATGGCGAGCTTGTCCTTGTCGACGCAGGAGAAGCGGTGGATGGTCACGTCGGACTGGGTGCCATCGGGGCTCGTGCCGTAGGCGAGGCCCATGGTGATGTAGGGGCCACCGTCGACGGGCGTGTTGGTGGGAGCGGGAACGATCTTGCGCAGGTCGAAGCCCTCGTCGGTCGCCTTGTACACGACCTCCTGGCAGTCGACGTGCTTGCCCTCGGCGATCTGCTCAGGGGCGATCAGGTTCTCGAAGCGCTTGCCGATCTCGAGGCCCAGATGCTCCTCGTCCAGATCGAGCAGGGCGGCAACGCGCTTGCGGCTGGCAAGCATGCCGATGCAGACCTTGGCGTCGTCAAAGCCCTTAACGTTGTTGAAGACCATCGCCGGGCCCTCTTTGGTCGGACGCATGACGGTGCCGCCGGCACCGACGTGACGGTAGACGCCCGAGACCTCGGCATCGGGATCGACCTGGGTGTCGGTCTCGAGCAGCTGGCCCGGCATCTCGCGCAAAAAGTCGAGTGCAGAACGCAGGTCGTGGATCTGGGAAGCATCGGTAGTGGACATGGCATGCTCCTTTCGGGAGAGTGCCCGACGGCGGTGTGCCGCCGGGCGGGGTAACGTAATGGGGCCACGGCGCTCACAAATGGAGCGCTCGACCACTCGAAGTTCAAGCGCTTGGCTGCTTACAGCCGGGGCGCTCGACCGCTTACATCAGGCCAAAGAGGTGGAACCAGGCGGCCTCGGCCAGCACGACGACAAAGACGACCGCGGTGAGGGGGATGCCCATGCGCATAGCCTCTTTGGAGGTGTAGCCGCCGGCGTCCTTGCCTTCGCCGATAAGGATCGGCAGGTTATGGAACGGCAGGATGTAGTGGATGTTGATGGACGTGAAGACGATGAGCGCCACGGCGAGTGGGCTCACGCTGGAGCCGGCGGCAAAGCTGATAAATGCCGGCACGCACACGCCGAGCACGGCCATGACCGAGCCCATGAACATGTGGATGATCATGGAAAGCGCGGCGACGAGCAGGGCGAACAGGAAGATGTTCTCAGGCACGGAGCTGGGGAGCACGACGTCGGCGATCCAGGCGTTCATGCCGGTGGCACCGCCCACGGAGCCCACGGCCATGGCGGCCGTCAGGAACATGAGGGACTTGATGTCGACAGCGTTCCAGCTGGCGGGAGTGAGGACTTCGCCGATGATGGGCATGGCGAGAGCAACGCCAATGGCCAGGGTGACCCAGCCGATATAGTCGCCCGAGACGGTGAGCCACAGCGCGATGGCGATGACAAGCCACACGATGGTGCGGATCTCCTTGACGGAGAGCTTGCCGAGCGCGGCCTGCTTGGCCACGATCTGCTCGCGATCGTAGACGAGCTCCTTGCTGGGCTTAAAGAGGAAAAGGCCCAGGAACAGGGTGCACAGCAGCGCAACCAGCATAGGCACGCTCATGTACAGGAACCAGTCGACGAAGGACGGGCTCATGCCGCCGGCCTCGGCACTGTACTGCGCAACGAGCGGGTTAAGCGTGGAGTCGCCCGTCAGGAAGAACATGGAACCCGGGGCGGCAGCGGCAAACACGAGGAAGCCGAGCTTGCCCTTGTCGTCGTCACCGTAGCCGGCGGACTCGGCGATGACCGAGACGACGGCGAGGATGAGGAAGGCGCGGGGGAACGGATGCGGGATCAGCAGCGACAGCACAAAGGTGAGCGCGAAGATCGAGATGATGAGCGACTTGGCGTCGCGCACGAACTTGAGCATGAACGCGTAGGCGATGCGCTCGCCCAGGCCCGACTCCTTGACCGCGCTGGCGATGAGGTAGGCGCCGATGACGAGCCACATGGTGGCCTTGGTCCACGAGCTAAACGTGGAGGCGACCGTCGCCGAGATGCTCGCGGCGCCCGTGTCGTCCACGCACACCTTGAACAGGACGAGCAGAGCGCAGTAGAGCAGGCCCACAAAGCCCGGCTGTGCCACGCCGCATACCCAGAACACCACCGTGGCGAGCGTCAGTGCCAGACAGGTCTGACCGCCGACCGTGAGCTCGACCGTCGAGCTCAGCTCCGCCAAAGGAAGAAACTTCACCAGCAAAAAGACAACGATACCCAGCACAAAGCCAATTTCGCGCTTGGTGATCTTAAACGCCTTCTTTTCCGCTTCCATCTCCCCACCTTTCTTGTTGGGGGCGCTCCGAATTCGCAGCCATGTTGCCGCTTAAAAAGGGGCGCCCGTTATCGGACACCCCTTACGTTGCGCTGTGTTGCGGCAATACAGTCAAGCGGATTTTTTGGATGAGAAGCGATTCCCTAGACAAAAACCGTCACAACATTCGACGCTTTTCCTCGTTTTCGAGATTTTCGCCGAATGTTGTGACGGTTTGGATGTGGCAAAGGGACTGTCTTTTTTACATAGCGAGGGCCGTGCGGATGAATGGGTCGCCGAGGGCCTCGCGGAGCCAGGGGGCCAGCTGCTCGGGGTGACCCTGCAGGTAGCCTTTGAGCTCGGACGGAGCCACGCGACGCACTTCCGAGATCTCCTCTTGGTTGATATGCAGCTCGCCCGGCTCAACATGGGCAAGGTAGACCTCGCACCATTCGCACTCGCAGCGACCGTCGCCGTGGTCCTCGCGGTACACCACGTGTCCGAGGTGCTTGAGCTGATCGGGCTCGCGCGTAATGCCGAGCTCTTCGTTGATGCGGCGCGCCGTGGCGGCCGCGACGTCTTCCCCGGGGAGCGGATGGCCGGCGCAGCTATCGGCCAGCACCCCGCCCCACAGGCGCTTGAGCGGACTGCGGCGACAGAGCAGCAGGCGCGCGTCTTCGCCCCGGCCCTCGACCAAAAGCGTCAGAAATGCCTGATGCAGGATGCCCTCACCAGCATGGGCCTCGATGCGGTCGACGGGGCCAAGCGCCTCGCCGGTCGCAGCATCGACCGCCACGACCTCGGCGCCCGCACCGCCCTCATCCCAGCCGGCGCGCAGAATGCGGGCTGCGGCTTCCTCGAGCGCGGCGATGAGCTCCTTGGTGGTGTCGAGCACGCGCTGCAGGTCGTCACCGCTCGCTTGTTCAACATGAAAACCCGTGCTTGCAACTACCGGCACGCCAAAGCGCGTGGCCAGCGCCGCCGCGATATCGTGCGCCGGGATCTCGTCTCGATGGCACGGAACGGCCAGGATGCTCACCGTTGCCGTACGGCCGGGCTCGGGGCGCGGAATGGCCTGCGCCGTGGCGCCCAGGTGCGCAAACTCCGGCGAGCAGGCGTACACCGCCATGCCTCGCGGCGTCACCGTCAGCTGGGCCTCGAGCGCAAACTTGCCCTCGCCCACTGCAACCTTTGTCGTGTGCATACCCATGGGATCTCCTGTCGCCCGCGATGTACCTGAGACCATCTTCGCCTGTATTGCGACTATACAGGCAAGCTCTCCATGTGACAAAGAGACTGTCCCTTTGTCACATTCTGTTAGAGTTGCAGGGATTGAATCCCGCTTATTCATGCGACATTGGAGTGACAACCTTGACCGCCGCAACCACGCCTAAAAGTAAGCCAACCGCCGCCGCGCTCTCCCCCGCGCGCACCAAGCTCTGCCTGGCGCTGCTCGTGCTGTTGGGATTCTCGCTCGGCTGCTCCGAGTTCGTGGTCATCGGCATCGAAAGCGACTTGGCAACGGAACTCGGCATATCACTTGCCACTGCGGGCCAGCTCATCAGCGTGTTTGCGCTCGTCTACGCTATCGCCACGCCGGTGCTTGCGCTCAGCACGGGGCGTTTTCGCCGCTACCAGCTGCTCGTGTGCTATAGCGTCGTCTTTGTGCTCGGCAACCTGGTCATGGCGTTGGCTCCCAACTTCCAGGCGCTGTTTATCTCACGCATTGTCCTGGGCTCTGTCTCGGGTGCGCTGCTCGCCGTGGGCGTGACGTACATCCCTGAGCTGCTATCCCCGCAGCAAACCTCACTTGCCATCTCGGTCGTGTACGGCGCGTTTTCCGTGGCGATGGTCTTTGTGACCTCGATTGGCAAGTTTGTGGCCGACACACTCGATTGGCACGTGGCCATGTACGGCACGCTGACCTTTGCCGTTTTGATCTGTAGCGCGCTCGTGGCGTTTATGCCTCGCGCCGGGCAGACCGATGAGCCCGCCACCTTCCGCGAGCAGGCGGGGCTACTACGCGAACCGAGTATCATCACCGGCATGCTCATCTTCTTGTTTGGCGTGGGCTCGGTCTACGTATTCTACGGCTACGTGACGCCTTATCTGGAGCAGATGCTGGGCATGGATACCGTTCAGGCGAGCACCACACTTATGGCCTATGGCGTGTTCTGCCTGATCTCGAACATCCTGGGCGGATGGATCGATGCGCGTTTTGGCATGAAGGCGCTGCTGGTTACGTTTGTGCTGCAGGCGGCGGCACTGCTCGGGCTGTTTGCCGTGGGCGCCGCCATGCCGCTCGCGCTGGTCTTTGTCTTTAGCCTGGCGATGCTCATGTACCTGTTCTCGGTCTCATGCATCACGCACTTTATGGACGTGGCACGCAGCCGCCATCCCAAGTCGATGGTACTCGCAAGTTCGGTTGAGCCCATGGCGTTTAACGTCGGCATCTCGTTTGGCACCGCAGTGGGCGGCGCCGTGGTAAGCGGAGTTGGCATTGCATATGTAGGCGCGGTCGGTGCCGTGTTCTCGCTTGTGGCCTGGGCGCTCACGCTGGTGACGATTAAGTTGGCTCGCTGGGAGCGCCGTCGTCAATCAGCACAGCCCCGGATGCAGGCATAGGGGCGAACATAGCCCAAGGTGGCGAGCAACCGGTGAAAACCGTCCCATACGAGTAGTGTTTATCCGCCTGCAAGCTCCAGCAGTGCAATTTCGTGTACTTCAGATACACACTTTTCCACTATTTCGTGTATTCCAAGTACATGAAATCGTACTAAACTATGTATCTGAAGTACACGAAATTGGAAAGGCGGCCCCATGCGCAGATCAATCGAATCCGTTATCGAATCATGGGCGACAAAGGACGCGTCGCGCCCCCTCCTCATCCGTGGTGCGCGACGCGTAGGCAAAACGTACGTTGCCGAGGAAATCGGCAGACGAATCGCCGGCGATGCGTTTGTCAAACTCGACTTTCAGACCGATCTTGAGCTGATTGCTCCGCTGTTCGACTGTCCCACCGACGACGTTGACGCCATCGTGGCGCGAATCTCAGACTATAAACGCACCCCCATTCGCAAAGAAACCGCCTTCATCCTGTTTGACGAGGTGCAGCTCTGCGAACGGGCGCTCAACTCGCTTCGCTTTTTTTCGGGTTCGGGCTGGCGCATATGCGCGACCGGCAGTCAGCTCGGCGTCGCCACGCGCAAGCGCAAGTTGCCTTTTCCCAGCGGCGTTCGTCAAGAGACCATGCATCCTATGTCGTTCGAGGAGTTTCTCTGGGCGCTCGACGAGGAGCAGATGGCCAATGCCATTCGTACCCACGCCGGCACGCTCGAGACCTACGCCGCGCACCAAGCCGCGCTCAGCCTGTTTCATCGATACCAGATCGTGGGCGGCATGCCCGCCGCCGTCAACGCATATCGCAAGACGTTATCCATCGAGGATGCGCGCGTCGAGCAGCGCGAAATCGACGAGACCTATACCGCCGATATGACCGACCCCGAAAACGGGATCAGCGGCGTGGCGGCGCGCAAGGTCTGGCGCTCCATTCCGTCCCAGCTGCTGAGATCGTCCACAAAAAAATTCAAGTACTCCGAGGTCGAACGCGGAGGCCGTCGCGCCAAGCTTATCGAGCCGCTCGACTGGCTCGAAGGCGCCGGCATCATATCGGTCAACAACCTGACCGAAGGCATCGAGCCTCCCCTCGTTCCCTTCGACGACGAAGATGGAAGTTTCTTTAAGGTCTATCTTCTCGATACCGGCCTCATGTTCTACAAACTCGGCATCAACCCGCGGCTCTGGCTCGACCTCAAAGAGGATTCCGCCATAGCGCTATCTTCCGACTTCCGAGGCGCCCTGGCGGAAAACTCGGTCATGCAAGCATTTTCGGGCAATAGCTTGCAGACGTATTACTGGGTGCCGCCGTCGTCTTGGAAGACGACCGGCGAGCTCGATTTTTTACTTCAGACCGACCGTATGGAAATTGTGCCCGTCGAAGTAAAGTCCGCACGTAACGTGCGCGCGAGAACCCTCGGGTCGTTTATGGACAAAGCCCGATCGCCATATGCCTACATTTTGTCCGAGAACAATTTTTCCCGCAGCGAAACCGATGACGGGCGCGAGCTGCGCCACCTCCCCTTGTACGCAGCGGGCTTTATTGGAGCAAACTGCCTCAAGAGCAGTCTGTAAGCCCTGCGCGACCGCCTAGAAAGGAAGCCGCTCATGCAACGCATTCTTTTTATCTGCTATGGAAATATCTGTCGCTCGACGATGGCTGAGTC
>CABULX010000015.1 GCA_902492545.1 uncultured Collinsella sp. | reverse complement strand
AGGAGCGCATCGAGTCCCAGATGCAGGGCTTGTCGCCGCTGTACCTGGCGGTCGACGGCACGGTCGTGGGCGTGCTCGGCATCGAGGATCCGCTCAAGCCCGGCGTGTGCGAGGCCATTGCCGACCTGCATGCGCTGGGCGTCAAGCATGTCGTTATGCTTACGGGCGATTCGGAGCGCACGGCCGAGCGCATTGCGCGAGAGGCAGGGGTCGACGAGTTTAAGGCCGAGCTGCTGCCCGAGGACAAGTACGCCTATGTGGAGCGCATTAAGAGCGAGGGGCGCCATGTTGCCATGGTGGGCGACGGCGTCAACGACTCACCGGCGCTGGGCCTGGCCGATGTGGGTCTGGCCATGGGTGGCGGAAGCGACATCGCCAAGGAGGTCGCCGATATCATCCTGACTGACACGGATCTCGCCGCAATCGTGCGTCTACGCCGCATGAGCCAGGGGCTTATCGACCGTCTGACGAGTTCGTATTCCAAGGTGATGCTCACCAACTCGGCGCTGTTGGCATTGGGTATTACCGGCATGATCACTCCGCAGACGTCGTCACTGCTGCACAACGGCTCAACGATCGCCTACAGCCTGGGCAACGCAAAGGCGTACCTGCGTTAGCGTTTTCGATTGAGTATATGGCCTGCATTCGGGCGGCACCGCAGCCGTCAGGGTGCAGGCCTTCTTTTGTTTGACGATATGTTAGCTCGGATATATGCTCGTGCTAGCAATGCTAGTAAATGCTGAAGGTGAGGTTGAGATGGCTACCGTTGGCAGCATGGCACAGGTGAATGTTCGCGTAGATCGCTCGGTTAAAGAGCGCGCCGAGGAAGCGCTGCGGCTTTCGGGCGCCTCGCTGCCCGAGCTCATCAAAAAGGTCGTGGCCAAGGTCGCGCAGGGTGGCGGGCAGTGCGAGGAAGTGCTTGCGGCCGTCGACGACCGGCAGCAGACCGTCGCGCCCGATACTCCGTTCGCCGCGTCGTGGGCAGCGGCAGACCGGCTTTATGCAGATTTGGGCATCGCTACGTCGCCCGTATCCGACGATCGCGGTTGGGACACAATCTATTCCGAAGCCATGGACGAGCGCTATCGCCAAAAGGGGATGATCCTGTGAGCGGGGCTCCCCTCAAAATAATGGTGGACGCCAACGTATGGGTTGATTCGTTTTGCGTCGACCATGCCGAGTCGCTTGCCGCGCGTGCGTTTATTGGGCAGGCGGCGGAGACGGGGGCATTGCTGTTCTTTCCGGTGCATATCGCCAAGGACGTGCTGTACGTTGTCCAACACGAGCTGAAGCGTAGCGTTCTTGCCAGCGGGGGAGCGCTCGACGAGGCATCTGCCCGTGCAATTGGCGATGCGGCGTTGGCGTTTGTTCGGAACATGACCGAAAACGCTACGGCCGTGGGTGCAGACGCATCCGATCTGTGGCTAGCCGACAAATATCTGACGCTCCATCGCGATTACGAGGACAACTTGGTGCTCGCCGCGTGCAAGCGCGCACAGGTCGATTACTTAGTGACCAACGATCACAAGCTGCTCGAACATGCCGATCTTGCAGCGAAGACCCCGCGCCAAATGATGTCGATTCTTGCTTTGGCCGAACGCGGCGGCGCGGCTATCGGTTGACGCGAACTGTTTGCGGGCCTCTTGGACGACGATGCGCCAAGGGACCCGCGTCTGCTATTTACAAAAGCTCGGCCTTAATGGTGGGACTTTCTGCGAGCTGCTCGGCTGCCTTTTCGTCTGAGCTGTCGAGTGCTGCCAGACTGCGGTAGACCCACTCGTTGACCTGGGTGTTCTTGACGCCTGCAGTCTGCATAAGGGTACCTACCTCGCGGATTGCTGCGAGCAGATCGGCCTTGGGACCTGCGAGCTCTACCTCGATGCCGTGGTAGGCGGCCACGCCGCGGTTCTCACTCACGTGGTCGATAAAGCCCTCGACGGTCTCAAGCTGCTGGGCGAGAGCTGCATCATCGTCGGCGTCCAGCGCGACGAGTGCGTTCGATACCGTGAGGGCGGGATGTCCGCAGGGGACAAAGCCTTCGATGACATCCATAGCTTCGGTAATGGTTGAGCCCAGGCCTGCGAGGGCATTGACGAGTTGCTGCTTGGTATCCATGGCGGTCCTTTCGACGGGTCAATTTTGCTTGGCGAAAATATACGTGACGCGATCGGTAGCAAAAGTGCGAAGTGCGGCGCACATTGGGGTCTTCACAGCTCGTGCATAGAACAGCTGTCCGCTTTCAGAACGTGGTAAGATAACACTCCACAAGCGGGGCTCGCCCCGCATGTTCCTTGAAAAGTCGACGGGTGTTGGGTGCTCGTGCCCAATGCCATCCAGACTTTCCCGACATTCGGGGGCGACTGGTTTCGACACGATAGCTCTGAGAGAGGAAGCAAGCCGAGGTCTCCTCGCCTCGTTAAACAGGGGTACCGTCAAATTGAATTGACAACAACTCTTCTTTTGAGCCTATGGCTCTCGCTGCTTAATTTATAGCGGCGCGTCAACCCGGTGATTTCCCCGCCACCGGTGCGACGTCATGTTAGGGGAATGCTCCTGCGCACGTAATCGGTATGGCGCAGGCTAAGACCGAACCGGTTAGGACGCCGCGAGCGTGTCGCTGCGCGCAAAGCGTCCGAGACTAAACCAGCGACTGAGCTTGGAGATGCCAATCAGGGGGCTTTCGCGGACCGGAGTTCGATTCTCCGCGCCTCCACCAACTGTTCAGTAGGCGAACACATACGCGTGTTCGTCGTTAGGCGGGCGTTCGTATTGCTCGTCAGATAGAAAGAAGCCGCTCCATACGGGGCGGCTTCTTTGCGTTCTAGGCCTGCGGCATGATCTCCTGCTCGCCGTCCTCGTCCATGTACGGCATGAGGAACACGCCGCCCTGCTCGGTGGTAAGCAGCAGGTACTCGCGGTTGCGCTCGTCGCACACGATTTCCTGGCCGATGCCCTCGGGCAGGTCGTATATGGGGCCGTCCGTGCGGGCTTGCCTCACGGTCACGTCTTGCGCTCCCATGGCCTGCGACGCGCAGCTGGCGGCGGCCAGGACGATGAACAGCAGGACGACCGCCGCGAGGATGGGGCCGCACCCGCCGTTGCGCTCCTCGTCTGCGGGGCTCGGGTACGGCATGGCCTATCCCACCTTCACCAGATAGTCGTCGGCCTCTGGCTTGCCCGTGGCCTTGCCCACGGCGATGTAGCGCGTTGCGCCGCTGTAGCCCGTGTATCGGCCCCACACGTAGCCGTCGGCGATCTTGTACCAGTTATCCAGCGTCACGGTCTCGCCGCTGGAATAGTGCGCCACCTCGGTGCCGCCCAGGCCGGGGGCGTCGCGCACGCGCAGGTAGTCCACAGTGCAGCGGTAGGTGCCGCCGAAGTTCTCGGTCGTTTCCTGCTGCGCAGGCTGCGGCTGCGGGACGGCTGCGGGGGCGCTTCCAGCAGTGATGCCGAAGCATTCCAGGTAGATGCGCGCCAGCTCGTCCAGGTTGCCGTTGAACTTCTCGCGGTCGCCGTCGTTGTCGATGAAGCCGTTCTCGCACAGGCGGTAGTTGATGCCGCGCGCGGCGGCTCGGTTCGGGTTCGCGAGGTCGGAACGGCGCACCAGCTTCTCGGAGCGCCCGGGCATGAACGCCGCCAGCTTGTCGGCCAGCGCATTGTCGTACTCGTCAGGCTCAAAGCCCTCCTTGATGATGACGTGCGCGCCGTGGGCCGTGGCGATGCCGCTGGCGTCCATGTGCAGCTCCACCACTGGCGCGTCGGTGCTCAGGCGGTTAAGCCCGCCGTCGGCGTACCAGTTGCGGGACGTATCGCCCAGCTCGACCTCGGAACCGCCCAGTTCCTTGATTCGCTGGCCCAGGGCGCGAACGCGCTCGGCCTCGGTGCAGCCGCCTGCGCAGCAGCCGGGGTCGCCAGCGCCGTGGCCGCAGATGATGAACAGTTTAGCCATTGCCTACTCCTTCCCGCCTACGGTCACGCCCAGCAGGGCGTCGAGCCACTTGGATGTGATGCCTACCGACTTG
This sequence comes from uncultured Collinsella sp., assembly GCA_902492545.1. Classification (GTDB taxonomy): domain Bacteria; phylum Actinomycetota; class Coriobacteriia; order Coriobacteriales; family Coriobacteriaceae; genus Collinsella. Next base: position 21,689 of record CABULX010000015.1, on the reverse strand, counting down.
AACAGCGTGTAGGCCGCCTGCACGCCGCCTACCACGGCGAAGGCGCACGTGACCCATGCGCCCGGGTCTGCGGGCACGCCGCCCACGAAGCCGGTCACGACGCCTGCCAGGAGCGAGCAGCCCAGCGCCAGGATGCGCGCGGCCTTGCCGGTCATGGCCTCGGTCTTGATCAGCTGCACCGCGAACGGCACGGCGAAAGACAGCACGATGGCTGCGATTGCTTGCATTTCTGTCATTTCGGATTCCTTTCTATCGAGCCGATTCCTTGTAGAGCAGGTCAACGCGGTCGGCGATGTGGTCGACCTTCGCCGCCATGCCCTGGCTGCGCGCCTGGCTGTTCGCCAGGTCGGCGTGCAGCACCTCGTTGGAGGTCACGACGGACTCCATGAGCGCCTTCATAGCCTCCATCAGCGCGTTGCTGCGCTCCATCTGCGCGGCGATGCGGCCCTCCATCTGGCTTCGCTCGCGGTCGCGCTGCGCCCGCTCGTTCACCTCGTCCTGCTTTCGCTCCTCGCGCTTGAGGTCGATGTTCGCCTTGCGCTCGTTCTGGGCCTTGAACTCTTCGAGGAACTGCTTGCCGAAGTACAGGACCACTAGGACGAGCAGCGCGCCGAATAGCGACCCGGGGCCGTATGGCGCGAAGATTTCCAGCACGTCGGTCATTCGTTTTCTCACCTCCTCGAATCGCTGCCGCGATTGTCCGCGAGGTGTCGCCGGGCAAAAGAAAAGCGCCCCCGAAGGGGCGCTCGCTACTCCTGCGGCGCTTCCGGCTGGTCGGGCTCCATGGCTTCCAGCTCGTTGATGCGGTCGCGCCACGTCTGGCGCTGCGAGATGATCTCGGCCACCTCCTTGGCAGCTGCGGCGATGGCCGAGAGCAGGTCGGTGATGGACGATGCGGAGAAGATGCGCTCCACCGCCTTCATGACCTTGTAGTCGCTCTGCTCAAGCTGCTGTTTGTAGCCGTTGATCTCCCCGGCGATTTCCTGTTCCGTCATGGGTCGCTCCTTCCGTTGCTAGGGTAGGGGCATGTTCCCATCCGTGTCGCCTCCAGGTTTGGATTGCATTGAGCAACCCCCCCCCGCGGGATTTCCGAACAGGCTGCGGTACAGCGCGTCCATGGCCCGCACGCTGCGGTGCGCGTCCAGCCGTTTCATGCCTCCGCGCCAGCTCTGGTAGCTCTGCTCCACCTGCTCGGGGGTCATGACGCCATCGGCGACCATGCGGGCCATCTTCTTGAGCTTGCGGCGCTCCCGCGTTATGGAGTCTCGGCACGGCTTCACGACTATGCGGCCCGTCTCCGTGTAGAAGATGCGCTTCTTTAGCCATGTGAACCCGCGCGTGAGCTTCACCACGCGCGTCTTGCGCGGGTTCAGCTCGATGCCCAGCTCGGCGCATTTGCCCTCTATCAGCAGCAGGCACACCTGCAAGTAGTCCTTGGACTCGTGTATCAGGTAGAAGTCGTCCATGTAGCGCCCGTAAGACTCGGGGCGCAGCATCTCGGTCACATAGTGGTCGATGCGGTTGGGGTGGGCCACGGCGCATATCTGGTTCGGCTCGCTGCCCAGCCCCAGGCCCACATCGCCCTGCGCGTCTATCAGGCGGTGCTCCAAGGCGACCACGCGCGGATCTAGCAGCGCGGAGGCCACCTGGTCTTTGACGGGTTGGTGCGCTATGCGCGCGAAGTAGTCGGAGAAGTCGCCGAGCAGTATGTAGCCCTCGCGGCCGTGCCGCCTCCAGTGGTCGGCCAGGTGGCGCTTGAGCAGCTTCAGGGCGTAGTCGGTGCCGCGCCCCTTTATGTTCGCTGAGTTCGCGGCTATGAGGGTGGGCACGATCGCGGGCACGAGCGCGTTCTGCGACAGCGACTTCTGCACCACGCGCTCGGGGAAGTGCACGGCGCTGATGTGGCGCAGCTTGCCGCGCTCCCATAGGTCGAAGCGGATGAAGCCCCGGCATATGTCGCGGCCCTCCAAAAGGTCGCGGCGGGACAGGACGGCGTTGCGCAGGTAGTCCTTCATGTACCGCTGCGTGGACGCCTTCCACATCACGCCGCGTGCGGCCTGCTTGGAAGCCTTGCACAGGCTGTTGAGGTCGGCCACGGTCTCAAGCGTGCACGCCTTGACGCGCTCGGCCTTGGCCTTGGCCCGCTTCTCCTCGCGGCGCTTCCGGCGCGCCGCCCGCCTTTGCTCGGAGTTCACAGAAGGCACCCCGCACGGCTTGCAATGTGGCTCTGACAGCCGCTTGAGGTATGGCCATGAAACGCGGCGAAGCCACGGAGCGCCGCGCCATGCAAGCAGCGTCCGGCCACCCTCGCGGGGTGCGTATTTACGGGCGTGAGCCCGACGGTCGCGCCTTCCTTCCTCTCCGCGCTCTGCTTTCGGCCCTGGGGCCTACTCGGTCTGGCAATAAGGGAATCCGGGGCGGGGGCGAACCCAGACGTTCGTCGCCGAATTGTAGTTGGCATTGCCGTTGTTGTTGACGTAGCACACGTTGGACGAGGAGCCACCCATGACGGAACGCAACCACCAATTGTACCGATAAACAAGGCGCGACCGCCGCCCATTATAGCGAACGCAGGCGCTCTAGCTCGGCCTCGGCCTCGGCTATGCGCTCCTCGGTGGACTTCTTGCCCGTCACGCGCACGTTCTTGCGTGCGCCCTTCAGCAGCCTGATCTCCTCCTCGACCATGGCCGACAGCTCCTCGAAGCGGTTGGCGTTCACGGGCAGGCCGATATCCATGAGGCACTGCATGTCCAGCATCAGCTGCTCGCAGTCAGCTATGGCCAGCGTCAGGTAGCGTTTCCTCTCCAGCGCGTTGAACGAGGTGTTGGGGTAGAAGCAGTCGGCGCGGTTGACGTTGTACACGATGCTGCGCGCCGTCTCCACCGTGGGCACCGCGTTCAGCAGACGATAGGTCTTCGGAACCACGGAGGACGACGCCATCAGCTTGTTGACCTCCACGCGGATGGCGATCGCTTGAGTGAAGAACTTGTACTCGGAAACCTCGCGGTTGCGCTGGTAGACGCCGCTCACGTGCACCTCCTGGGGAAACTGGCGAAAAAAACGGCCCGCTTCGCGGGCGAGAGGCGACCGCGCAAGGCGGTCGCCTAAAAGCAGAGTATAGAGCACTCGGCTGGCTAGCCGACGAGGAAGCCGGGGCGGGGGCGAACCCAGACGTTCGTCGCCGAAGGGCAGCTGGCAGGGCCGTTGCTGCCGACGTAGCACACGTAGGACGAGGAGCCACCCATGACGGAACGCAACCACCAAGGGTACCGATTTCCGTTGACTCGGTGCGCCGTGTCTCGGAACAGGTCAAACTGGCAGTCGAAGCCGACGCTGTAACCCTTGGTGCCCCACACTGGGCAGCCGTACACCTCCATCTCCGACAGCGAGAACACCTTGCCGATATCCTGCCAGCTCCACGAGTTGGAGTCGTTGAGCGCGCCGCTGGCGCTGTACCGCTCCTCAAGCAGCACGCGCTGGGTAAGCAGGTACTTGGTCAGCCCCTCGGGCAGGCACGCCTCGAAGGCCGTCTCCCACGCCTTGAGGTTGCTGTTGGGGTAGGGGCATTTCTGGTCGGCGGTGCCCTGGTTCGTGTTGGTCGTGTTCCACATCAGGAAGCTGTCGTTGGCAACGCCGGTCACGGTCTTGGCCACGGCGATGGGCGCGGAGGCCACGAACGCGATATGGTGTCCCTTGCTGTTGTCGCCGCAGTAAAGGTACGGGTCGATGTGGGCAAGCAGGAACCGCACAGATTGCTGTGTGGTGACGGCGGATGCGCTCACAAGCGGCACGTCCAGGTAGTCGCCCACGCGCAGGCCTGCGAAGTTCGCGGCGGCGATGCGCTTATGCAGCGCGTCGTACACGCTGCCGCTGCCGATCTCTCCCGCCAGGATGGTGGCGATGTTCTGCCCGCCGTACTTGCCGATTTGGCCCTGGCGGTTGTACTCGGCGTTGTTGAGCGCCGTCTGCGCGTTGCTGCGCGCGGTATCGTCGATGACCTCGTAGCCGATGCCGCTCACCGACAGGGTTTTCGCTTGTGCCATTTCGTTGCCTTTCTACTTGAGGTTGAGGGTTGTGCCGGACGCCGTGCAGGTGCTCCCGAACGTGATGGTGCTGCCAGATGCACTGGCCTTGGAGGCGGGGCAGTACACGGTGCCGTCGTTGTAGATGAACGCGTCCGTGGCGTCGGCCAGCTTGCCGTACAGGTCGGCTATCTGCTGCTTCTGCTTGGCCATGTCCGAGCTGCCCGCGCTGCCCTGCGCCACGCTGTTGGCTATCTGCAGGGCGATGTTTGCCGCCGCGTCGGCGTTCGAGGCCGCGCCGTTTGCCGCAGCCGTGGCGGCTTGCGAGGCCGTCTTCAGCTGCGACGCCTCGGTCACGCGGTCGCTTTCCGCCGTGGCTCGCTTCTTCTCGGCCTCTGCGCGCTTGGTTTCGGCGGTCTGGCGTGCCTTCTCGTTCGTGGCGCGCTGGTTTTCCGCGCTCGCGCGGGAGGCCTCGGCCTTCTGCATCTGCGCGTTCAGCGCGCTCACGTCGGCTAGCTGCCCTTCGAGGTTCGCGATGATCGCCTCCACCGCATCGACGTACGGGCCGGATATCTCGCCCGACGCGCTCGCCGAGGGCAGCACGTTCACCAGGACGTTCTCGGTGGTGGCGTCCAGCCCTGCCGCGTTCCGCACGCGCACGTAGCACACCTTGAGCAGCCCGGCCACGCCGAAGACGGCGGGGTCGACCGTCACGGTGGCCACGTTGTCGCTGATGCCAGTGAACTGCTGCTCCACGTAGGTGTGGTCGGGCTTCGCAGCCATGAGGTGCACCTTGCAGCCCGTCAGGGCCGCCTTCTTGTCGCCGTCGTAGATGGCTGCCTTCAGGACCTCGGCGCTGTCGCCCTGGTGCACGGTGATGACGGGCGGCGCTATGTTGGTCTTCTTGAGGTTGAGCGTAAGCTCGTGCGTTGCCATGCCTCATTCCTTTCCTTCGGCCGCAAGTGTCCGCGATATGTCGCCGGGCTGCGCTCTGTGGACCCCGCATATCTCCTCGTCGGTGAGCGCCGAGAAGTCCACGGCGTTGGCCTCGCCGCCTTCCGCGTCCATGACGGCCACGGGGCTGGACACGAGCGTGAAGCCGCCCTTGCCGTCGAACTCGAACACGTCTTCCGATTCCACGATGGCCCGCGCCGTGGCCGGGTCGCTGATGCACTCGAACACCGGAAGCGCCTCGGGCGGCTTCGGCGCGCCGTCGAGCGCCTGCGGCGCTTCGGGCTGCTGCACAAGGTGGTAGAACATTCCGTTTCCTCTCTCGCTGGTCTAGTTTCCCGTGATGCTGCTCATGCCGGTGATGATTCCGTTCACCACGTTGATGGTGCCCCACGTCCAGTTGTTGCCGTTGTTGGTGATGCACCCGATGAACTGCGTGGAGCCCGTGTACCCGTAGGTGCCGCCGCTGCTCGGACTGGTTCCTATGGCGAACTTCGGGGCGAGTATCCTGGCGGTGCCCGACGACCCAATGTCTGCGCGGCTGCTATCCAGGTACATGTAGTTGTTGGAGTTCTCCTGCAGCTTCACGTACGCCGAGCCGCCCGCGTTGCTGTTGCCGCTCCTCATGTACAGCTGCTCGTCGGGATGGCTCATGTAGCCCGCGTAGTAGGGGGTCGTCAGCCACGTCTGGCGGTAGTAGCGGTTGACTGCCAGGAAGCCGTAGCCGCAGGCGGATATGCCCACGCCGTCGGTCGAGCTCGCCGTGGGGCTGTCCTTCGCGTGGACGGCCTCGATGGTGCAGTACTCGGTCGAGCCGTTCACGAACGACGCTCCCGGGTGGTTGTTCGTCGTCGTGCCGGTGGTGATGTAGTTGGTTGACGACGTGCCGACCATGTTGCAGCGGAACATGGAGGTGCTGCCCACCAGCACGGTGCCCGCGATGATGGAGCCGTTCTTGTCGTATATCTGGAAGCCGTTGGTGGCGTTGATATAGACCCTGTTGCCGTTGCTGTCGGTCATGAAGATGGAGCCGTCGCGCAGGTAGAAGGCCCCGCTGTCGAGGTCCCAGTACGAGTTCCCGCCTTTGATGCGGCCCGTGGTCAGCTCGTCGGCGGTCACGCCGTCGCCGGTTATGGCCGTGCGCCACTTCCACGCGCCGCTGGAGTACTTGGAGTTGGCCACGCCGATGATTCCGCCGCCTATCTTGACGCACTTGGTGGCGCTCTCGGGCTTTTTGTCGTACACCAGGATGCCTTGGCCGGGCTCCTCGTACACCCAGCCGCCCGTGGTGTTCACCTCGCTGTTGAGCATGTCAACGATCTTCTTGCGGATATCCGTCGGCAGCTGGTCGAGCTGTTTCTGCAGCCCATCCACCTCGCCCTCGGCGCTCGTCAGCCGTTCGTCCAGCTTGCCCGTGACGCCTTCCAGGTACTCCTTGTTGGCCTCGTCTATCTGCTTGAGCACGCTCTCGCTTTGCTCTATCGACGTGTCGGTGTACAGGCGCAGCACCTCGTCCAGGTCCAGGTTGCCGTCGTCGGAGTACTTCTTCAGCGCCTCCTCCAGCGTGGTGTCCCCGTTGTCGGCGTACTCCCTGAGGGCCTTGTCCAGCTCGTCCCTTATCTGGTCGGTGTAGTCCTGGGCGGAGCCGCCGACCTCCTTGGCGTACGCCTTCTGGCGCTCCTCGGCGGCCGCCAGGCTCTCGCCCCATTTGCCGGTCGATGCCTTGTTCGAGGCGTTCACGGCCTCGGTCACGGTCGCCCGGATGGTCGAGGCGGTGGACTTGGCGGCCGACTTCTGCGCGGCCATCAGCTCGGCGACCGTCTGGTAGTTGCCGAACGTGTAGGTGACCTCGCCGGGGCGCAGCTGGTCCTCCACCACCTTGGTGATGCGCGTGCGCACGCGCAGCGGCGGGTCGTACACCTTGTCCACCACGGTCACCAGGTCGCCCTCGTCCGCGCCCTCGAAGCCCTCGCCGGCGCGCGCAAGCGCCACGGCGTCCGCAGTGTAGGACACGGTGGGCACGCACGACTTCGCCAGCTGCGCCTCGGTGAGCTTCTTCAGCTCGGCGGCGTCCTCGCAGTCGGAGAACTCCACGTCGCCGAACACGTGCGCCTTGCCGCCCTTGCCGTCGGGCCGTCCCCAGCGCGCCAGCGCGTCGGCCGACCCCACCCAGTTCTGCCCGCCGTTCGCGTCGCCGAAGGTCAGCTTGCGATCGTAGCCGCCCGTCAGGTTGCCGTCCTCGTCGGCGGTCTGCAGGGACTTGCCGTAGCCGTACAGGGCGGTGCACACGTTGCCCTCGTCCACGCTGCGCTTGACGCTCACGAGGTCCTTGGCGTAGGTGAAACGCTTGCCGTTGTCCTCGCCGACCTGCTTGGCCATGCATACGCGGCGTGCGGTCACCTTGGTGCCGCTCACCTGGATTTCGAACGACAGCTCGCCGCCCCAAGTGTCTGCCACGTCGTGGATGGCCGCCCATGCGTTGGTGTGGTAGAAGTTCGTGCCGGCCTGCCCGAGGTCGGCCACGGTTCCGACCTGCCAGCGCGAGGAGGACAGCGCCGAGGCCAGCGCGGCGTAGGCGCTCACGTCGTAGGGGCGCTTGTCCTCCAGGTAGTCGCCCAGGAGCTCGATTTGCGCCGAGGTCGGGCAGTAGTACGTGTAGAGGATGCCCGCGCTTGCGCGCTCCTCCTCCACGCCGTCCACGATGTTCTCGTGCCAGCGGCCCTTGAGGTCGCGCCACACCAGGCGGTCGCCCTTGTCCAGGCGCGCCAGCGTTGTGATGCTCAGGGCGTTCTCGCCGTTGACCTCGCGCGTGTCCTCGCACTCGAACAGCGTCTTGATGGGTCCCTTGTACGCCTCCCAGCGGTCGCATGCCCACAGAATCATCAGCCCACGTACCTTTCCGTCCACTGTACCGTCGCGGTGCCGCTGGACAGCTTGAGGCTGTTGGCCCCCGGCTCCAGCGGGAAGAAGTCACTCTCGAAGGTCACGGGCGCGGGGCTGCCGTCCACCGTGGCCTGCGGGGCGGCCATGTCGATGACCACCGCGCTCGATGCCGTCACCGCCTTGTCGATCTGCACGAACTCGCCCGTGCCCATGTTCGTCAGCCGCAGCGCCGACGTGCTGCCGCCGGGCCTGACGGTCACGGTGGGGTAGGTGCGGAACGTCCCGCCCACCTGCACGCCCGAGGTGCCCGACACGGTTGCGCGCCCCTCGGCCCCGTAGGCCACGGGGTCGTATGCCGTGAACGTCAGCGTGGCCTCGCCGGTGTGCCACAACGTGTCGAGCGCGCCCGGCGAGGTCAGCACGGCCATGTAGCGCAGGCCCAGGTGCCTCTCGTCGTCCAGCCACAGCTCGGCCTCCTTGAGGCACAGCAGGCGCGAGGCCATGAGGCGGCGAAGGGCCGCCATGTCGTCGGCGGGGCGCGCCCTCCAGGCCGCCGCCACGTCTATCGTCAGGGGTTTCAGCTCTGCGCGCATGAAGCGCGAGCCGGGCTGCCCGGGCACGTCGCGCGTGGCGATTTCGTACTCGGGCAGCAGCGAGCGGGTCACGAGCCGGGTGTCGAACCACGGCGCGAAGTCGAAGCCGTTGTATATCATGCGAAGCACTCCTGCCGTTTGATTTCCTTGGCTATCTGGCGGGAGATTTTCTCGATGTCGGCCTCCTCCCGCACGGTCGCGTACAGGTTGATTGTCACGTTCGTGTCGCCATGGGCCGCGCCGCCCTTGCCGTCGAGCAGCTTGGCGATGCCCTCGGCCAGCGGGCGCGCGCCGCGCTCGTTGAACGGCACCACGCCCTCGGGGCCCGCCTCGCCGACGCCGATGACGCTGGGGCCGTTGAACACGCCGCCCTTGGCGTACCAGTCGATGCCGAAATGCGGCACGCTCGGCGGGGCGATGCTGAATCTTCCGGAGATGGACAGGTGCGGCAGCTTCAGGTGGGGCAGCGACCACGAGAAGTTGAAGAACCCCTTGATGGAGTCGATGACGTTGCGCACGGTGTCGCGGGCGTTCTGTATCGGCGTCTCGATGGCGCTCTTGATGGAGTTCCACACGCTGCTCACGGTGTCCTTGGCGGCGTTGAACACGCTGGAGATCGTGTCGCGGATGCCGTTCACGATGCTGGATATGGTGGAGCTGATGCCGCCCCACACGCTCGACGCCGTGCTGCTCACGGCCCCCCATATGGAGTCCCACACCGCCTGAATTGCCGACAGCACCGCCGATATGGTGGAGCTGATGGCATTGATGGCCGCGCCTATCGCCGAGCTGATGGCATCCCATATGCTGGAGGCGGTGAAGCTCACCGCGCCCCACACCGTGTCCCACACGCCCTGGATGACCCCAAGGGCCGCGCCTATCACGTCGCTGACGTACTGGATGTATGCGCTCACCGCGCCGTAGATGGCCTCCCATATGGCGCTGGCGGTGCCGCTGATGCCTTCCCACGTCGCGCCCCACCATTCGGAGAGCGCCGTCACCACGTCGGTGATGACCTGGCTCACCGCGTCGATGTAGCCTCCCACCGCGCCGCAGATCGCGTCCCATGCCGCCGTCAGCTGCTCGCCGAAGTTCTCCCAGATGAAGTTCCAGGGTATGAGCAGCGTCTCGATGGCCAGGTTCAGAATCTCGCCCAGCAGCATCACGGCGACCTGCACCACGTTGCAGATGCCGTCCCAGATGGACGAGGCGGTGCCGGCCAGGCCTTGGAAGAACCCGGCTATGGCGTCGATGGCCCCCTGCACCGTGGAGCAGATGCCGTCCCACACGCCGCCCAGCGTCTCGCCGAGCTGCGAGAAGAACTCGCCGACGCTTTGGGCCACGTCGCCCGCCACCTGGGTGGCCACCTCGAACGCGGCGCACACGGCATCCCACACGGCGGTCACCGCGTCGCGGAACTCCTCGCAGTTGTTCCACAGCAGCACCACGGCGGCGATGATGGCCGCTATGGCCGCTACCACGGGGTGCGCGGCTATGAGCCCCAGCGCGCCGGTGCCCAGCTTGCCGACCACCTGGAAGGCCGCTCCGATTTTCGGCACGGTGTCCACGACGGTGCCGACCGTCGACAGCACGGGGCCTATGGCGGCCGCTATCGTGGCGATCGCCAGCACGGCGGTCTGGCCGCCCTCGCCGATGCCGGCGAACCACTCGGAGAACGACTTGACGACACCCGCCACGTTGGTGGCGATGTTGAGCAATGGCTCGCCAAGCGGCTCGATGGAGCCCTGCAGCTCGCGCATGGCCTCCTGCGATTTCACGGCGAAGCTGTCGGAGGCGGCCTCCTGGGCCTGCTGCGCAGCGCCCGCCACGTCGTCGAAGCTGTCCTGCACGCCCGCCAGGGACTCGATCATGCCCATGGCATTGTCCTCGCCCAGCGAGGACCACAGGGTGGAGGCCAGCGCGGCCTTGTCGTACTCGTTTGGCATCTGCGTGAGGTCGCCCAGCACCGCCTGCAGCATGTCCTCGGCGGTGGCGCTGCCGTTCTTGAAGTTCTCGAAGACCTCCTGCGTGCCCTCGCTGAACGAGCCGATGGATTCCTCCATGCGGCCGTCGGACAGCGCCGTCAGGAACTCGTTGAGGTAGTCGCCCACCTTGTCCAGGTTGTACGCGCCGTTGGACGTGCCCGCTTCGAGCAGCGAGAAGTACTCGCTGGCGCTCATTCCCGCCTCGCCCCATCGCACGGAGTATTCGCTCAGGTTGTCGCCCAGCTCGTCGGTGTAGTTCAGGCCGCGCTGCATGCCCGCCGTCAGCAGGTCGCTGGCCTCGGTGGCGGACAGCCCGAAGCCCTCCATGAGGGCGTTGGTGCCGCGTATGGACTCGTTCACGTCTGCGCCGAAGGTGTCCGACAGCATGAGTGCGTTGGTGGTGACGGTCTGCAGGTCCTCGTCGGACACGTCGCGAAGGGTGGACTTGCACTGGATCAGCGCGTCGTTGACCTCGTCCAGGGACTGGCCCCAGCCGCCCTCGTATATGCGCTTGCCTATGCCGCTGAAACGCTCGGCCTCCTCGCCGGACACGCCGAACGCGGCGGCTATGCGGGCGTTGGCCTGCTCGTAGTCGCTGGCCACGCCGAATACGGCCTTGCCGGCGGCCACCACGGGCGCGGTCAGCGTCACCGTGGCGGCCGTGCCGGCCTTCTTGAACGAGGACGACAGCTTCGCGGCCTTCTCGTCGCCCTCGGTTATGTTCTTCCAGGAGATGCCCTGGAGGTCGCGCTCCAGGGCCTTGATGTTCTTGGATACGTCAACGGTGTCGAGCACCGCTTTGATGATGACGTTGCCGTCCATGCTCACCTCGTCGCTCTCTTGAGCGCGGCGAACACATCGCGCATCGCCGCGTCGCTTCCTTCCTCAGAGCCGTGTGAGCTGCGGCCTTTGCCGAGTTCGAACGCCTTGTGGGCGGCGTTCCAGGCCTCGACCTCCTGCCTGTTGTATTTGGTTGGCTTCGGCTTGGTCGCCGGGTTGCGGTAGTGGATGGCCGCGCCGAGCGGCGTGTCCTGCGGGCAGCCGCCCACGAGTGCCACGAACTCGGCAAAGCTGATGCGACCGCGCACCTCGTCCCACTCGATGCCGTAGGCCTGGCGGAAGCTGGTGCGTATGCGCGCCGCGTCCTCCTCCAAGTCCCACAGCGGGGTCTCGTGCGGGCGGTCGCCGGTCAGGTCGAGTCCGCACATGTCCCATACCGCCGCGTCGCGCATCCGCACGAACTCGGCGGCGTCGTAGTCGCATGCGCACCACGCGTCCGCCCAGTCCACGAAGAACAGCGCCAGGAACTCGTCCCGGCGCTGGTCGTCGGACTTGCCCTCGTCGGTCAGCACCTCGATGACGCGGATGATCGTGAGCGCGTCGTCGCGCACCAGCACCTCCTCGCCGTTCCACGGGTAGCGCGTGGCGCTCGTGCCGTCGGGCAGCCGCACCCGCTCGGCCGTGAGCGCGGCTGGCAGCATTACTTGCCGCCCTTCTTCTTGCGCTTGGCCTTGGCGCGGCGCTGGGCGCGGTTGAGCGCCTGGACCTGATCGGCGCGCTCGCTGTATGCAAGGCCGCACGCCATCAGCTGCTCGCTGGTCGCGTGGCGCGCCAACATGTTGAGGAACGTGGCGAAGACCTCGCCCAGGATGCGGATGTTCTCCTCGGGCGCGATGGGGCCCTCGTCGCCGCCCATCCACGCGAGCAGCTGCTCCCAGCCCTCGGTGCCGATGAACGTCGAGATGGTGCGCTTCATGAGGCGGGCCTGCGCGGCGTTGGCCTCGGCCGCCTTCTCGGGGGTGTCGGCCTCGCGGGCCATCTGCTCGTTGGCCTGCGCGCGGTCGATGGCGTTGCCGACCTTGGCCAGGTACTCCTCGATGTGCTTGTCGTCGAACCACACGCGGAAGCGCGGCGTGTCGGGGTTCTCCTCGGGGTCCTCGAAGAACACGTCCTCGTACGCGCGGATGTTTTTCAGAAGTTCCATTTGTTGCCCCTTTCGTGAGCGGTGAGCGTCGGGCATAGAAAAGGGGCGCGGGCCGCTCACTAGCCCGCGCCCCCATGTCCAGGAGGTTATGTCTGGTGTCGCCTGCGGCTACTTCGCCGCCACGGTGACCTTCACCTGCGTGCAGATGCTCGGCTTGGACGCGCAGCGCACGGTGATGACCGCCTCGCCTGCGGCCACGCCCGTCACGTTGCCGTCGCTGTCGACGGTGGCCACGTCGGTGTTGCCCGACGCGAAGAAGCACTTGGCGTTCGCCTCGGCGGGCGTGACGGTCGGCGCGAGCTTCATGGACTTGCCCACGGCCGGGCCGGTCGGCGCGGTGCAGGTGACGCCCGTGGGCTGCTTGAGCTTGTTGGCGGGGATGTAGCGCATAGCGCCAGCGCCCGAGATTGTGCAGGAGAACGCGCCGGGGTCGGACGCCGCGCCCTGCTGCGAGCCGACGGTCAGGCCCAGGTAGGTGCAGTCGCCCTCCACCACGTCGCCGTTGGGGTCGGTGTGGCGGAAGTGGCCCGTGCGGCCCTCGCCGGTCTCAAGCGCCAGGCTGGCAACGAAGTCCTGCGCGGGGTCGCCGTAGCAGCGGTCGCCTGTGACCTCGTACTGCGGCTGCACGCTCTTCACCTTGTCGGTGGGAGTGCCGTAGCCGTCGTAGTAGTCCTTGGTCTCGGTGGTCTCGTTGGTGGTCGGCTTCACCTCGGTGATGCCGCGCGAGAAGATGGCCCACGTGGGGCTGGCCGCGTCTGGCGTGGTGTCGATCTCCAGCGCGCTCATGTAGTTGGGCGCGAAGCCCAGGTCTTGGTTCTTTGCCATCGTTATCCCTTCTCTATGGTTATGGTCGCTTTGATTCGGAACTCCCACAGGTACGGCCCGCCCTCCGGCGGCGTTATCTCCTGCGGCTCTGTGTACAGCGCCGCGCTGGTGAAGCCGTAGGAGCCGGTGGGCGAGGACAGGTCGGCCCCGTCCAACGCGTCGGCCAGGTCGTAGGCGTCGCCCATGGCCTTGGCCTCGGAGGTGTCCTTCACGATGACCTGCAGCACGTATCCGACACGGCGGGTGCCGTCCATGTGGCGCACCGCGTCGGCCGTGGGCATGGGCCTCAGCACCACCGCGTCGTCGTGGCCGCGCGATGCTGCCAGGCGGGTGAGGAGCACCGGGCCGTAGCCCAGGGCCTCTATGGCGGCCTTCGCCGCCTCCATCACGTCCGGGGCCATGTCACGCCCCCTCGGTCAGGAGGTCGACGGCCAGGCGCTCCCAGTCCTCGCCGTGCGCTTCCTTCGCGGCCTTCGGCCAGTCGGCCTTGGCCCTCGGGTTCTTGCCGTGCTTGATGGAACTGTCGGGCAGATCGCGCACGTAGGCGGCGTAGTCGGCGTCCCATATGACGAGGCCCTGCCTGAAGTCGGAGGCGGCCTGCATGGAGTTGTGCATGCGCTTGGTGTCCTCTGGCGTGAACGCGTTCATGTCCTCGGCCACGCTCATAGCGAATTTCACCTGCTTGGCCTCCAGCTCCTTCGCGCTGAAACGCTTCATGAGCTTGGTCAGGTCGACCGTAACTGCTGCGGGCATGGCTACCTCACCTCCAGTTCCCAGTGGTGGGGACGGGTGCCGAACGCGCGGCGGGGCGTGCACCTCGTCACGTTCATCCACTCGCCCCCGTCGATGCTCACGCGGCTGCCCACGGGCACGTCGAACATGCCGGGGCTGTCCGCGCCGTCTGCTATCACGAGGCCCTGCGCGCCGTCGCCCAGGCCGTACTCGCGCACGAGCCACGCCGAGGCGGGCTCGAAGCGCACGCGACGCACCTCGACGGGCTGCTCGAACTCGCCGCCGTAGCCGCCCTCCCTGGGCACCTTGACGGACATGGTGGAGGGCCGCGCCGAGCGCGGCACCCGCATCATCTGGTACCCCCGATGCCCGCGTAGAGCAGCGGCGTTCCAAGCAGCTCGCGGCGGACGGCGGCCTCCATGTCGCTGCGGTAGGTGCTGGCCCCTTCGGTACCGGGGTTCCACGAGAACGAGCCGACGGTAAAGCCGCCGCCCTCCATGATGCCGCCCGAGCATCCGTATGCGGCGTCGACCTCGCAGGCCGCCATGACCGCGCGCGCCCACTCCTCGGAGCCGTCCGGCTCGTTGGGGAAGATCAGGTCGCGCACGGCTGCCGTGGCGTGGGGGAGCGCCGCCTTGAACTCCTCGGCGGACAGCTCCCCGCGCCCGGCTGCCAGGTAGTCCTCGTGGGTCGGGGCTCTAGTTTCCATCGTCCTCGGCCGCCTCGGGCTTTTCCGCCTTGCCCTTGGCGGGCTGCTCGTCTGCGGCCTTCGCCTCGGGCTTTTCCGCCTTGCCCTTGGCGGGCTTGGCCTTCTTCGGGGCCTCCTTCTCGAAGGCCAGTCCAACTGTGCGCATGTCGCGCCTCCTTCCTACGCGGCCTTCATGCCTGCGGTGATGTAGTGCGCCAGGTTCTCGCGGACGCCGCACACGCCGTACTTGCGGTACTTGAACAGGTGGCCGAAGCCCTGCTGGTTGTCCTCGGCGTCGATGACCTTGCCGTGCGCGAAGTTCCAGCGCAGCACCACGGCGTCCTTGTGGACAATGAGGAAGTTCATGTCTACCGCGCCGGTGCCCTTCTTGTAGTGGCCGATCTCCTCGTCCTTGGTGGTGCCGTCCAGAAGGTCGATGGCGCTGTAGAAGCGGGACTGCGGCACCTTCACGATGGAGGAGAAGCCGTCCAGCGCCTCTCGGGACTTGGTGGTGTCCAGGTCCTTCACCATACCCAGCAGGGTGGGGGTGATGAACAGCACACGGCCCTCTTCCGGCACCTCCTTCTCGTCCATGTCGCACATGGCGGCGTTCAGGCCCTTGAGCATGTCCGCGCCGTCGGAGTAGGTCTTCTGCTCCTTGGTGATGCCGGTGCCTGCGCACAGCGTGGAGAACACGAACGCGTCTCCCTCGGGCACCACCTTGGTGCGGTTGAAGTGCGCGGCGGCGTTGCCGAACGCCAGATTGAAGGACTGGGCGTCCACTTTTTGGTCGATTTCCAGGATGGTGCCGCGGTCGTAGTTGGCGCTGATGGGCTTCCAAGTCAGGGACGCGCCGCTGTTCTGCGGCAGTCGCCCGTTGGCCTGCACGTCGCCCAGGCCACCCATGGAGTAGACGGGATAGTAGAACTCGCCCAGCTGCTCCATCTGCGCGATGTTGCCCTGCGGCGCGGCGCTCTCAAGCACTGCGGTCAGGGATTCCTTGCGGTACGCCTCCATGAGCACGTTCTCGTAGCCCTTGGGCAGTTCGATGCTGTTTGGCATGATTTACTCCTTTGAAGATTCGTCGGTGAGTCCGAAAGCTGCGCGGAAGTCGGCCAGGCCGTCGGAGCCTGCGCCGCCCTTGGGGTCGCCGCCCGCGCTCTCGCGGGGCTGGTCGGTGAACATGTAGGCGTTATCCTTCTTCAGGGCCTCGAAGTCGATGCCCGTGAGGTTGCCCTGCTCGTCCAGCTTCGCGTCAGCGATGTTCGGGATGATCGCGCGCGCCGCCTTGGCGTTGCGCACCCCCATCTGCGCCAGCTTGGTGTCGATGGCGAAGTCGCGGCGCATGTCGGCCTCGCGCTTCTCGGCGTCGGCCTTGTACGCCTCGTTGTCGGCCTTGGCCTTGTCGAGCGCGGCCTGCAGCTCCTCGGCGTTGCCCGCCTTGGAGGTGAACTCCTCGATCTGCTTGTCGCGCTGCTCCAGCTCGGCCTTGAGGGCCTTCACCTGCTCCTGGTACTCGTCGGTTTCGCGCTTGTACTTCGCGTAGGACACGACCTCCTTCTGGGGCTCGGTCTGTTGGCCTTCGCCGCCCTCGTTTCCCTGGGGCTTGTTGTCTTCAGCCATCGCTTGCTCCTTCCGTGTTTGGTTGTCGCGCTTCCCTGCGCGCTTGGATGGCCCGCCGTTGTCGCCGCGGTCGCGTGCGGGGCATGTTGTCGCCGCCCCATCGCGTGACCGCATCTTCCCCGAGGTGTCGCCAGGCAAAAGAAAAGGCCGCCCGTGATGGGCGGCCTTGATGCCGTGCGTCTACTCGGTTGTCGCTTGGTCTACTTCATTAGCCCCGCGTCGCGCAGCACCTTGCGGGACTTGGCGAAAAGCTCCTCGCGCTCTTCTTTGGTCAGCTTTTCGGCGGCTTTCGACTCGGAGGCGCTGTCGTCTATGACGAGCACCCAGTCCTCTGGCGTCACTTCTTTTTTGTCAGCCTGAACCATTTCGCTTCCTCGTTTCGCTCGTAGAGCATTTCGGTGGCAAGCTGGTCGATAACATCGCCGCCCGCGTTCGGGCACTCTCTTTTCGCCAGCTCTCGCAGCTCCTCGTACGCTTGCACGACGCTGCGGTCGTTCACCTTGATTTCGTAGATTGTACCATCGTGGCACGCCACCACCGAGCTGCGCACCCAGTCGTTTTCCGCCACCGTTCGAATGTCGGTCCACGACGGCGGCGAGCTCATGGGGTGGTTGTGGATCAGCACCACGCCGCCCTCGGTGCGCCTGCACGCCTCCACCTGCTTGGCGGTCAGGCCGCACGCCTGGCTCTTCAGGCCGTGCCCGAAGGTGTCGGTGACGCGCTCGCCCTTCTTCCACGACACGACGGACATGCGTTCGTAGCCCGTGCCGTCGCGGTCGCGCAGGATGCGGCGGCTCTCGGCGTACACGGCCTCGCTTGCGCGCTTCGGGATGGGAAGGGACGCCACCTTGTCGTGGTAGGCCCTGCCGTTCACGGCGCGGCGGCTCACGTCTGCGGCGGTGCCCGCGCCCTTGCCCGGCATGAACTTCTCGCGCACCCAGGTCTTGTCCGTGGCAAGCGGGTAGATGCGCTCCTTCGATTCCACGGCGGCCTCGCGCGTGCGCTCGCGGGACAGGTAGGGATGGGCGGCTATGTGCTCGCGCTGGCGCTTCTGCAGCTTGCCCAGGCGCAGGCGCTCCTTGGTGTTGTCGAGCCCGGCGGCCTCCAGGGCCGTTGCCTCGCGCTTGGCGGCGCGTATGCCGCGCTCAAGCTCGCGCTGCTTCTGCTCTGCCTGGTATCGCTCCTCGCGCTTCTCGCCGCCGCCATCGGGATCGCGCTCGTAGCGCAGCGGCTGGCCCTCCACGTAGATGCCGAAGTCGTGCTTGCAGTTCGCGCCGCACAGGCCATCGACAGAGCCGTAGCCCGTCTCGCGGTAGAACGGCGGGTACTTCTTGGACTTGCCCGACAGACTGAACACGCGGCCCTGCCACTTGGCGTGGCTCTCGCGCGCCCCGCCGTGCGAGGAGGTCTGCACGAGGTCGTGCCTGGTCTCTTCAAGCAGCTCCAGCGTGTTGCGGCTGCCGGCCTGCACCGCCTGCGTGCGAATGTGGCGGCGCATGGCCACGTCCGCCTGCGCCCACGCCCCGCTCTTGTAGTCCACGACGGACACGCCGCGCCGCGCCAGCTTCAGCACGGCCTCGCGGGTGGCCTGCTCGTAGCCCGCCATGCCCGAGTTCACCCGAGCCACGGCCTGCGCCACGACTTCGAGGTAGGCGCGCTGCACGTTGGCGGGCATCTTCAGGTTGTCGCGGCTCACGACGTCCTGCACTCCCGCCGCCGTGGCCCGCGCTGAGTTGTGCAGCCTCCACTGCGTCGTCTTGGACAGCGCGCCCATGGCCGTGCCCAGCGTGGCCAGGTCGGCCTCGGCGCTCTTGGCCACGGCCTCGGCCGCAGCCTTGGCAGCCTCGCGCGCGGCTCTGCGGCCCTCCTCGTTCATGGCCTTCTGCACGTCCTTGGCGGCAAGCGCCGCCTTGCGGGCGGCCTGCGAGTAGGCGCTGTCGCCCTCGAAGTCGATGGAGCCTATGAGCGCGGCGTAGATGCACACCAGGCGCAGGGTGTATTCGTCCATGGCCCCCTGCGCTGCGTCGGTGAAGTGCTCTATGTAGTCCGGCCCCAGCATCAGGCGAGCCCGTCGCCCAGCATGTCGAACGCGCCGCCCTGCTGCTCGGGCACGTTGGCCTTGGCCTCGTTGCTGGTCTCGCCGTAGAAGCGGCGGCGGTACTCCCACGGGGCCATGATGCCCGCGCCGACCTCGCTCATGGCCATCTCGCGCGCGCTCTGCGTGTCGCTGATGATGGAGTCGTCGAAGTCCACGGTGACGTCGCCGTAGGGCACGGCCTCGCCCTTGATGCTGCGGCACGCGTCGGCCATGCCGTTCACGAGGCGCACGATGGACTTGCGCAGGGCGTTCTCGTGCCGGTGGATGGATCGCATCAGCTGCGAGTTGTCGGCCGCCACCTCCTTGGCGGTCTTCAGGCCCGTGTGCGACTCCCAGGAGAAGTAGCCGTTGCCGAAGCCGCACGCCACCGACAGCAGGCGCAGGCCCGTGTTGATGGCGCTGGCGTTCTCGTCGGCCTTGAGGTCGCTCTGAACGGTCTGAATCTTGGCCGACCCCTCGTCGCCGGGGTTCATGCTGAAGATGGTGTCGTCGGCCTCGCCGAAGGCGTAGTAGGTCTTCGTGAGGCTGCCGTCCGGCCCCTTGTCGGTCTTGGACTCTATGAGGGTCTTGTCCACGAACGTGCGCGGGCGGCCCACGCGAATGTGGTCGAGCAGGGAGGTGGCGGCCTCGTCGACCACCTTCATGGCCCCCACGGCGTTGCAGTACACGCTCGCGCCCATCGCGCAGTAGTCGTAGAAGCGGTTCGACACGGCGGGGCGCACCAGCGTGAAAAGCGGGCGGGTGCAGCGCGTGTCCATGTCGGCGCTGATGCCCTCGACCGCCACCTGCTTGTGCGTCTTGGTGTCGAACAGCTGCGTGAGGATGTGGTAGGTGCCGCCCTTGAGCACGTGGGCCTGGCACTGGTCGTAGTCGCGCCCGGCGACCTCCACGCGGCCCACGAACGCGCACTGCGTGCAGTCGTCGGCGCTCCACGTGAGCGGGACTATCTGCGTGGCGTCGTAGCGCACGATGCGCAGCTCGGCGTCGGGCGTGTAGGCGCTGTCGGTCACGCCTCGCGGCTCGATGACCCACGCGCCCGTGCCCATGGCGAACGCGCGGGCTATGAAGTCGGCGTTGTCCATGGCGAACGATGTGGGCGCGTCGCCGTCCTCTGTCGGCTGCGGCGCGGCCTGGCCGTCCTCGTGCCCCTCGTCGCCGACGCCGCCCGTCGCCTTGGGGTTGGCGAAGTAGCGCGCCATCCAGGCGCGGCGCTCGTCGCTCGTGCTGGAGATGATCGTGCTCTCGTTCATGAGCAGACTGGCCCACTCGTCGGCCACGAGCGCCGCCGGGTGCAGACTGGCGCGCTCGCGCTTGTACACGCGGAAGCCGCGCCGCTCGCTGTAGTGGTACCAGCCGTTGTTCGCCGCGAACCAGCCGAACCAGACGCCCACCATGCCCTGCATGCGGGTGTCCGGCTGGTATCCCATGCGGCGCAGCCACGCCTCGGCGTAGCCCGTGTTGCCTCGCTTCTCCATCAGAGGTTGCTCCTTATCCACAGTCCTGCGGCGTAGCCCGCCGCGTCTATCGCGTCGTCGTTCACCTTCGGCAGTGTCTCGGTTATGTCGCCCTGCCCGTTCGACACGTACTCGAACTCGGGGAACTCCTTGGCGGCGAGCGGGCAGCGGTCGGGGTCGATGACTATGCGCGTAAGGTTCTGCATCCACCTGATGCGGCTCTTGGGCGCGTTCAGGCCCTGCTTGAGCGACTTCTGCGCGCCGATGCCCTGCTCCTGGTAGTAGAGGATCATGCCGCGCGCCGCGCTGTCGCACCACACGTCGGCGGCGGGGTCCTCGGCCGCCTGCAGCTTGGCCGCCACCAGCTCGGCGGTCTTGACGTCGATGGCCTCGGTTCCCTGGCGGCTCTCCTCGTCCAGCAGGTACAGCACGCGCTCGTTCTCGTCGTAGCCCGCTTCCATGAACACCCAGGGGTGCACGCTGCCCGCGTCCACGCCGAACGAGCGCAGGGCGATGGACGCGCGCTCCTCCGCGGTGATGGGGCGTATGTCCAGCAGCTCGTCGGGGAACACCTCGGAGCCCGTGCCGATGACCTCGCCGAGCCATTGCCAGCGGTAGGAGTCGGGCGTCTTGCGGCGGCTGCGCTCGGCCTCCGCCAGCGCCGCGGCGCTTATCCACTCGGGGTGCTCGTCTATGACGTCCAGGTACGTGGTGTGGCATATGAAGCGCCCGTCCTCGCCCGGGTGGGCCTCCAGGTCGCGCGCCTCCTTGTTCACCCAGTTGCGAGCCGAGCGGGGAGGGTTGTAGCTGTAGAACACCCAGAACATGTCGCCGCCGCGCAGGAACGTGGCCAGCACGCTGCGCACCTCGTCCATGCCGTCGAACTCGTCTACCTCCTCGAACCACACCACGGCGCAGTAGCCGGTGCGGAACTTCGCGGACTTCAGCTTCTTCGGCTTGTCGCATCCCACAAAGCGTATGACCTGCCCGGTGGGGCGGTACGTCACCTCCATGGGGGACAGGCCGAAGTCGAACAGGTGCGCCACGCCCAGCACGTCGCACGCCCAGCCTATCTGCTCGTACACGGACGTGCGCAGCGTGTTGCCGACCTTGCGCAGCACGACGGCGTTGGCCTCCGGGTTGAGCATGATCAGCAGCACGATGGCGATGGATATGAACGACGACTTGGTGGAGTTGCGCCCGCCCTTGAACCAATAGTGCGTGAACTCGTGCGCCTTGATGGAGCGCCACACGCCGGCGAACACGGAGGCCACGACGTCCGAGAGCCTAACCGAGGTCGTCAACGATGGTCACCCCCGCCTCCGCCATGGCGGCCTTCGCGCCGTCCACGCCGAACATGTCGTTGAGCAGCTTCACGCTCTCGGTTATGGCCAGGCGCGCGTCGCCGTTGATGCTGCCCTCGGCCGCCTGGCGGCGGAAGATGGGCAGCGCGCCGTCCAGCACCTCGAACAGCGGGGCGGCCGCGTCCTGCAGCTCCCAGCGGCAGTCCTTGGCGGCCGCGTCGCGGATTTCCTGGATTCTGTGTGCGATTCGTGGGTCGCGCATCAGCTTGGAGGCGGCGCAGCTTATCGAGTTGTAGTTCATGCGCTTGCAGTCGTAGGCCGCGCGGTACGCGTCCTGCTGCTTGGCGCGGGGCTTGGCCATCTCGCGGGCGAACGCCTCCTGCTTCGCCGTGAGCGGCTTGTCCTTCTTGGGCACCTGCGGCCTCCTTCCTGATTAGTTTCGCGCTAGCCAAGCGACGCGATCACATCGCGCTCGCGCGGCGAAAGCGCGAAACGCTCTGCGGCTGCACGCTCTGCGGCTGCACGCTCTGCGGCTGCACGCTCTGCG
>CABULX010000014.1 GCA_902492545.1 uncultured Collinsella sp. | reverse complement strand
GCAATCTGGCTCGTGAGCGTTGAGATGGGGCTCGCGATGCTATCGGGAATGACCGGAGCATTACCCACGACCATGAGCACGGCCATGGTCTCGCCGATGGCGCGCCCCATGCCCAAAACGATGGCGTCCACAATGCCCAGCTTGGCGGCCGGCAGCACGACCTTATAGATGGTCTGCCACTTGGTGGCGCCCATGGCATAGGAAGCCTCGCGAATACCCATGGGAATGGAATTGAGGGCATCGATGGTGAGCGTGGTGATGGTGGGGACGATCATAATGGCGAGCACGAACCACGCTGTCAGTGCGCCAAAGCCAAGGCCGCCGGTCAGCTGCGCGATAAACGGGCGGATGATGATCATGCCGAAGAAGCCGTAGATGATGGAGGGAATACCCGCCAGCAGGTCGACGGCAGGGCTGATGAGCTTGCGCACGCGCTTGCTGGCAATCTCGACCAGATACACGGCTGTGCCCACACCCAACGGCACGCCCATGGCAAGGGCACCGACGGTCACCAGACCAGAACCCGCCAGCAGCGACATAATGCCGTAGTGACCCTCAGAGGGCGCCCACGTAAAGCTAAAGAAGTCCGCCAGGCCGATGTCGGTAAAGACCGGCAGCGCCGAGTACGTGGTAAAGACAAAAATCAGGATGACGGTGACGACCGCCAAGAACGCGCAGGCAAAGAAGATCCACTGTAGCGCCTTCTCCTTGATATAGGTACTGCGCGACACGAGCGCCAGCTCGCGCTTCCTGGGTGCCTGAGCCTTCTGCTCAGTATGGGGGGTTTCCTGTACTTCCATGCTACTCACTCCCCTTCCCGTCGTTGGTGACGGGAATAAAGCCCGCCTCGCGAATCTGCTTGTCCATCTTTTCGGACGTCACGTAGTCGATGTAGGCCTGCGCCTGCTTGGAGGGCGTACCCTTCACAAAGAAGTAAAGGTCACGCGAGATGGGATACCCGCCGCTTGCGACTGTCTTCTCGGACGCCTCGACGTGATTGACCGAGACGGCCTTGACCGAAGTCTTGGCATTGAGGCTCTCGACAAAGCCCAGCGAGATGTAGCCAATAGCACCACGAGAGCGGGACACGACATCGCGTACCTGGCCCGTGCCCGAAAGAACGGCCGAGCGACGATCGAACGGCGTGCCATCCATCACGATGGTACGGAAGGCCTCGCGCGTACCGGAAGCCTCGTCGCGGTTAATAACCTGAATCTTCAGGTCCTCGCCACCAACCTCTTTCCAGTTGGTGATCTTACCGGCGTAGATATCGCGAAGCTGCTCGGTCGAGAGATTCTCGACCGGGTTGTCCTCATTCACGATGACCGCAATGCCATCGTGGGCGATAACGATGGGAGTCAGGCCCAGGTCTTGTTCATCGGCATTAAGGCTACGGGAGGAGCTGGCGATATCAGCGGTGCCGGCGCTGACAGCCTCGATGCCGGCAGAGGAGCCCAAGCCAGAGACGAGCACGTCGGTGCCGGTCTCTTCCTTAAAGCCTTCGGCAGCAATCTCGGCGATAGGAAGGCAGGTCGTGGAACCCGCCACGGTAATGGAAGAAGTGGAAGATCCCGAGGAGCAGGCACACAGCGTAAGCGTGAGTACCGCTGCGCTCAGAACCGATACGATCTTTCTCATAGCATCACGCCGATCGCAGCATGGCGCCCGCAGGTGCCGCCCTCGTTGCGATAGGAGTAAAAGCGGTCGTTCTGACGCACGGTGGAGAGCTGCGTGTCTACGATATTGTCCGTATCGACGCCGGCGTCCAGCAGCGCCTCGCGAATGGCGGCGGAAAGATCGAGCATACGGGAAGCGGTAGCATCGATGCACGCGAACTCGGCGGTAAAGCGATCCATAAGCTCTTGGGACACCTCGTATTCGTCGCCCAGGATATGGGGCCCAATATAGGCAGAGATGTCCTCCGGCTTGCAGCCAGCCGCCTCGCAAAGCGCTCGGCAGGCCTTGGCGGAAATGCGCGCAATCGTACCCTTCCAGCCAGAATGTACCACGGCAAATCCGCCAGGAGCCACCAGCACCACGGGAACGCAGTCGGCAAAACAGAGCAGCACGGGCACCTCATGGGCCGTGCAGACGATGGCATCACAGCCCTCGGCAATCTGCTCGCGAACGTCCTCAAGGTCATCGGCGCCGTTCGAGGTCACCGCAACGATATGATCACCATGGACCTGATTGGGAACGAGCAGGTTGTGCTCGCACTCGGCGGCACCCATAGCCTCGAGCGCACGACGACGATTTTCTTGAACAGCAAAGGGGTCATCGCCAACATGCGAGCCCAAGTTGAGTGAGGAGTACGCATCTTCGGAAACGCCACCGGCACGCTCGGTGAAGGCAAAGCGAACATCGGATGTCGCGCCCTCCACCAACGTAACTCCATCATGGTCGACACGCGAAACTTTGTCCGCACGTGCTGCCATACTAAAGCCTCCTAATAACACAAGTACCGCGGCATCGCCGCTACAGCCCGCGTTTATACGGCTGTCATACTTCTCTAAAAGGATACCTGCTGCGCTGGAGGCAATCGTAAAGGGAACGTAAAGAGATTGGAGGTTCTAGTTTACAAAGTCGAAATAAAAAGGGCGCGTCCATACGGACACGCCCCTGTGCACAACAATGCAAAGAACGACTTAGAAGCTACCGCGCTTCAGGAAGTCGGGAAGCTCGAACTGATCGTTGCCGAAGTTAGGAAGCTCGGTGCCACCGACGTTGCGGGTCGGAGCGGCCTGAGCCGGGCTCGTGGCAGGAGCGGTGCGCTGCGGCTCAGCGGAGGCAGCGGCCTTGCTCTGAGACTGCTGAGCAGCAAAGAGCTCGTCCTGACGGTTGACGTTGGAGTCGGAGAAGCCCGTAGCGATGACGGTGATACGCACCTGATCGCCCAGGGACTCGTCGACAACGGTACCGAAGATGATGTTGGCCTCGGGGTCGACGGCGTTGGCGACAACGTCGGCGGCGTCGCTGATCTCCTGGATGCCCAGGTCCTTGGAACCGGCGATGGAGAGCAGCACGCGCGTGGCGCCATCGATGGAGCTCTCGAGCAGCGGGCTGGAGATGGCCTGCTGGGCAGCGTCGACGGCACGGGTGTCCCCAGAAGAGGTACCGATACCCATCATGGCGGTACCGGCCTGCTTCATGATGGTCTTAACATCGGCGAAGTCCAGGTTGATGATACCGGGGACGGTGATGAGGTCGGTGATGCCCTGGGTGCCCTGGGAAAGGACGCCATCGGCAATCGCGAAGGCCTCGAGCATGGTGGTCTTCTTCTCGGCGATGTCGAGCAGCTTATCGTTAGGGATGACAATCATGGTGTCGACGCAATCGGAGAGGGTCTTAATGCCCTCCTCGGCGCTCTTCTTGCGCTTGCGGCCCTCGAAGGTGAAGGGCTTGGTCACGACGGCGACGGTCAGCGCACCGACCTCGTTCATCGCGATATCGGCAACGATGGGAGCAGCGCCGGTACCGGTGCCACCGCCCTCGCCGCAGGTGATGAACACCATGTCGGCGCCAGCGAGCGCCTCGGCAATGTCGTCGCGGGACTCATCGGCAGCCTTGCGGCCAACCTCGGGGTTGGCGCCGGCGCCCAGGCCGCGGGTAAGGTCGGTGCCGATGTGCACCTTGATATCGGCATCAGAGATCGCGAGCGCCTGAGCATCGGTGTTGATGGCAACAAACTCGACGCCGCGGATGCCCTCTTCGATCATTCGATTGACCGCGTTGGTACCGCCGCCGCCGACGCCGACCACCTTAATGACGGCAAGGTAGTTGTTGATCTCTGTCTCGTGCATGTCGGTCCTCCGAACAAAGGTTATAGCCATAGCATGGGTCGACCCCTGCGCACATTAACCTTCAGGTTGAAAGTAAATGCAAAGGTAAACCGTATTATGGTTGCACATTATGAACGTATCAGTCAAATAATTGACCGTGAAAACCAAACAAACCAGATAAACGGCGTGGTATGGCCCCTCAACAAAGCATCAACCAGCGCTACGAGGTCGGAGCATTCCTAAATGTGTAGTTACCCGGAGAGCGCACATTGATATACGTTACGCCCTCTACCTGCGAAAGCAACTTGGTGACTACGCGTTCCTTCTTGACGATATCGTCCGAATCGCCCAGCGACACCTCAATGCCGTTATTGAGGTTTGCCGAGATGGCTTCGACCGAAGGCGTGGAAATGTCCTTGACTTGTCCCAAGAACTCGCTCGAAAAACCACGCACATAATCCAAGCCAGCCTTAACGGCCTTGGAGCTCACCGCCTGGCCGGAAACCGGAGCGACATCCGCCGAGACATCAGTCAACAACACCGCGCCATAGTGCTTAGCGAGCGCCAGCGCGGCATCAATGCCGGTCAGGGTATTTGAGCCCTGCCCCGTCGTGATGACGTTGCCCTGGTCATCCACTTCGACCGACGTCGACAGCGGGGCGATCCAGGTGTCATCATCCCCGATGGCCCAGGCAAGGTCATCGGAGCTGATATAGGCAATTGCGATGACCTTGCGCTCCATCGGCGTAATGATGAGCGTATGCGGGAACTGACGCTGGACATCTACGCCCGAGACCCACGGGTTCTGCTTGAGGTCCTCGGTAATCTGGTCGGGATCGACGTTAAAAAGCGACGTTCCCTCGGGCAAATCGATCAGCTGGATAGCATCGTGCTTCGTCACATGCTCGCTGCCTTGAATCTGAATATCAGTGGCGGTAAACAATCCAGAGTTAATCACCACGATGGCAACGACGACGAGCACGGCCAAGACGGCCAGAACGCCGCCAACGATTTTGCCTTTGCCTGTAACGACAGAAGCGGCGTCTGATGTTTTATTTACCATCGCCCCAAGTGAAGACAACGGGTTGACGCTTTTTTTACCCGAAGGCTTCTTGGCGGTAGCCGGCACCGATGTCAGCGAGCGCGGTTTCGATGCGCCCAGCGTGCGACCTGGACGCGGCGCTTTAGTTCCCGTCGAGGGCTTAGGAGTTGCCATAGGACGGGCAGGCTTGGCGCCCATAACAGGCTTTGACGTCACCGAGGGACGCGAGGACTTTTTTGCGGCCGGACGATTACCGAGCTGCGAGCCGACAACCGGACGACTGGTCTGTCGAGCATGCCCGACAGACTTAGAGTGCGCGACGGTATTGCGTTGAGGTTTGGCAGGCGCGCCGGAACGCCCTCCGGCGCGGCGGAAGGTGGGTTTCGATGCTCTAGAAGCCGAGGAATTTAACTTCCGGTCTGAGCTCGATGCCATACGCCTCCCTCACCTTTCCGTGCACATGTCTGATAACCGCGGCAACGTCATCGGCCGAGGCAGTTCCGTTATTAACGATAAAATTAGCGTGAACGGGCGAAACTTCCGCGCCGCCAATCGAAAAACCCTTTAATCCACAATCCTCGATAAGCTTGCCCACACTCGCATCGGGCGGGTTGCGAAAGACCGACCCGCAGGATGCGCGACCCATGGGCTGCGTACGCTTGCGCCTCGTCAGGTACCGTTCCATGCGCTCGCGAATGTCGGCCTTGGGCGCCGGTTTAAGCTTGAGCACGCACTCGAGGATGATCTCATTGCGGGGAAGGCTACATTCGCGGTAGCCCCAAGTGATCTCGGACCCCGCATAATGCTTGATACCGGATGCCGGGTCAAACGTTACGACATCCTCAACCAGCGAGCCAATCCACTCGGTCCGTGTGCCGGCATTCATAGATATCGCACCGCCGACCGAACCAGGGATGCCGACGGCAAACTCAAGGCCCGAGAGGCTACGCGACAGGGCATCGTTGACCAGGCGCGCAAACATCACGCCCGCACCGACCGTCAGCGTACAACCGTCATCGGCAACAACCGTGCGCTGAAACTCACGTCCGAGCGAAATGACGGCACCGCGATAACCGCCATCAGCAACCAGCAGATTGGAGCCCTTACCGATGATGACCCACGGCACCTGCTCGCGATCGAGCACCGCCACGGCGCGGCGGAGGGCATGATAGCTATGGCACGTCACAAAGAGGTCGGCCTTGCCGCCGATACGATAGCTCGTATGACGCGCAAGGCGCTCGTCCTCGATCACATCCGTGTCAATCATGCCCGAGAGCGCCATGACGGCGTTAAACAGACCCATTAGACTTAAGCGTCTTTCTTGGCAGTCAGATACTCAATGAACTCGGGGCCGACGGTCGTAACGTCACCGGCACCCATAGTGAGCAGCAGATCGCCCTCGCCCACCATCTGCTCGAGCTCCTGATTGAGCTCAAGACGGCTGGAGCAGTACACGACCTCCTTGCCAGGATGCTTGGCGCGCACGGTATCGGCGAGCATCTTAGAGGTGACACCCGGAATGGGCATCTCGCCAGCCGAGAACACATCAATCAGCAGCAGTTTATCGGCATTGGCAAATGCATCGGCAAAGTCGTCGCACAGGGCCTGCAGGCGCGAATAGCGGTGCGGCTGGAACACGACGTCGACGTGCTTGTAGCCCAGCGACGAAGCAGCAGCAAGCGTCGCCTTGATCTCGGTGGGGTGATGGCCGTAATCATCGACCACGGTGATGCCATCGATATCGCCCACGTGGGTAAAGCGACGGCGGACGCCCTCAAAGCTCGAGAGCGCCTTGGCGGCGGCGTCGATGTCAAGGCCCAGGACATGGGCGACGGTGAGCACCGCCGTGGCGTTGAGCATGTTGTGGCGACCGGGATTGCTCTTGATCTCCACAGCGTGCTCAGTGCCGTCCTCAAAGCGAACGATAAAGTCGCTCTGGATGCCCTTGACATCCGGGTGCATGCAGACGATGTCGTTGCTCTCGGCAAAGCCGTAGGAAAGCACGTGACGGCCCGTCGACTTGGCGAGCTCGACCAGATGCGGGTCCTCACCGCAGACGATGACGGTGCCGTCCTCGCCCACCAAGCTCATGAATTTGGCGAAAGTTGCCTCGATCTCCTCGATACCCGAGTAGTGATCGAGGTGGTCGGCCTCGACGTTGGTCACAATGACCACGTTGGGGTTCAGGAACAGGAAGGAGCTGTCGGACTCGTCGGCCTCGGCGACAAAGTAGTCGCCCGAGCCGTTCTTGCCGTTGGTGTCGTAGCCCTCGACGATGCCGCCGATTAAAAAGCTGGGGTCCAGACCCATGCGATCGAGCATCGTGGCGCACATCGAAGACGTCGTGGTCTTGCCGTGCGTGCCGGCAACGGCGACGGTGGTGTAGCCGTGGCCCAAGGCCGAGAGCATCTTGGCACGGGGCCACACGGGAATACCGAGCTCGCGGGCACGCACGAGCTCGGGGTTGGACTCGGGAATTGCGGTGGAGACCACAACCACGTCAGGCTTGACCTCGTCGATTGTCGAAGCTTCGTGGCCCACGTGGACCTTCACGCCGGCGCGGGTAAGCTGGCGAATATAGCGCGACGTCTTAAGGTCGGAGCCGGTAACGGTGTAACCGCGCTCGTGCAGGACAAGGGCGATGCCGCTCATGCCGGCGCCACCGATACCGATAAAGTGGGCGCTCTTGAACTCGGGCGCGGAGGTTGCAGTCTGGGAATCAGCCATGTGCTCGTGTACTCCTTGCGTAAACACTGCCTGTAACCCGTTAACTGTACCGCACCTACCGCATCCGCGCGAGGGCGACCGGCGATATCCCGTCTAACTAACGCAATCCCTCTACCGCGTCGGCCAAAAGCGCGGCGGCACGGTCCTGGGCCAAGCCACGCGCCGCCTGACGCATGGCATCACGCGCCGCAGCGTCATCGATCAGGTGCAGAAGCTCGTCGGCAAAGGCAGGGGCATCGATATCGGCATCGGCGCAAAGCACGCCGGCACCGGCATCGACCAGGTAGCGCGCATTCGTGGTCTGGTGGTCGGCCGTGGCGTGCGGATACGGCACGAGTACCGAGGGCACGGCAAGCGCGGCGATCTCGGCCACGCTCGAGGCACCGGAACGCGAGAGCACCAGATCGGCCGCAGCCAGCATATCGCCCATGTTGTCGATGTAGGGCTGGACTCGATAGCGCTTCGCCTCCTCGGGAGTCAGCGCCAAAGCGCGCTCGGTCTCCTCAAAGCCGTCGGCACCCGTCGAATGCAAAATATAGAGATTCTCGCGGGTCAGCAGCTCACTCTTGAGCGAAGCAACGCGCTCGTTGAGATGCTGAGCACCGAGCGAACCACCAAAGACGAGCAGAAGCGTCGCGTCCTCGGGCACACCGAGCGTCTTACGACCGCGGGCGCGATCGCCCTCGATCACCGAACGACGCACGGGATTGCCCGTCATGAGCACATGGTCGGGGTCGCCCTCGCGCTCAAAGACCGCGCGAGCCGCAGGTACCGAAATGCACACGCGGGTGGCATGTGAATTCATCATCTTGTTGGCCAGACCCGGAACAGAGTTCTGCTCGTGCAGCAGATACGGAACGCCGGCGCCCTTGCACCAACCCAGCAGCGGGACCTCAACGTAAGCACCAAAGCCGATAGCGGCATCGGGCTTACCGACCTTCGAGAAGTGACGGGCAAGCGCACGCTTCGCCTTGTTGACGCGCCACAGCGAGGTCAGCGCCGTCCAGGGACGGGAGCGATCGAAGCCCGTGACCGTGATGGGCACAAAATCGAATCCGGCCTCGGGAACCAGACGACCCTCGAGTTTGCGCGACTGGCCCACGAACACAACGTGATGACCGCGGTCACGCAGCTCCTCGGCCAAGGCGAGCGCGGGGTTGATATGTCCTGCCGTGCCGCCAGCTGCAATAGCAACGGTCATCTTATCGGTCATGGTAATCCCTTCGTACACGCGGCCCCTGGTCATCGGTGCGCAAACGCGCCGACGGGTCCGAATTCAAATCGATTCGATTATATCCGCCGCCCGCATTGCGATGAGTAGGACGCTGTGGACGACCTTGCGGCGTCGTTCGCTGACGCGGACGAGCTGCCGGCTCGGTCGCAGAGCCATCCAGGACGGTAAAGCCGTTACGCGAAGATCGCCCGCCGCGCACGTGGGGCACGCCGGCGGTACTCTCATCCATAACGGCAAAGCTCTCGCGGCGACGGTCGTACTCATCGCGACGGGCGCTCTCATAAGAAACGCGCAGGATCAGACCCGCGAGCATAAGCGACACAATAATCGAGGAGCCGCCGTAACTAATAAACGGCAGCGGCTTGCCCGTCATGGGAAACACATTGAGAATGCCCAGCGCGTTGATCAAAAACTGCACCGCAAGGATGACCGCGGAACCCGATGCCATAAGTGCTCCGCGACGGTCGGTCGCCTGCTCGGCAATGCGAAACGCCGAGTAGATCAGCATCGCAAACACCAAGAAGAACAGCACGGTTCCGATAAAGCCAACTTCCTCGCCGATGATAGCCAAGATGTAGTCGTTATGCGCCTCGGGCAAATACGAGTACTTCATGGTGGAGTTGCCGATACCGCGACCGAACAGGCCGCCCGAGGCAAACGCCATGATGGCAAGCGTGGCCTGATAGCCGTCGCCATATTCGTCTGCCCAAGGATTCCAAGCAACCTCGACACGCGTCATACGATACGGCTCGGCGATAAGGGCAATTGCAATGACGGCGATACCGGCAACGACCGTCCAAACGATATATTTGGGGTCCAATCCCGCAAACAACGCCATGCACATGAGGGTAAGCAAGATGATCAGAACGGTGCCAAAATCGGGCTGAACAAAGATCAGAAAGAGCGAAATGCCCAGGTAGACGCCCATGTTGCGAAGAAACTCGTTGATGTTGCCGCCGGGCGAAAAGATGCGGTCGAGCATGATGGCCGAATACGCGATGGCGAACGGCTTTAAAAACTCAGACGGCTGGAACTGAATACCGGCGATGTTGAGCCAGCGCGTGGCGCCACGACTGCCGCTACCCATAAAGAACACCAGAACCAATAGCCCTATCATGCCCATGAGGAAGATCCTGAGCACGTCTTCCCCAAACCAACTGTCCGGCAAGATGCGCACGATGGCAACCATAGCCAGCACGCCAACTCCGGCAAACGCGGCTTGTCGAAACAGGAAAAACGTCGCCGAACCATTCTCGTGCAGTGCCTCGACCGAAGATGCCGAGTACACCATCAGCAAGCCAAAGCAAACCAAGCTAAACAGGCAAGCCATAAATATCAAACGGGGGCGCATGATGCGGGCGGGGACGCCGGCAATATAGCGCTCACTGAACGTCTGCCCGCCGCGTCCGGAACGCGGCGTGCTACGCAGCGAGGAAGCACGGTCCGAGTCGGGCCTCCTCATATCACTTCGGGGGCTCTCCTCTCTCACCGGCAACCCCTATTCCGTTTGCGATTTCGCTGCTGCGGCAAGCTGGACAACGTAGTCCTTAAACACGCGACCGCGCTCCTCGTAGCCCGAGAACTCGTCAAACGAAGAGCAGGCGGGCGAAAGCAGGATCACGTCGCCGCGGCTCGAGAGTGAGCGGGCAACGTCAACGGCATCGCGCAGATCATCGGCCTGGGCGATATCCACGTCACCATCGACATCGGCCTCGTCCATAGCGGCGGTAAAGCGCTCGCGCGCATCGCCAAAGCAAACGACCGAGCGCACGTTGTCCATAACGACGCGGGCAAAGTCCGCAAGCGGCGTACCCTTATCGTGGCCGCCGAGCAGCAAAATCACATCGTCGTCGGGAAACGCCGTCAGGGCCTTTTCGACTGCATCGGTGTTCGTTGCCTTGGAATCGTTGACGTAGCGCACGCCATCGATCTCGCCACAGGGTTCCACGCGGTGTTCGAGTGGCTGGAACGATGTCAAACCGCGGCAAATGCCCTCGGGATCGGCACCGACGGCCAGAGCAGCCGTGGCGGCACATAGGGCATTGATGACATTGTGATGGCCCGAGATCTTGAGCTCGGACGTGGCGACAAGCTGAGTCTCGACACCCCTCAGGCGCACGACCATCTTACCGTCGCGCACAAAGGCGGCGTCTGCACCCTCGGGCTCGTCAAAAGCGACCTTGCAGATACGGCGACCCGGTGTGTAGATGTACTCATCGAACTCATGGATGCCGGCATCCTCGACGTCGATAACCACGAGGTCGTCGTCGACCATATTCTCGAACAACTTGATCTTGGCAAGCGCATAGTTCTTGTGGCTCTTGTGCCAGCCCAGGTGGTCGGGCGTGATGTTGAGCAGTACCGCCACGCGAGGATGAAGCTCGGCGGTCGTAGCAATCTGATAACTCGACAGTTCGGCCACAAACCACTCATTGTGTGCGCGGCCGTCGATCTCGTTCACCGGCGGCTCGCCGATATTACCGACGGCCACGCTGGCTTCACCGGCGGCCTTGAGCAGATAATCGGTCAGCGACGTGGTAGTTGTCTTGCCATTGGTGCCCGTGATGGCGATCCAATTTTGGGGAGACAGGCGATAGGCAAACTCGGGCTCGCCCATAATCTGAGCGGCATGCTCACGCCCAGCCTTAAAGAAGGCCGAAAACTCCGAGATACCCGGGCATGTCACGCACACGTCATAGGCACCCTCGACCTGCTCGGTGCCGTAGACAAACGACGCGCCCTGCGCCTCGAGCGCACGCGTGGCTTCATTGGGCTCGGAGCTACCGCCGCCATACACGGTCGTGGCGCTCACGCGCTCGGGGTGAGCCAACGCCCAACGGGCGACATCGAGACCGGATTTACCCTGCCCCAAAACAAGCAGGCTAAAGACATTAGCAAGAGGCATGAAAGACCACTATCCCAACTGGAAGAACAGGGCGAGGCCAACGGCGCCAAAGGCCGCGGCGATAATCCAAAAACGGATAACGACCTTGGTCTCGGCCCAGCCCTTCTTTTCGAAATGATGATGAATGGGCGCCATAAGGAAGACGCGCTTGTGCGTAAAGTGGAAATAGACAACCTGGATCATGACCGACAGAGTCTCGACGATAAACAGACCGCCGATGATGAGGGAAACGACTTCGGTGTTGGTCATGATGGAGGTGCAGGCAAAAGCGGCACCCAGGGCAAGCGAGCCGGTATCGCCCATAAAGATGCTCGCCGGGTAGCAATTGAACCACAAAAAGCCCAGGCAGGCACCGGCGCACGCCGTGCAGAAGATGGACAGGTTCACGTCACCGTGCAAAAACGCCATGGCGGCCATGGCGAGCATGGCGATCATGGAAGTGCCACCGGCAAGGCCGTCCAGACCATCGGTCAGGTTCACGGCATTGGAAAGACCGGCGATCATCAGCCAGCAAAATACAATGTAGAGCCACGGGAACGAAAGGCCGCAGATGGTGGTCGAAAGAACACCGAGGTCAATCGTCAGGCCGCCGGGAAAACGAATCTCGGGGGCGACGCCGCACCAATTGACGGCGAGCACGGTAAAAGTGACGCAGATGATGGTCAGACCGATCATCTTGGCGTGAGGCGTCAGGCCGAGCGAGCGACCATGCGTGACGGAGGTCAGGTCGTCGATGAGACCCAGAACGCCGGTGGCCAGCGTGGCAAGCAGCACGAGCACGAGCTCGGTGGTGAGCTTGCCCATCAGCAGGCAGGTCAGCGAGATCGCGACAAGGATGATGACGCCGCCCATGGTCGGCGTACCCTGCTTAATCAAATGACGCTTGGGGCCGTCGGCTCGGACCTGTTGGCCGATACCCTCGACCTTCAGCAGCTTGATCCACCACGGCATAAGCAGCAGCGCAATGGCGGCAGCGATGCCAAGTCCCAAAAAGGCCTGATACGTAGGATACGAGGGATTGCCGAACATGGGCTAGCACACACCTTCCACAAAGCGGTCGAGCTCAACAAAACGGGAACCCTTGACCAGTACAACATCATGATTTTCAAGCGCGCCGCCCATGCGGTCGAGCACCTGCTGATAATCGGAGAATACCTGGATGCGGTCCTCATCCATACCCATCATACGTGCGGCATCGGCCATGAGCTGAGCCAGCTCGCCGCCAACGCACGCGAGCATGTCGAGCTTCTTGGCGGCGGCATAGGCTCCCACGAGCTCATGCATGCGGGGAGCCTCGTCGCCCATCTCGCCCATCTCGCCCAAGATCGCCATGCGCGAACCGTCACAGATGAGCGAGCACAGCAAATCGAGGCCGGCAGCCATAGACTCGGCACTGGCGTTATAGGAGTCGTCGATGATGCGTGCTCCGCTCTTGGCGCGCTTGATCTCCTGACGGTGACCGGTGATCGTAAGGCCCCTAAAGGCAGCATCGATCTGCTCGGGCGTCACGCCAAGACGATAGGCGACCGCGGCGGCCTTGACGGCATTGGGCACGGACTGCACACCGGGAATAGCCAACATGGTATCGACCGTGTCGCCCTGACCAAAGTCGAGCGTAAAGACCGGATGGCCCTCGTCGTCGACGCGAATGTCGCGCGCGCGGACCTCGTCGTCGTCCGAGACACCGGCCAGCATCACGTCAATACCCGCAGGCTGGGCGAACGTATCGCGAATGAACGGCGTAAAGTCGTCCTCGCCGCCCAAAACCAGCAACGGCGAGAAGTCGCCGGCGGCGCACATGCCCTGGACAATCTCGGACTTGGCACGGGCGATGTTCTCGCGGCTGCCCAGGATACCGATGTGGGAGGTTCCGATCTTGCTCACGATGGCAAGATTGGGGTTGGCAGACTGGGACAGGCGCTCAATCTCATGAAAATGGTTCATGCCCATCTCGAGCACCAGGACCTCGGTATCGGCCGGAGCGGAAAGCACCGTGAGCGGCATGCCGATCAAGTTGTTGAAATTGCCCTTCGTGGCCCAGACGCGATAACGCTTGGCGAGCACGGCGGCGAGCACGTCCTTGGTCGTCGTCTTGCCAATCGAACCGGTAATGCCGACGACCAGGCAGCCAAGCTCCAAGCGATATACGTGCGCCAGGCGCAGCAAGAACTCCACGGGGTCGTCGGTCAGCAAGATGGCGCATCCCTTATCCTGCGCCAACGAAACCAGCTCGGCATCGGGCTCGCGCGTCATCACGACGGCACCGGCACCCGACTCGATGGCACGGGAGGCAAAATCATTGCCGTCGACCTTTTCGCCGGGGAAGGCGACAAAGATCGTCCCCTCCTCGACCTGACGCGAGTCGATAACGCACCCGCGGCATACCCGGTCGACTTCTTCCGTCACGGTTCGGGCCCCCGTTGAGGCCGCGAGGTTGTTGACGGCGATCTCTATCATTGCAGCTCCCCTGTAAACCTAATAATGCTATCGGCGTATTGTATCCCAGTGCCATGCGCGCGTGGTGCAGGGCATGTGAACACCCTTCAGATCAAACGGCAGACCACGCTCAAGATTGTAACCCCCTACTTCGTCCGCGGGATTCCCAGCACGTCGAGCGCGTTGGCCATAATGGACTGGAATGGCACCGCGGCGGCATCCGAGCCGCTCGGCGTTCCATCGAGTGTGATATAGCACAGCACCTTGGGCGATTGTGCCGGCGCAAAGCCCATAAAGGACGACATGTAGTTCTCCTTGAGGTAACCGCCGTTCTCGTCAGCACGCTCGGCCGTACCGGTCTTGCCCGCCACGTCATAGCCATCGACCGCACCGCCAACGCCCATGCCTTCGGACACGACCGTCTGCATGCACGATGTCACCTGGGCGGCAGCGTCCTCCGAAATCGCACGCTCGCCTTCGCCCCAGTCCTTCTCATCGCCCTTGCTGGACTTATAGAAGTGCGGCGTCATCATCACGCCGCCGTTCGCGATGCCGCCCACGGCACGTGCGACCTCAATCGGCGAGACGGACAGCGCCTGGCCAAAGCTCATCGAGCCCAGCGTGGCGCCGTCGTACTGGTCGCGCTCCTTGACGATGCCCAGACTCTCACCCGGAAAATCGACACCGGAGCTATGGCCGATACCCCACTTGTCCACATAAGTGGCAAAATCATCGGCACCGATCTTGCGTCCCACCAGGACAAAGCCCACATTGGACGAACGGCGCATCATCTCGCGCACGTCCATGGTCATGGTGTAGTCGCGCTTGTCGGCGTCGGTAACGGTGTCGTCGCCAACCTTGATGCTCGCCGGCACCTCAAACGACGTGCTCGAACGCACGGCGCCCAAGTCGAAGCCGGCACCGGCCACGAGCGTCTTAAAGACCGAGCCGGGCTCGTAGGCATCGGTAACCAGGCGCAAGTTCATGTCCTCGGTCTTGGCGTTTTCCAGATCGGTCTGGTCATATGTCGGATACGAGCATGCCGCCAGAATCTCGCCCGTCGTGGGATCGGTGACCAGGGCCGAGCCATTCTTGGCCTTGGTCTTTTCGACCGCCTCGGCCAGGGCGTCCTCGGCGGCACGCTGGATATTGACATCGAGCGTCGTCACGATGTCCACGCCGTCCACCGCGGCAACCTTCTTATAGGCGCCGCCCGCGATATAGCTACCGTCCCTCGCCCGCTCGCGCACCAGCGAACCGTTCGTTCCGGTCAAAAGCTTGTTGTACTGTTTTTCGAGGCCCGTCAGACCGTCGTTGTCCACGTTTACCACGCCAAGCACCTGCGATGCCAGGTTGCCGTAGGGGTACACGCGCTTCATGGCCTGTTCAAAGAGCACGCCTGGCAGGTTCTTCTTCTCCAGCGCCGCGACATCGTCCTCGTCCACCTGACGTTTGATATACACCCAGGTGCCATCCGACTCAACGAGCTCGCGACAGGTCTTTTTATCGATTCCCGTAGCTTTGACCAGCGCCGATACCGTCTTGTCAACGTCCTCGATAAGCTGAGGATTCACGGCGATGTTGCGGCATTCGACCGACGACGTCAGCACGTTGCCGTTACGGTCGTAGATGGTACCGCGCTTGGCATACAGCGTCTGCGCAAGCAAGCGACGTGCATCGGCGCGGTCGCGCAACTTATCGGCTTCCACGATTTGATAGTCGGCAAGGCGAAGGACGCCCAAACCCAAGCCGAGCCCGATGAAACGCATGACGGCTTTGCGACGGGGCAGCGGCGTGCCCGTGAGCCATTCGGTCGACGAGCTCTTGCGCGGTCTGGTGTTATGCATTTGAGGACCATTCGAGCCACGGAGACGCGACGCGGGGTCGTTGCCATAGGACGGCCTCGCGTTGTAAGATGGCCGACCCGTTCCTTGATAACCAGAACGTCCCCGCGATGAGGGACGTCCAGAACCGCGACCCCCGTCGGAGCCGCGGCGATAGTCATTTGTCATACTCAGCTACCGTCTTGTTACTGAGCGGTCGCGGTCGAGCTAGCGCCCGCGGCTGCATCCTGCGAAAAATCAAGTGTAACGCTCTCGCTGGGCTCCACCATGCCATAAGCGCCCGCAAGGTCGCGAATGCGCGTGTCGGCACCATAGACCGAATGCATGACCTCCAGGTCGGAGCTCTCGTCGGTCGCCTTCTCGAGCGTGTTGGTAAGCGCGGCGTTGCTGTTGAGCACCTGGGCCGTAACGCCGGCGAGCGCCACACGGGCGACACCGATCGTCATGAAGATGGCCGCAATGATGCAAAACGTTTTAAGAACGCTCATGAAAACCGGGCTTACCGCCTGGTTTGCCTGACGGCCCGCGCCCGTGTAGACATCAAAGCGCGGCGTGCGCTGCTCGCGGGGAGCAACGGGGGCCTGCGGTGCCTCACGATAGGCGGGCATGGCGTTCATATCATAGGCGAGTGCTGCGTTTGAGGTGTTGTAGCCCATGATATGCCGCCTCCCATCCCGAGTACGTTGGTAGTGTGTTTAAGCTTCGTTTGTGGTACGAGCGGGAGGTCCAATATCGCGCGGTCGCGTCTACAGACGCTGCGCCACGCGGATCTTGGCTGATCTCGCCCGAGGGTTGCGCGCAACCTCATCGGGTTGGGCAACCAGGGGTTTGCGGGTGATGACCTTGAGTATCGGCACGTTGCCGCACACGCACACCGGAATCTCCGGCGGACACGTGCACCCCTGGCTCATCTCCTTAAAGTGGTTCTTTACGATACGGTCCTCGAGCGAGTGATACGAGATGACGCAGATGCGTCCGCCCGGGTTGAGCCACCTTGTGGCGGCGTCAAGCCCTCGCTCGAGCACATCGAGTTCGTGATTGACCTCGATGCGAATGGCCTGGAAACTTTTCTTGGCTGGGTGTCCGCCATGCCGACGAGCGGCAGCGGGGATACCAGCCTTGATGATCTCGACAAACTGACCGGTGGTTTCGATCGGCTCATGCTCGCGGCGGCGCACGATCTCACGCGCGATCTGCGAGGCGAACTTCTCTTCGCCATAGACGCGTAGAATCCGGGCGAGGTCGTGTTCGTTATAGGTGTTGATGACCTCAGCTGCGTTTAAGGTGTTGTTACCCGGATCCATCCGCATGTCCAATGGGGCGTCCTCGTTGTACGAAAAGCCCCTGCCAGGGATATCGAGTTGCGGCGACGAAACGCCCAAGTCGAACAGGAAGCCATCGACCCCGGGCACCTCGGCCGAGCAAAGCAGCTCGTCCAAGTCGCCGAAGTTGCCCTTCAGCAGCTGGTGCGGTACGCCGGGAACCTCGCGGTCCAGACGGGCGCCAGCGGCCTCGAGGGCCATGTCGTCCTGATCGACGCCGAGCAAAAGGCCGGTCTCCCCCACCTGTGCAGCCATCTTTACCGAATGGCCGGCACCGCCAAGGGTGCAGTCGCAGACGACGGAACCGCTCTTTAGCTGCAGCGACTCAAGCACTTCGCCGAGCATGACAGGTTCATGCCGATATTCTTGTGTCAAGATCCCACGCTCCATCCGTTACTCGTGCCTTGCCCTTACGAGAAGAAGAGGTCCAGCAGGGCCTCGTCATCATCGTCCTCATCGGCCGTAGCGCGGTCCCAAACCTCAAGGTGGTCGTAGTTGCCCACAAGCGTGACCTCGCGGTCGAGGTTCGCCTGCTTGCGGAGAGACTCAGAAAGACCGATACGACCTGCGCTGTCCACATCCATCGACGTGGTGCGCTTGTTGATCGCCCTCATAAGCTTCTGGTCGTTGATGTCACGCGGGTTAAAACCCTCGTGGCCCTCACGACCCGCGAAGAGTCCTTCGACCCACTTATCGAAGGCCTCGGCAGAGAACACGTACAGAGCATCGACATCCAGGGCTTTGAACACGCGAACGTGCTCTCCAAGCTCCTCGCGAAGGGGTGCAGGCAGGGATAGACGACCTTTTGCATCGAGATTGCGCTCGTATGCACCCGTCATTCCCATGTGCGCCCTCCCCTCGGTTACTCAGATGGCACGTACGCGGGGAACCACCCCGCCTGTCGACGTCATCAATAATATGGGGAACCGCCCCATTTTTCAACACCTTTCCCCACCCCTTCCCCCACCCCACCCCACCGCTCCACCCTCAATATGTTGTAAAACACCCCCGAGCATATGTTCGAAAACACAATATGTTGTGTTTGCAGCAAAGGCGGGATGCCACCTATAGAACCACGCCCGCGAACCTCAACCTTCAAGTTGACCTTGAGGCGATTTTTACGTCCCTTTACACGTCGTTCACATCGCCCCCAAACTCCCCCACCCACGGCACACACGGCCCACCACCGCGTCGGTGTCTGGCGAAAAATGGGACGGGCCTCAGATTGCCCATGCGCGCAAAAGTGCGTCTCGGCAATCTGGGGCCCGTCCCCTTTAATATTTATAAATATGCAGGTCAGCGAGGTGCTAGCGATGTGCCAACGGATGCGCCGCCAGATAGACCTCGGTCAGTTGCGTGCGGTCGACATGCGTGTAGACCTGCGTGGTCGAAATATCGGCATGGCCCAAAATCTCCTGCAGCACACGCAGGTCGGCACCGCCCGCGAGCATGTGGGTGGCAAAGGAGTGGCGCAAGGTATGGGGATGGAGCCCCACCAGCCCCACCTGGCGCCCATACCGCTCGCATATCGCATGCACGGCCTGACGCGACAGGCGACGTCCGTTCTTATTTAAAAAGACCGCCGAGGTCTCCGTCCCGTGAGCATGGGCGGCCAGGAGCGTGCGCCCGTCACCTAGATAGTGTGTCAGGGCACGCGCCGCGCTTCCCACCAACGGGGCCAGACGCTCCTTGGAGCCCTTACCGCGCACCAGGACAAACCCGTCATCGATATGGATATCGCCCACATCGAGCCCAACCAGTTCACTCACGCGCAAGCCGCAACCGTAAAGCACTTCCAAGATGGCGTGATCGCGCAGTCCCATCTCGCCCTCGGGAAAGTCTTGATCCAGCAGTGCCGAGACGTCCTCCACCGAAAGGTATTCCGGCAGGCGATCTGCCTTTTTGGGCAGGCGCAACGCCGCCGTCGGGTTTTGGGCCACGGCCCCATCGCGCACCAAAAAGGCATGCAGGCCCTTCACGGCAGCAAGCGCGCGCTCCACCGAGGCGTCGGAATAGCCTCCGTCGCGGCGATCGGCAACAAAGCCCTCCACGACCTGACGGGTCACCTCTTCAAAAGACGCAATGTCAGCCCGCTCCAGATAGGCGCAGTACGTCGTCAGGTCACGACGGTAGGCCGCAATCGTGTTGCGTGCCAAACCCCGCTCGACCGCGAGGTAATCGAGATACTCCCCCGCCACCACAGCGAGCGACGAGGGAGTAGCTTCAGTATGTTCCTTATTCTCCGGCACCCTTAGTCCGTAGCGAGGTTCTTGGGCGTCACCTGCAGACGGTCGACACCCTCGTGCTGGCCAATCGAAGCGCGCACGAACTCGCGGAACAGCGGCTGCGGGTTGGTCGGGCGGCTCTTGAACTCGGGATGAGCCTGGGTTGCCACATACCACGGATGTACGTCGCGCGGCAGCTCGACCATCTCGACCAGACGCTCGTCGGGCGAAAGACCCGAGATTACCAGACCGGCGTCCTCGAGCTGATCGCGGAAGGCGTTGTTGAACTCAAAACGGTGACGGTGACGCTCGTAGACGAGCTCCTCGCCGTATGCCTCGCGCGCGAGGGTATCGGCGGCGAGCTTGCACGGATAGGCGCCCAGGCGCATGGTGCCGCCCTTCTCGGTCACGTCCTCCTGCGAGCTCATCAGGTCGATGACACTATACGGGCCATCCGGATCGAACTCGGAAGAGCTGGCGCCGGCAAGGCCGACCACGTTGCGGGCGAACTCGCACACGGCTACCTGCATACCCAGGCAAATGCCCAGATACGGAATCTTGTGCTCGCGGGCGAACTCGGCCGCGAGGATCTTGCCCTCCAGGGCGCGCTTGCCAAAGCCGCCAGGGACCAAGATGCCCGAGGCGTCACCCAGGACCTCGGAGACATTCTGCTCGTCGAGGCTCTCGCCATCGACCAGCTGCACGTCAACGTGGCGATCGTAGAACACACCAGCGTGGTGCAGGGCCTCGATAACCGACAGGTAGGCATCGGGCAGCTGCGTATACTTGCCCACGACGGCGATCTTCACCTTGTCGGCGTGCTGGTTGGCATGGTTCTGCTTGCGCAGGAACTCGTTCCACTGACTCATGTCGCGCTCACGCGGGTCCAGACCCAGACGCTCGCAAATGCGCAGGTCAAAGTCCTGCTCGGCAAGCAACTGCGGAACATCGTAGATGCTCGCGCAGTCCTCGTTGGTAAAGACGCAGTCGGTGTCGACGTCGCAGAAGCTTGCGATCTTGCCGCGGATGGCATCGTCGATATGGTGGTCGGAGCGCAGAACGATAATATCGGGCTGGATACCAAAGCTGCGGAGCTCCTTAACGGAGTGCTGTGTGGGCTTGGTCTTGACCTCGTGGGCGGCGGCGATATAGGGAACGAGCGACACGTGGATGTAGCAGACGTTCTCGGGGCCGGCCTCCTTGCGATACTGGCGAATGGCCTCGACAAACGGCTGCGACTCAATGTCGCCGATAGTGCCGCCCAGCTCAGTGATGACCACGTCGGAGCCGGTCTGCTCCTCAATACGACGGAACTTTTCCTTAATGGCGTTCGTGACGTGCGGAATCACCTGTACGGTGCCGCCCAAAAAGTCACCGCGACGTTCACGGGCGATCAGGCTCTTATAGATGGCACCAGTCGTAAAGTTGGAATCGCGGGTTAGGTTCTCGTCAATAAAGCGCTCGTAGTGGCCCAGGTCCAGATCGGACTCGTAGCCGTCCTCGGTCACAAAGACCTCGCCATGCTGGAACGGGCTCATGGTGCCGGGGTCGACGTTCAGATACGGGTCGGCCTTTTGCATCGTTACCTTGTACCCGCGCGACTTGAGCAGACGGCCCAGCGAGGCCGCGGTAATACCCTTGCCCAGAGACGAAACCACGCCGCCGGTCACGAACACATGCTTGGTCATATTGAGTTACCTGCGCTTCCCGTAGAAGTTGTCCATACACATCTTACGGGTCTTCATTGTAATACTCGCGACGCGCGCCGCACGCATTTTTTCTTACGCGCAATCGCATTTCTCCATCTCGAAACAAAACGCCGTCCGGTTGCCCAGGCGGCGTCGTTTCCACTATGAATGCACGCTGTTATCGATCGGCGGCTTCATCCTCGATCAAGTCCTTCACGAGCATACCGGCACGGATGCCCTCTAGATACCATTCGCCACGCTCCGTGAGACAAATACCATTTGCGAGCTGGCCGCCGTCGTCGCTGTAGCGCGAGACGACCTCGATGATGTCTTCGGATTCCAAGCGTTCAATTGCCGCGCGGGCGCGATACGGAGACACCCCCACACGCTCGGCAAGCGTCTTGCGCGAAAAGCCATAAAATCCGCCGTTGTCTTCGGACAGCTGTGCGATCTCCATCAGCACCTGCACCTCGACACGCTTCATATCGTTGACACTCGCACGACCCTTGCCAGCCATGGCAGCCTCCTCAAACCGAGCACGGGCATCACCTGCACCGTGCGCGACCGGCACACCCCATGATGGCCGGCAACATCCATCATGCGGCATCCCCGCAAAAGGATGAAACAGTTAGGGTTATTGTATACCGCCCAAATCGCTTATAGGCAGGTAAACGGGCTATTTTTAGGTTAAACGGTAGCTTTGTTGATAAAAGGGGCACACCGAATGCATACCCGATGCGCCCCTTTCAGACCAATTAATCCAGGCTTAGCGGTGGAAGAAACCACGGCGCTCGAACTTGGGCTCGCAGCACACGTTGATGCCCAGCTTGCGCAACACCGTCTCGTCCGTCGGCGAGATGATCACGCTAAAGAAGGCATCGCAGCCGCGCAGCTGCTCCAGGCCCGAAAGGACGCGGGCCGCCGTCTCGCTCGTTGCCGAGGTGATCGAGAGCGCCATAAGCGTCTCGTCGGTGTGCAGGCGCGGGTTCTTGCTACCCAGGAAATGCGTCTTGAGCTTGCTGATAGGCTCGATCGCCTCATCGCTAATGACCTCGAGCTCAAGGTCAACGCCCGAGACATGCTTAAGTGCATTCATGATGAGCGAGCTCGCGGCGCCCAGGCGCGTGGAAGTCTTGCCGGTCACCACGGAGCCATCGGGCATGACCATGGCGCCTACGGGGCCACCCGTCAGCTGCTCCCTGGTAAGGGCGGCCGAGCGTGCCGGCGAGTAGTTCTTGTCGATACCGGCCTTCTTCATAATGATCTTGAGACGA
Source organism: uncultured Collinsella sp. (assembly GCA_902492545.1). Classification (GTDB taxonomy): domain Bacteria; phylum Actinomycetota; class Coriobacteriia; order Coriobacteriales; family Coriobacteriaceae; genus Collinsella. The sequence continues at coordinate 3,587 of CABULX010000014.1, read as the reverse complement.
TCAACCTGCTCATCGCCCACGCCGGTACGGCGCACATTTTCGACCGCGGTAAAGTAGCGGCGGACGATCTCCATCTTGGAAGCGTCGCGGCAGGCATCGTCATCGGTAATGGCAAAACCGACCATATTGACGCCCATGTCCGTGGGGCTCTGGTAGGGGCTCTTGCCCAGGATCTTTTCCATCAGAGCACGGACCACCGGGAAGGCCTCGACGTCACGGTTGTAGTTGACCGTGGTCTTGTTGTAGGCCTCCAAGTGGAAGGAGTCGATGATATTGGCATCGTCGAGGTCGGCCGTGGCGGCCTCATAGGCGATGTTGACCGGATGCGTGAGGGGCAGATTCCAGACCGGGAAAGTCTCGAACTTGGCATAGCCGGCGGCGGTGCCGTGCTTGTGCTCGTGATAGAGCTGAGACAGGCAGGTGGCGAGCTTGCCCGAGCCGGGGCCGGGAGCGGTGACCACAACGAGCGGACGAGTGGTCTCGACAAACTCGTTCTTGCCATAGCCGTCGTCGGACACGATCAGGTCGACGTCATGCGGATAGCCCTCGATGGGATAGTGCAGCTTGGCAGGAATGCCGAGCGCGTTCAGGCGATTGCGGAACACATCGGCGGCGGGCTGGCCGGCGTACTGGGTGATAACCACGGCCGCGACAGCAAAACCGTTGCCGCGGAACAGGTCGACCAGGCGCAAAACGTCCTCGTCATAGGTAATACCCAGGTCACCACGGGCCTTATTCTTCTCGATGTGGTTCGCGTTAATGGCGATGATGACCTCGACGTCGTCGGCTATGCTCTTGAGCATGCGAAACTTGCTGTCCGGCTCAAAACCCGGCAGCACGCGGCTCGCATGATAGTCATCGAACAGCTTGCCGCCAAACTCCAAATAGAGCTTGCCACCAAACTGCGAGATGCGCTCCTTAATGTGAGCAGCCTGCAGCTCGATATACTTCGCGTTGTCGAAACCCTGGCGCATATATGGCTCCCGTCCCGTTTCCATTTAATGTTCTAGGCGATTATAACGGAGCAGACCCTCCCCAACGCCCAAGCAATCAACTGGCACCAACCAAACACGCCATCGATAAGTTGCGGTGAAATAGTTCCCGTTTAACCCCTCAAGACGGCCAAACAGGAACTATTCCACCGCAACTTCCCCTTTTTGGTTCAAACAAACCTGGCCTTTGTATCAATAATGGAAACGTCGCAGGTTGAGCATAAGCCAGCGAAAGCCCACCAGAGTAGGCAAAGCGCCCTCTGCACCAACAATGGAAAGCGCCGCAGGCAGAGGACGGACAGCGAGCGCCGTCCAGAACGTACAAGTTGGCATGAAAAAGGCGAGGCATAGACCTTTTGGTCATGCCTTGCCTTTTGAATGACAAATTGTCGTTCTGGACGGCGCGTAGCGTCGACCGGTTCCGCGGTTTGGTAAAACCGCGGAACAAAAAGTCGCCCCCTCCCGCGCACGGAACGGGAGGGGGCTAAAGGTAGGAGTCTACCGGTGGGTTGACCCCACCGGACAGACGATGACCAGATGATCCTTTACAGGATCGTCAAGGTTTCCGTGGGGTACCCGTTGGGTACTTAGAGCAACACGCAGGCGACGGTCAGGATGATGGCGCAGACGACGGAGAGCGCGACGATGAGCTTAAGGGCAAACTTGAGCCAGGTCGTCCACTCGATCTTGGCCAGGGCGAGACCGCCCATGATGGCACCGGAGGTCGGGGTGAACAGGTTCACGACACCGATAGCAGCGGAGAAGATCATGACCATGACCTCGGGCGAGAAGCCGAGCTTAACAGCCAGCGGTCCCATGATGGGCATGGAGACGGTGGCCATACCGGAGGTCGAGGGGATCAGGAAGGACAGGCCGAAGTAAACCAGGAAGCTCATGGGAGCGAAGATCACGCCGGACAGGCCAGCCAGGGCATTGGCAGCAGCGTCGAGGACGAAGACGTCGAGGCCGGTGTTAGCCATGAGGACGGAGATACCACGGGCGAGGGCGATGACGAGAACAACGGACATCATGTCGGCAGCGCCGGTGATGAAGGTGTTGACGATCTGCTTCTCGGACAGGCCACCGATGATACCGATCAGGACGGCCATGAGGAAGAACCAGGTGGAAGCCTCGTCGAAGTACCACTGGCCAATGGGCAGGCCGGTGATCAGGGCAGACCAGCCCTGGACGACGGCGTTACCGTCGGCATCGTAGACAGCGCCAGCGTCGAAGAAGTTGGCGACGCCCTCGTTGAGGTCGGCCAGCGGGATGAAGCCGACGATCATGACGACGAAGGTGAAGGCGAAGGCGATCAGAACACCCTTCTGACGACCGGTGAGCTTGACCTCCTTGTGGACCTCGGAAGCAGCCTTGCCGTGAGCCTCTTCGGCGTCCTTGAGCTCCTGCATCGACAGGATGGTGGAACCCTTGTCAGCCTTGACCTTCTTGGCATAGTTCATCACGAAGAAGATGGACATAGCGGTAGTGACAATCCACAGGACGGCACCGAGGCCGATGATGATGGACTGGTTGACCTCAATGCCAACGCCGGTCAGAGCGTCGACGGCAGCGCCGACGGCGAACGGGTTAACCGTGGAGCCCAGGCAGCCGCAGCCAGCGCCGAGCAGGACGGTAGCGGCACCGACCATGGGGTCGAAGCCAGCGGCCATCATGGTAGCGGCGAGCAGGGCGTAGAAGGGAACGGTCTCCTCGCACATACCATAGGTGGTACCACCGAGGGAGAAGATGAGCATCAGCACGGGAATGAGCATGATCTCGTTGCCCTTAAGCTTCTGCACCAGAACGGCGATGCCGTTGTCCAGGGCGCCTGTCTCGGTCATCATGCCGAGGAAGCCGCCCAGGATCATAACGAAGAGGCAGACGGGCAGAGCGTCAGCGAAGCCCAGGATCGGGGCGGTGCAGAAATCGCTCAGACGGGCTGCGGTAACCGCGCCGCCGGACGTGCCGGAGACGATAACGGTAATCACTGCAACAATTGCCAGCAGAGCTAGAAGAATGGTGAACGATGAAGGCATACCGCGCTTTTTCTTAGCGGTCTCAGTCATGGTTCTCATCCCCCCTTCATAAATCATTTAACTTTCTCGCGCGAAGCGGATCTTCCGTGCCGTGCCCACCGCCCGACGCGAGATATTTACCAGACAAAGCCGCTCGGGGTGTGCAGCAAGACACCCCGAGCGAGATGCTAGATGCTCTTACTTGAGCGTAGCGTACATAACAGCCTTGATGGTGTGCATGCGGTTCTCGGCCTCGTCGAAGACCTTGGAAGCGGGGCTCTCGAAGACCTCGTCGGTGACCTCCTGCTCGGTGATGCCGAACTGCTCGCACTTCTCGGCGCCAATCGTGGTGTTGGTGTCGTGGAAGCTGGGCAGGCAGTGCAGGAAGATGGCACCCGGGTTGGCCATAGCCATGACCTCGGAGGTAACGCGATACGGGGTGAGCTGAGCGATGCGCTCGGCCCAGACCTCGTCGGGCTCGCCCATGGAGACCCACACGTCGGTGTAGATAACGTCGGCACCGGTGACGCCGTCCTTGACGTCGGTGGTCAGCTTGATGGTGCAGCCGTTGGCCTCGGCG
>CABULX010000013.1 GCA_902492545.1 uncultured Collinsella sp. | reverse complement strand
CGCAGACGCTCAAGCAGGAATACCTCGATACATACGAGCGAGGTGAATGACATGAAACTATTTGAACAGCTGAAGTCCAATGCGTCGCGCATGGCTGTCTACGCCATCCTCGTGGCAACGGCTTTATGCGGAATCGCGGCACCCGTCTATGCGCTCAACGGGGAGAAAGGCGATGTCGAACCCGCGTACATGGCTTCGACGGTTAAGGACCGGTACAAAGCCTTCTCTGGAGACACGTTTTACGTAGCAGAGTACGACACGACCTACCGTCAGCTTCGCTACAACAAGGGCTACGACTATCTAGGCGCAGAGGCAATCAGCTATACGTCGGGTTGGTACCGCTCCAACTATGGACACATAACCCAGTTCAAGTGTAACTACCGTGTGTACAACTAAAGCAACCGGCCGGGACGAGGGGTGACGCAAAAGCGTCGCCCCTCGTTTTTAACCATGTCAACTGAACCTAGTTCAGTTTGGTTGATTTCCGATCTCAGCCGAACACATTGAGCGGAAAGGCCGTTCCCGCAGTCAGTCGAACGTCCCCGGGGCCCTTCTCAGGCCCCGGGGACGGCATTTTCCCAGTTGAAGGAACGGTGGAGATGTGTTTCGATGGGTCAGATTCGTGTCGTTCCGAAAAGACCGTGAACCTTTTGTGGGACACGCGGCGCCGTGGTACCATAGCCGAGTTTGTTGTCTTGGTCGGAAACCAAGACGCCTTATGCGCTGATCGGTAACCAGCGCCTGACTAATAAGGAGTCCTACCATGAAGCAGGGTATCCATCCCCAGTATGTCGAGTGCACGGTGACGTGCTCCTGCGGCAACACCTTCAAGACGCACGCTACCGTGTCCGAGATGAAGGTCGAGCTTTGCAACGAGTGCCACCCGTTCTACACTGGCCAGCAGAAGTTCGTCGACACCGGTGGACGCGTCCAGCGCTTCGCCGACAAGTTCGGTGGCGCCGCTGCCGCCCAGCTCAAGAAGGCTGAGGAGGCCAAGGCTGCCAAGGCCGCCAAGGCTGCTGAGGCCGAGGCCGCTCGCAAGGCCGCCGCTGAGGCTAAGGCCGCCGAGAAGGCTAAGCGTGCCGCTAAGTTTGCCGAGGAGGCTGCCAAGCAGGCCGCCGAGGCTCCCGCAGAGGCTCCCGTCGAGGAGGCCGCTGCCGAGGCCGAGACTACCGAGGCTGCTGAGTAAATAGCTCGCCGCGGAATCACTCGCATTCATGGCATGAGGGCCGTGCATCCATTTGGGTGCGCGGCCCTTTTCTTTTTATTGGTGCAGGCTAACCCGTTCCCATTGCACCAGATTGGTGCGAAGGGGACGGGTTGGTTTGCACCAAATGGCAGACTGACGGCGTTTTCCCAGATAAAACCTGCCAAAATAAACCAGTCCCTTTTTGGCAGGTCGGTCGGGTCGTAGTTATTACGTGGCGGTCGAGGTCGACCGTATAGGCCGCGCCTTGTTTGGCTAAAGTACAATCATCTGTGTTTAACTCGCCCGCAGCTGCACGGCGTGGGCGATGGCCAAAAAGGAAAACCACATGGGATTCATGTCAAAGCTGCTGTCCTTTGGATCCGATAAGGACCTTAAGCGCTACTACAAGATCGTCGACCAGATCAACGGTCTTGAGCCCCAGTTTGAGAAGATGACCGAGGAGGAACTCCGCGCCCAGACCGATAAGTTTCGCGAGCGTTACGCCAACGGCGAGTCGCTCGACGACATGCTTCCCGAGGCCTTTGCCACCGTGCGCGAGGCTTCCAAGCGCATCACGGGCATGCGCCACTTTGACGTACAGCTCATCGGCGCCATGGCGCTTCATGAGGGTCATATTGCCGAGATGAAGACCGGCGAGGGTAAGACGCTCGTCTCCACCTTGTCCGGCTACCTCAACGCTATCGCCGGCAAGGGCGTGCATGTCGTTACCGTCAACGATTACCTGGCAAAGCGCGACTCCGAGTGGATGGGCCGCATCTACAAGTACCTGGGCATGACCGTCGGTCTGCTCCAGAACAACATGCCGCTCGAGCTCAAGCGTCCGGCCTACCAGGCAGACGTCACCTATGGCACCAACTCCGAGTTCGGTTTCGACTACCTGCGCGACAACATGGTCACCCGTCCCGAGCAGCGCGTGCAGCGCGGCCACAACTACGCCATCGTCGACGAGGTCGACTCCATCCTGATCGATGAGGCCCGCACCCCGCTGATCATCTCGGGCGCTGGCACCAAGTCCGCCAGTACCTACAAGGACTTCGCGCGTGCCGTGCGTGGCCTTGAGCGCGGCGAGGACGTGTCGCACGACATGCTTACCGCCACCGAGGACGTTGAACCCACGGGCGACTACGTCATGGACGAGGCCAAGCACACCATTGCCGCCACCGAGCGCGGTCTTAAGAAGATCGAGCGCCGCCTGGGTATCGATGACATCTATGCCGATCTCTCCGGCCAGTTGGTCAACCACCTGCAGCAAGCGCTGAAGGCCCAGTACATGTTCCACCGCGATAAGCAGTACGTGGTCACCAACGGCGAGGTCAAGATCGTCGACGAGTTCACCGGCCGCATCATGGAGGGCCGCCGCTATTCTGAGGGCCTGCACCAGGCCATCGAGGCCAAAGAGGGCGTGCTCGTACGCGAGGAGAACCAGACCCTGGCCACCATCACCCTGCAGAACTACTTCCGTCTGTATGACAAGCTCTCCGGCATGACCGGCACGGCACTTACCGAGGATGCCGAGTTCCGCGAGATCTACAAGCTGCCCGTCGAGGTCATCCCCTCCAACAAGCCCGTGCAGCGCGTGGACCACGAGGACCTGGTGTACCGCACCATTCAGGCTAAATACAACGCCGTTGCCGACGACGTTGAGCGTCGTCACGCCAAGGGCCAGCCGGTCCTGGTGGGCACCGTCTCCATCGAGAGCTCCGAGAAGCTGTCAGCCGCCCTTACCAAGCGCGGCATCGCGCACGAGGTCCTCAACGCTAAACATCACGAGCGCGAGGCCCACATCGTGGCCCAGGCCGGACGCTACGGCGCCGTGACCATCGCCACCAACATGGCCGGTCGTGGTACCGACATCCTGCTGGGCGGCAACCCCGACGAGCTGGTGCGCGAGCGCCTGGAGTACGAGGGCCTGACCATGGAGGACGTGACGCCCGAGCAGCTCGAGCAGTTTAACGCCGAGGCCAAGGAGACTTGCAAGGCCGAGCGCGAGCGCGTGCTTGCCGCCGGCGGCCTGACCGTCATCGGCACCGAGCGCCATGAGTCCCGCCGTATCGACAACCAGCTGCGCGGCCGTTCCGGCCGTCAGGGCGATCCAGGCGAGACCCAGTTCTACCTGTCGCTCGAGGACGACCTCATGCGCCTGTTCGGCGGCGACAAGATGGACCGCGTCTCCAAGATGATGGTCACGGCCGACATGGGCGACGACATGCCCATCCAGCACAAGATCATCTCCAAGGCCGTCGAGAGCGCCCAGCACAAGGTCGAGAGCATCAACTTCTCCATGCGTAAGAGCGTCCTTGAGTACGACGACGTCATGAACAAGCAGCGCCAGGTCATCTACGCCGAGCGCAATAAGATTCTGGACGGCAAGGACCTGACCGACCACATCACCGAGGTCATGCACGACACCGTGTACCGCTGCGTGCAGGAGTTCTGCACCAAGGACAGTCACGATGGCGAGCGCGACCTGGAGGGCCTGCGCAAGTGGGTTGTGGAGCTCACCGGCCACATCGATACGCCGAAGTTCCCCGACGAGGATTATGAGGCCCTGGCTGCCGATGTCCTGGCTTACGTAGAGAAGTGCTACAACATGAAGGCCGAGCGCTTGGGCGAGGACCTGATGCGCGAGCTCAACACCCAGGTCATGCTGCGCGTCATCGATACCCGCTGGATGAACTACCTGCAGGAGATGGACTACCTCAAGACCGGCATCGGCCTGCGCGGCTTTGGCCAGCGCGACCCGCTGGTCGAGTACAAGACCGAGGCCTACGGCGCATTCCAGATGCTCGTCGACACCATGTACGAGGATTACCTGCGCACGGTTCTGCGCATCGAGATCAAGGCTGCCCCGCGTGCCGTGGAGCACAAGGAGGAGCCCGCGCTCGAGGGTGCGCGCTTCTCCGGTCCTGCCGAGGTCGATGGTGACAACGGCGACTCGGTGCTGCGCAAGCAGGCACAGGTGCAGGCCCGCACAGCTGTCCAGGGTGGTCCGGCTGCCGTCAACAACGGTGGCAAGGTGACCACCTATCGCAAGTCCGAGAGCGACGATCCGTACGTCAACGTGGGCCGCAACGACCCGTGCCCCTGCGGTAGCGGCAAGAAGTTTAAGTACTGCCACGGCAGGAATCGTTAATGGCTGAGGCTTTAGAGGTAACGCCCGCCGAGCTGGACGCGTTTGCGGACCGGCTCGGTGAGGTCGAGTCGTATCTCCACCTGGACGAGAAGCGTACCCGCGTGTCCGAGCTCGAGGCCAAAAGTGTTGCCCCTGGCTTTTGGGATGACGCCGACGCCGCCCGTGCCACCATGGAGGAGATTGCGCGCAACAAGGAGGATATCGCTGCCGTGGACACCGCGCGCGGCGAGCTTTCCGATGCCCGCGCCGCGCTGGAGCTTGCCGAGGAGATGGGGGATGACCCCGACGCCGCCGCCCTTCGCGAGGAGGCTGCAGCCACGGCTGAGCGCCTGGCCCGTGCCATCGATGAGCTTGAGCTTTCGAGCTGGTTTACCGGTGAGTTCGATCACGGCGATGCCATTGTGACTATCAAGCCCGGACAGGGTGGCCTGGAGGCCCAGGACTGGACCTTCATGCTCTTTAAGATGTACATGAAGTACTGCCAGCGTCGCGGCTGGAAGGTCACCATCAACGACTGTCCCGCGGCCGAGGTCATCGGCATCGACCGCGCGACCTTTACCGTCGAGGGCAAGGACGCATTTGGCATGCTGCGCGCCGAGGCCGGCGTCCACCGCTTGGTTCGCATTAGCCCCACCGACGACAAGAAGCGCCGCCAGACCACGTTTGCCGGCGTCGAGGTCATCCCCGTGCTACCCGATGATATCGACATCGAGATCAGTCCTGATGACATCCGCGTGGACGTGTACCACGCGAGCGGCCCGGGCGGTCAGGGCGTCAACACCACCGACTCCGCCGTGCGCGTGACGCATTTCCCCAGCGGCATTGTGGTCACCTGCCAAAACGAGCGCAGCCAGATCCAGAACAAGGCCGCGTGCATGCAGATCCTCAAGGCTCGCCTGTACGAGATTGAGCTCGAGAAGCGCGCCGAGGCCCTGGATGAGATTCGTGGACCCAAGACCACGATCGGCTTTGGCAACCAGATTCGCAGCTACGTGCTCTACCCGTATCAGATGGTTAAGGACCTACGCACGGGCGTGGAGACCAGCAATGTCGAGGCAGTTCTTGACGATGGCGACCTGGACCCGTTTGTTATTGGCTACCATCGCTGGGCGACCGGCAACGCCGATGCAGAAGGCTCGGAGGTCTAAAACATCGGGCGGCTTCAAGCCGATGCCAAGCCTAACGGTTGGACGGGTTTGTATCCAGAACAAACCCTGCGCAGGGGTGGTTTTTGTTCGGCGAATCGGTAGAATCGAATACAGCAAGAAGTTCAAAGCGCATCCGTTTGGGTGCGCTTTTTTGAGGGAGGCAGCATGGCATATCGTCTGGACATCAAGCGCATTCTTTCGATGAACTTCTTTCACGACCTGCCCCAGATCATGTTGGGGTGTGCCTTGGCCGCCATCGCGACCGACCTGTTTTTGATTCCCAATGGTCTTGCCGCCGGTGGCGTTACGGGCCTTGCCACCATTATCCAGGCGGTCGGCGCGGCGCGAGGCGTGTCGCTTCCCGTCGGTATCCAGACCATCGTGATGAACGCCTTGCTGCTGCTGGTCGTTATGCGCGAGGGCGGCATGTTCTACGTGGTGCAGACCGCGACGGGCTTTGTGCTGCTGGGCTTCTTTACCGATCTGTTCGCCCCGTTTGTAGCACCTCTGGCGGATGAGGACCTGATGCTTCCCGCCATGTGGGGCGGCATTATTACGGGCATCGGTTACGGCATGGTGTTGCGTGCCGGCGCCAACACCGGCGGCTCGGACACGATTGGCCAAATCATTTCGCGTAACACCTCGCTGCCGGTGGGCTCGACCGTCATGGCGATCGACGTTGCCGTGTGTGCGCTGTCGGCTCCGGTCTTTTCAATCGAAAACGCACTATATGCAGGCCTTTCGATGGTCATTAGCGGCTATGTGATCGATGCCGTGGTCGATGGCGGCAACAAACGCCGTATGGTACTCATCATCTCGGATAAGTTCCCTGATATCGCTGCCGATATCATGTATGGCCTGGGTCGTGGTTGTACCAAGTTTAAGGCGACTGGCATGTATTCGGGTGCCGAGAAGCCGGTGATTATGGTCATCGTGAGCCGTCGAGAGCTCAATACCCTCAAGACGATCGTGCGCGAGCGCGATCCTCACGCCATTGTGACGGTCGCTGACGTTACGGAAGCCTTCGGCGAGGGATTCAAGGACATTAGCGCGTAGGGTCGACTGCGTTCCATCCAAAAGACGTTCACATTGATAAACCGTTTCATCAGCGGTTCTGCCTGCTAAATTGTTCAAATAATGATAAAAACTCTGGTAAAGCCATCAGTTTCCAGCATAATGAATGACGTACGTGCATTGCGGCTGTGTTGGGATTACCTTCGGTGCCGTGCGCATTTTGTCTAATGAGGATGAAAGGAAGGCACAATGAGCGACGAAGAGCTCAAAAAGGTTGCCAACGAGGTAAGGAAGGGCATCGTCACCGGCGTGCACGCTGCCAAGTCCGGCCATCCGGGCGGTTCGCTCGGCGCTGCCGACATCATGACCTATCTGTACTTTGAGGAAATGAACGTCGACCCGGCCGATCCCCGCAAGGCCGATCGCGACCGTTTTGTGCTCTCCAAGGGCCATTGCGCTCCGGGCCTGTACGCCGTGCTCGCCGAGCGTGGGTTCTTCCCCAAGGAGGATCTCGAGACGCTGCGCCATATCGGCAGCCACCTGCAGGGTCATCCCAACATGAACGACACCCCGGGCGTCGACATGTCCACCGGCTCGCTCGGCCAGGGTATCTCCGCCGCCGTGGGCATGGCGGTTGCCGCCAAGCACTGGGGCGATACTTACCGCACGTACGCCCTGCTGGGCGATGGCGAGAGCGAGGAGGGCCAGGTCTGGGAGGCCGCCATGTTTGCCGGCAACCAGCAGCTCGATAACCTCTGCGTGATCGTCGACCACAACGGCCTGCAGATCGACGGCCCCGTCGAGGAGGTCAACGACCCCATGCCGCTCGCCGACAAGTTCCGCGCGTTCAAGTTCCACGTGGTGGAGCTCGCCGACGGCAACGACTTCGACCAGATCCGCGCCGCCTTTGCCGAGGCTCGCGCCACCAAGGGGCAGCCGACCGCCATTATCGCCGAGACCCTGAAGGGCAAGGGCGTGTCCTTTATGGAGAACCAGGTTGGTTGGCACGGCAAGGCCCCCAACGATGAACAGTTTGAGCAGGCCATGGCAGAGCTCACGGCCGCCGGAGAGGAGCTCTAGGATGGCAGACGTCAAAAAAATCGCCACGCGCGTAAGCTACGGCGAGGCCCTCGTCGAGCTCGCCAACGAGCACGATGACTTTGTGGTCCTCGACGCCGACCTGGCCGCCGCCACGCAGACCGGCAAGTTCAAGGCCGCCTGCCCCGACCGCTTCTTCGACGTGGGTATCGCCGAGAGCAACCTGATGGGCGTCGCCGCCGGTATCGCGACCACCGGCCGCGTTGCCTTCGCGAGCACCTTTGCCATGTTCGCAGCCGGCCGCGCTTTTGAGCAGGTCCGTAACTCCATCGGCTACCCGCACCTCAACGTTAAGATTGGTGCCACGCACGCCGGTATCTCGGTGGGCGAGGATGGTGCCACGCACCAGTGCTGCGAGGATATCGCCCTCATGCGCGTCATCCCCGGCATGACTGTGATCGTTCCTGCCGACGACGTCGAGGCCCGCGCCGTGACGCGCGCCGCCTACGAGTGCGACGGTCCGGTGTACATGCGCTTCGCTCGTTTGGCCTCGCCGGTTATCAACGACCCCGAGACCTACAACTTCGAGTTGGGTAAGGGCATTGTCATGCGCGAGGGCGCCGACGTCACCATCATCGCCTGCGGCCTGATGGTCGGCGAGGCTCTCGAGGCCGCCGAGCAGCTCGCTGCCGAGGGCATCGACGCCGAGGTCATCAACATGCACACCATCAAGCCCATCGATGCCGACCTGATCGTCAAGAGCGCCACCAAGACCGGCCACGTCGTGACCGTCGAGGAGCATTCTGTAATCGGTGGCCTGGGCAGCGCCGTTGCCGACGTCCTGTGCGAGCAGTGCCCGACGCCCCTCAAGAAGATCGGCGTCAACGACACCTTCGGTGAGTCTGGCCCGGGTGCCGAGCTCTTGCACAAGTATGGCCTGGACGCCGCCAACATCGTGGCGACCACCAAGGAGTTCTTGGCATAAGGCAAGGCGAGGCAAAGCATCGCTTCAGCAACCGTATGCAATCCATAACAGGGGCGTCCCCAAAGAGGACGCCCCTGTTTTTTGTCGGCAACAAACAAATTAGGCCCGCACCAAGTAAGGGCTTTCTCCGGGAAACGGGCCCAGACCAGCAAAGTGCAATTCAGACCCCAAGCACGGCGCTGCTGCACCCAAGTAAAACGCAGCGACCCCTTAGTTATCGCAGGCCGGACACAGGGTTACTCTCCAAATCTTTCCGCAGGACGGAGGAGCCCCCGCCGCACGTAGTGCGCAGCGGGGGCTCCGACATGTCCGAGGACGATTTGGAGAGTAACCCTGTGCACGGCCGACGGGATCCCTAAGCACGCCATGCTTCTTATGTGCAGCAAAGCTAATGCTGCTAAAATACAAAGCGCTCATGTAGTTTAAACGCACGACGATAAGGAGCACCAGTGGGTAACCACTTCCGTACCTCCGGTGCGGGCGATGATGCCCCCAAGACGCAGGCAGGCGTCCAGGGCAGTCGTTTCGCCACTCCGGATTCAGAGGGCCAGCCTGTTGCTCAGGCCCCCGCTCAGCCGGCAGATCAGGCACAGCCGGCATCCGATCCCTTTGCCTACAATCCAACCAGCGATGTCGCGCTTTCCGGCACGGCGGGTTTTGAGCCCGTTCAGGCCGTGACCGCTCGCGTGGAGCAGCCTCAGGCTGGTGCCGCCACGCCGCAGCCTACCATGGCCGGCATTCCCGACCCCTTGGCCCCTGCGACGCCGGCTCCTCAGCCTGCGCAGTCCGGTCTCTTTGCCGCTATTCCCGACCCCACGCAGCCTGCTGCCCCGGTGGTCGAGAGCGATCAGGCAGCCGAGGTCGCAAGCCTCGATAACGCGCTCAACAACCCCGATTTCACGTCGGTGTTTGCGCCCATCGATCCGCAGGCCAGCCGCAAGAAGATGGCCAAGCAGGCCGGTGTCGAGCCCGTCATCCTTATGGAGCATGTCACCAAGATCTATCCGGCACAGCCTAACAAGCCTGCACTCGACGACATCAACATCGAGATCTATCCGGGCGAGTTCGTCTTCCTGGTCGGTCACTCCGGCTCGGGTAAGACCACGCTGCTGTCGACGCTCAACCGCGACGTCAAGCCGACGAGCGGCCGCATCCTGGTTGCCGGTCAGGACCTCATGAAGATCAAGAACCGTAAGGTTCCGTTCCTGCGCCGCCAGATTGGCGCCGTGTTCCAGGACTTTAAGCTTCTGCCGCAAAAGACCGCCTACGAAAACGTGGCGTTTGCCCTGCAGTGCATCGGCAAGCCCAAGGGCGTCATTCGCAGCCAGGTGCCCGAGGTGCTGCGTCTGGTCGGTCTGGCCGATCAGATGGACTCGCTGCCCGACCAGCTTTCCGGTGGCGAGCAGCAGCGCGTTGCCGTCGCCCGTGCTATGGTCAACCGTCCGCCGCTGCTGATCTGCGACGAGCCCACGGGCAACCTCGACCCGGCGATCTCGCTGGGCATCATGAAGCTGCTTGAGCGTATTAACCGCACCGGCACCACCGTGATCGTCGCCACGCACGACCGCGAGATGGTCGATAGCATGCACCGTCGCGTGATCGCCCTCGAGGGCGGCCACGTCATCCGCGACCAGGAGAGGGGAGGTTACGGCAACTATGGCACCAACTAACGTGGGCTACTCCTTCAAAGAGGCAATCAGCCACTTCTTCCGTAACTGGACTACCTCGCTCGGCGCCGTCATCACGATCTTCCTTTCGCTGTTTATCATCGGCCTGTTCATCATGGGCTCTGCGATGCTGAACTCCGTGATCGGCACCGTCGAGGATCAGGTTGTCATCAACGCGTTCATTAGTGATGACGCCGATCAGGCCGATGTTCAGGCTTTTGAGGCCGAGCTTAAGACGTGGAATAACGTCAAGTCCGTGACCTATAAGGACAAGGACGACGCGCTGGCCGAGTATACGAGCAAGATGTCGGGCAACGCCGACGCCACCATGAGCGCGCTCGATGGCCAGAACCCGCTGCCGGCTTCCTTCGCTATTGAGATGGACGATCCGTCCAAGGTCGAGAGCACGGCAAAGAAGCTCAAGAAGGATGCCGATTTCCAGAAGATCGCGGATGACGGCGACGTCAACGCGAGCGTGCTGTACGGCCAGGAGGAAGTGAGCCGCCTGTTCCAGGTGACCAACTACATCCGCATCGCCGCCGTGGTGCTCGTTGGTCTTCTGACCTTTATCGCATTCATCTTCATCAACAACACGATTCGCCTGTCCATCACGGCGCGTCGTCGTGAGATTGCGATTATGCGTCTGGTCGGCGCCAGCAACGGCTTCATTCGTGGCCCGTTTATCACCGAGGGCGTGCTGCAGGCCATTTTGGGCTCGCTGCTTTCCATCGGCGTTCTGGAGCTGCTGCGCAATCTGATGATCCCGCGTCTGCAGGAGAGCATCGGCTGGATGTCGTTTGCCCTGCCGATGCAGTACTACCTGGTGACCTATGCTGCGCTGATTCTGGTCGGCGTGATTATCGGTCTCTTTGGTTCTGCCATCGCCATGCGCCGCTACCTGCGCGTGTAGGCATGCCTGGAATTCATCCCTTCCAACGGGTCGTCTCTTATGGGGCGGCCCGTTTTTTGATCCCTAGGGGATGGCAGGATGGCGAATCATTTGGGTAGACTCTTTGGAGTCGGCAATCGATAGTTAGGAGGCGCCATGGGGCGCAATAACAAGCATAAGCGTGGAGCTCGCAATAAGCGCGGGCCGGTGCGCAGCGAACGCCGTCCGAGCCTGACCGGGCGCGTGCAGCTCCATGAGCACAGTGCCTATGTCATAACCGAGAATGGCGACTACAAGGTCATGGGTCGCGGCAAGCGTGAGATCATGGATGGCGATACCGTTGCCGTGAGCATTAAGAACAGCCCGCACGGTGAGCGGTGCGCCGTGATCGAAAGCGTGGTTGAGCGTGCAGCCATAAGCGTGGTGGGCACGTACCAGACCGCCGGTCCGCTCGGTGTGATCGAGCCGCTCGATTCGCGTCTGAAGGCCGACTTCTTCATTCTGCCCGAGGATACCTCGGCGGATCGTCTGGGTGTCCACCCGGGTGATGCTGTTGTCGCGCGCATTTTGACCTACCCGACGCGCCTGGAATCGGGTACCGTGACGATCGAACGCCGCATTGGCGGAGATGACGCGCCCGATTTGGGCGTTCAATATGTGATGGCGCGTTACGGCTATACCGATAGCTATCCCGAGGCCGCGCTGGACGAGGCCGAGGGGCTTTCGCTCGATGTGTCCGCGGCGCTTAAGGACCCGCTCCGCCGCGATCTGCGCGACCGCTTTGTCATCACGATCGACCCAGTCGACGCGCGCGACTTTGACGACGCCATTTCGCTGGAGCGCACGCCCGAGGGTGGCTACAAGCTGGGTGTGCATATCGCCGACGTTTCACACTATGTGGCTTGGGACGGGCATATCGATCTTGAGGCTCGCCATCGTACGACATCGGTGTATCTGGCCGATCGCGTGCTTCCCATGCTGCCCGAACGCCTGTCCAATGACCTGTGCTCGCTTCGCCCTGACGAGGACCGTCTTGCGTTTACCGTTGACATTGAGCTCGATGCACAGGGTCGCGTGCGGCATTACGATCCGTACCCCAGCGTGATTCGCTCGCGTGTGCGTATGGACTATGACGGCGCCGAGGCGCTGCTGGTGCGTGCCGGCGCGGTTGAGTATTCGGTGCTGGAGGGTGCAGCCGAGGATGTTGCGGCTGCCGAGACCTCGCGCGAGGAAGCGCTTGAGCGCGGTCTTGCGTGCGAGGAGGCCGCCCGCGGCTACAACGTCGACCTCGGCGATTTCCTTGTCGCCGCTAACGAACTCGCCGAACTCCGCCGTCGTATCCGTCGCGCCCGCGGCTCGGTCGATTTTGACACGGCCGAGATTCGTGCTCTGTTGGATGAGGACGGAGTGCCCGTGCAGATTGTGGCGCGTGAGCGTTCGTGTGCCACGTCGCTTATCGAGGAAGCTATGCTGCTCGCCAACGAGTGCGTTGCAGAGTGGCTGGCAGACCGTGATATCGAGGCCTGCTATCGCGTGCATGAGGATCCGAGCCCCGATAGCCTGCACGGTGCCGCCGTTGCGCTGGCGCAGCTAGGCATCATCGACGATCGCCGTGCGGCTGGTATTGCCCTGGGAAGTCCCGATGAGCTGCAGGCTGCGGTTGACGCCGCGGCCGGCACGGCTAACGCTCCGCTCGTCAACACGTTGCTCTTGCGCAGTATGCAGCGCGCGCTGTACAAGCCACGCAACGAGGGCCACTTTGCGCTTGCCGCGCCGTGCTATTGCCACTTCACGAGTCCCATTCGCCGCTATCCCGACCTGGTGGTGCACCGCGTGCTCAAACTGCAGTTGGCCTATGAGCGGCTCGGCGGCAAGGACGCCTTGGTCCGTACGCCGCGGCTGATCGGCAAGGGGCGTGAGTCGCTGCCGCGCATTCTGCCGCAGATCTGCCGCGCATGCAGCGATGCCGAGCGCGCGGCAGATGCCGCCAGCCATGCGACGCAAAAGATCAAGATTGCCCAGTACTATGAGGACCGTCTGGGCGAGCGCTATGCCGGAACCGTCTCGTGGGTTAGCAGCATGGGCCTTTTTGTGCGCTTGGACCTAACGCAGGTCGAAGGCTTGGTTTCGATCAAGAGTCTGGGCAACGAGTGGTTCGAGTTCGACGAGGACGCGCTCACGCTCACAGGTGCCGACACGGGCACCCGTTACGAGCTGGGGCAGCGCGTGATTATCGAGGTCTCGCGCGTCAATACCACGCGTGGGCACTTGGACTTTAAGCTTATCCATTAGCCAAATCCCGACTCATGGTGGGGGAGCGGAGGGCGGCCTTTCGGGACCGCCCTTCGCATTTGAATCGTGGCTACCTTGCCGTCTGCTCGGCCGCCCGCTTACCTGCTATTTGAGAGGTAAAACCTACCAAAATAAACCTGTCCCTTTTGGCAGGTTTACAAGAAAGCGGGGATGAGATGGCGACGGTGTACGGTTATGCGCGGGTGAGTTCGCGCGATCAGAACCTTAATCGGCAGCTGGATGCGCTGGGCGCCTATGGCGTGGGCTCGGCGAATATTTATGCCGACCATGCGAGCGGCAAGGACTTCGATCGACCGCGTTATCGCGAGCTGCTGCACGTCCTGGGAGACGGGGACGTACTGGTGGTGCTTTCTATCGACCGACTTGGCCGTAATTACTCCGAGATTCTTGAGGAATGGCGACGCATTACCAAGGAGCTCGGGGTTGCCATTGTGGTGTTGGACATGCCATTGCTTGACACGCGCGTCAGGGCCAGCGGCGCGCCGGATGTGACCAACACCCTGATTGCCGATATTGTGCTGCAACTGCTGAGCTACGTGGCGCAGGTGGAGCGCGAGAATATCCATCGGCGCCAAGCGGAGGGGATTGCAGCGGCGCGGGCGCGAGGGGTCCGTTTCGGTCGACCTCGCAAGCCGTGCCCTCCTCAGTTTGAGCTGGTGCGCGATAGCTATGAGGCAGGCGATATTACCCGCAGCCAGGCAGCAAAATGCCTGGGCGTGTGCGTGGGGACGTTCGATCGCTGGATGCGCGAGGCGGGGTAGGGGTTTGCGTCGCTTTGTCGCTTCCTGTTGCGATTCAAATTTTGATACGGTGACGATGCCATTTGTGGCTACACTCGCTGATATTCAAAAAAGGAGGTTGGCCCTTGGCTCGCGTAAAACAAATAATCGGATGGACCGCGATCGTTCTGTTCGCTGCAACGCTGGCGGGCATCTGGGTGCTGACGGAGCAAAACGCGGTGCAGACGTCGTTGCTGAGCGAGTCCACCGCGCGTGTGGTGGAGGGTCAGGCTACGGGCGTTCAGGCTGCCGATGCCACGGGTGAAGCCCAGACGGAGAACGGAATGACCGGAGGCGCCGATTCGGCTGCCTCGAATGTCCGGTCTGGCCGACTTGCTTCCATTCGCATGCGGGTGGGCACAAACGTCCGTCGCGTTGCCCATACCGTAGAGTTTTTCTTCGTCGGATTATTCGCCTCCGTGGTCGTGGTTTGCTTTTCCAGGCGTCCGTGGAGCGTATGCTCCCGTTGCGTGCCCGTATTGCTCTTTTGCGCCGCCTGCTCCGTTGGCGATCAGGTACATAAGATCTTTGTTCCCGGCAGGCATTTCGACGTTATCGATTTAGGATTCGATGCTGCGGGCTATGTCACCGCCATGCTGTTGGTATTGCTGGCAGCGGCGTTGGTGCGCCATGCGACTCGGCCGATCGGCGCCCATGCGAGGCGCTAGCCGGTAACAAACCCGTTTCTGATAATGCGACCTTGTTGAATTATTTTGTGTCGCGCGTATTTCCGAGCGGTCGGATTTGAGGGGCGAGCGGTAGAACGCTCGCCCTTTGTGCGCCACGATGCGGCACAATGTACCGCAAAAGCTGTTTGTATCCGGTACGAATCGTTCGTTGGTCTTTAATTCTTCTCAACGGAGGTGTTTGAGATGGCAAACGGATTGCTTTTGCGGCTTCGCGAGCGTGAGCTCAGCGCGAGCCCGGCGGAACGCAATGTCATCGCATATGTAAGCGCTCATCCGCACGAGGTGGTCGGGCTGTCCGTCCGCGGTCTTGCCGATGTCACGTTCTCCTCGCCCTCGAGCATTTTGCGCTTTTGCAAGCGTTTGGGTTTTGCGGGCTACAAGGAGTTCCAGCGCGAACTGATTGCCGAGCTGGCGCTCTTAGGTGACAAGACAGACGTAGCTCTCGAGGACATCTCCATGGATGACAGCGTCGAACGCATCGTGGGGAAGGTGATGAAAAGCAACGTGCGCACGATCGAGGCGACGGCGCGAACGCTCGATTACACCGTCTTGGAGCGATGCGCGGCCCGTCTTAAGCGGGCACGCGCGGTCAATCTGTTCGGTATTGGTGCTTCTCGTTTGGTCGCGCACGACCTGGCGCAAAAGCTCATGCGTGTCGACAAAGAGTGCCATCTGTACGACGACTGGCATGATCAGCTCTTATGTGCCAAGAACATGCATGAGGGCGATATGGCAATCGCCTTTAGTTACTCGGGCTTGACGCAAGAGGTGCTGGACTGCACCGCCGAGGCTCAACGCCACAACTGTCCCGTAGTGGCCGTTACCAAAGTAGATGGATCATCCAAGCTTGCCACCATGGCCGATGCCGTGCTCGGCGTCGCTGCGAGTGAACCCTTGGTCCGCAGCGGTGCCATGGCTTCGCGTATGGCCCAGCTTATGGTTGTCGATGCCCTGTACGCTGCTTACGTTGCCAGCGACTACGAACGGGCGACGCATGTCATTAAGCAAAACTACATCGAGAAACAGGAAAGATGAGGTGAATGAAATGCTCGATTTAACAAAATTCACGACCGAACAGCGTAATCAAAGGTCAATGGACCTCGATACGATGACATCGCTGCAAATCGTCACGACGATGAACGATGAGGATCTCCGTGCCGTCCAGTCGGTCACGAAAGTGTTGCCACAGGTTGCCACGGCAATCGACTGGGCTGCCGAGGCGCTTGAGCGCGGCGGTCGCGTCTTTTACATGGGCGCGGGCACTAGTGGTCGTTTGGGCGTGCTTGACGCTTCGGAGTGCCCGCCTACGTTTGGCGTATCGCCCGATCTGGTCGTCGGGCTCATTGCTGGGGGCGAGACGGCGTTTATCAAGGCTGTCGAAGGTGCCGAAGACAGCGAGGAGCTTGGCGCGAACGACCTGCGAGAGCGTGGACTCTCGGACAAGGATCTTGTCGTTGGCCTGGCGGCAAGCGGTCGTACTCCTTATGTGGTGGGCGGCCTTGTGTACGCCAAGGCAACTGGGTGCAAGACCATTGCAATTGCCTGCAACCAAGGGTCGAAGATCGGGGAGAGCGCAGATCTTGCCATTGAGCCCGTGCCCGGTCCCGAGGTGCTGACCGGCTCAACGAGGCTCAAGGCGGGAACGGTTCAAAAGCTCATTCTCAACATGATTTCGACCGGTGCCATGGTCAAGATCGGCAAGGTATACCAAAACCTGATGGTCGATGTGCAGCAGACGAACGAGAAGTTGGTGGTGCGCGGCCAGAACATCGTGATGGAGGCGACCGGCTGCACGCGCGAGCGCGCCGTTCAGGCGCTTGCAGATGCCGGCGGCCACGTAAAAACCGCTATTGTCTCGGTACTGCTGGACTGCGATGCCGAGCAGGCTACGGTAGCTCTTGAGCGGGCGCGAGGCCATGTCCGTGCTGCGGTGAGTGGCCATGAGAAGAGCAATGCCGATGCCCAATAGGTGCGCGGCGTGAGCTGATATGACATTCAGACGAGATACCCAATACAAGGAGGAGTTATGACGAACAAAGAGCTGGCTCAAAAGCTGCTGGACCTTTTGGGCGGTAAAGACAACGTGCTCGCAAACGCGGCGTGCATGACGCGCCTGCGCGTGACCGTCAAAGACACGGGCAACGTCGACACGGAGGGCATTAAGGCACTCGACGGCGTGATGGGCCTGGTCGAGGACGACACGATGCAGATCGTGCTGGGTCCGGGCAAGGTGAATAAGGTGCTCGAGGAGTTCTCCAAGCTCACCGGCCTTGCGAAAGGCGTTGCTGACGAGAGCGTGGTTGACGCTGCGGCCACAAACAAGGCCGCGCAGAAGGCCAAGTACGAGTCCAAGCCGGTTCAGGCCTTCCTCAAGAAGATTTCCAATGTCTTCGTCGCCCTACTTCCCGGCATCATTGCGGCTGGCCTCATCAACGGTATCTGCAACGTCATTAACGTCTCGACGGCAGGCGCGCTTGCAGGCGAGTGGTGGTACCAGGGCATTCGTTCCATGGGCTGGGCCCTGTTTGCCTATCTGCCCATCTTGGTGGGCTATAACGCGGCACGTGAGTTTGGTGGCTCCGCTGCGCTGGGCGGCATCGCCGGCATGATGTGTATCGCCAACAGTGCCATGCCCCTGCTTGCGCCTGGCGCGGCTGATCCTGCCACTGCCATTCTGCTGCCGCTCACCAATGCGCAGTACAACCCCGCAGCGGGCGGCATGATCGCGGCTCTCATCGCTGGCGCATTTTTTGCCTGGATGGAGCGTCAGATTCGCAAGGTTATGCCCAACGCACTCGACACGTTCTTGTCTCCGCTGCTGGTGCTCATCATCGGCGCCTTTGCTCTGATGCTCGTCATCCAGCCGGTTGGCGCATGGCTGACGACTGCCATCTTTAGCGTTTTGACCTTTATCTTCGAGAAGCTGGGCGTCCTGGGCGGCTATATCCTGTCGGCAGGCTTCTTGCCGCTGGTTTCCGTCGGCCTGCATCAGGCGCTCACGCCGATCCACGCTATGCTCAACGATCCCGACGGCGCTACCAAGGGTATCAATTACCTGCTTCCCATCCTTATGATGGCTGGCGGCGGCCAGGTCGGTGCCGGTTTGGCGCTGTACTTTAAGACCAAGAACGCCAAGCTCAAGAAGTACGTCGCAGAGTCCATTCCCGTTGGAATCCTGGGTGTGGGAGAGCCTCTGATGTATGCTGTTACGCTGCCGCTCGTTCGTCCGTTTGTGACGGCCTGCCTGGGTGCCGGATTTGGCGGCGCGCTCGCGGCGCTGCTTCACATCGGCACGGTTTCTCAGGGCGTTTCCGGTCTGTTTGGCCTGCTGATCGTCGTTCCTGGCCAGCAGCTCGGCTACGTTGCCGCTATGCTGCTTGCCTATGCCGCCGGCTTTGTCCTGACGTGGTTCTTTGGCGTCGACGAGCAGAAGATCAACGAGTTCTTTGGCGAGTAGATTGATATCGCGAGCCGTGTTGCTCAGGGTTCGCGGCGCGCGGCAGATTTCTTGATGTTATGGTTGTGCCGGCGGGGCTAGCTGCTCCGCCGGCCTTTTTTAAAGGAGCGTTGAAGCGTGAAAACGGGTATTTCGATTTATCTTTCCAGCCCTCTGCAGGATATTGAGCGGACGATTGAACGTGGTGCCGCGGCGGGTGCGCGCTATGCGCTCACCTCGCTGCATATTCCCGAGGATGGGGGAGCGGCGTATGCCGATAAGGTCCGTCATGTGCTGTCGCTGCTTTCCGCCCGCGGCATTGCGCTCATTGCCGATGTGGGGCCTCGCACGTGCGATTTGCTCGGGCTTGAGCGCATCGAGGACTTGCGCGATCTGGGGTTGGAATACCTTCGTTTGGACTATGGCTTTAGCGCCCAGCGGGTCGCGGAGCTGTCCGGTGTATTTCGCATCGTGGTCAATGCATCGACAGTGAGTTCTGATGAAATCGCATCGTGGCGTGAGGCCGGTGCCGATGTGACTCGTTTTGCCGCCTGCCACAATTTTTACCCCAAGCCTTATACCGGTTTAGCTCTGGAGGACATTGCTCGGGTGAATCTTCGTCTTGCGGCGCTTGGATTCGAAATCATGGCTTTTGTGCCGGGCGATGCTAACGTTCGCGGGCCGGTATTCGAGGGACTGCCGACGGTCGAGGCGCAGCGCGGTCGCGCGTCAAAGGTTGCCCTCAATATGCTTGAGCTTGCACATGGCGCCGATTGCGACATTGTGTTGGTCGGCGACCCCGATCTTTCCGATGCGGGCTGGGCGCAGTTTGCTCAAGTTTCCGCCGGATACGTGGACCTGCAATGCGAGCTTGAGCCCGGTTATGCCTATGTGCGCGGGCAGATTCATCACGACCGGCCCGACTCGAGCGTCCTCATCTTTAGGTCTCAGGAGTCACGTACGACGCTTAAGCCGGATTCCGTGCCGACGGATGCCGGAGCCGGCTTGCCGCGAAAGGCTGGGTCGATCGCTGTGAGCAATAGCGGATATGGGCGCTACGAAGGCGAGCTTGAGATTGCGCGGGTCGATCTTCCCGGTGACGAGCGCATGAACGTTGCGGGCCATATCACGCCCGAGGCAATGGAGCTGCTGCCGTTTATCAAGCGCGGATTCGGGGTACGGTTCGTTTAACGTGTGACCCGCGGGCTACAATTGGCCCATCATACGAAGGCGCCTCGTGTGGCGTGTGCCTGCGTTGGCCGATCTATATTCGGAGGATTCCCATGACTGTACTGTTTGTTGAATATCCCAAGTGCTCGACCTGTAAGAAGGCCAAGGCATGGCTGGACGAACATGGGGTAGAGTATATCGATCGCGATATCGTTTTGGACAATCCCACGGCTGATGAGCTTGCGACCTGGATTGCTCGTTCGGGGCTGCCGGTGCGGCGCTTCTTTAATTCGTCGGGCATGAAATATCGAGAGCTGGGCCTGAAGGCGCGTCTGGATGCGGGCATGACGGATCAGGAGTGCTACGAGCTGCTGGCGACCGACGGCATGCTGGTCAAGCGTCCGCTGCTGGTGGGCGACGACTTTGCGATTCCCGGCTTTAGGGAAGCGGCTTGGGCCGAGGCGTTGCTGTAGCGGCTGCGGAAAGTGCGACCCGTTTTAAGCTCGGATTCCGGGACGCAGTTTCCGGTTGAAGGGGCTAGCGGAAACCGTATCCCAGTTTGAGCGCGAAATCTGGGATACGGTTTCCGTTTGGGGCCTCTAGGGGAAAGCGCGTCCCGTTCTGGACGTAAATTCCGGGATGAGCTTTCCGGTTGGCGGGCATATGCGCTAATCCTCAAGCTGTGCCCATTCGTGCGGATCGTAGACCTTTACGTGTTTGTTGGGCTTGCCGCTCCAGTACTCCTCGTCCATAAAGGGCAGATATGCCTGAACGCCGGGGCAGATAAAGGGAATCCGCTGCTGTTGCAGTCGCTCGCGCTGGCGCTGCTCCAGGTGCGCCTCGGATATGACGGTCGGCATGCCGGACAACTCGACGAGGCTTGCCTGGATTCGCTTAAGGTCGGGGAGTCCCGCGTGCCATGACATCCGCATGATCAAAAAGGATGCACGGCGGTATTTTGCCTGCACCACAGTAATGGCGGGGCGCAGTGTGGGATGGATTTTGTCCCGTTCGGGCCAAAGGTCGGCAGTGATCTCAAGGCCCAGGGTCTCCCATAGGTAATCAAGCTCTTCGTCCATGGCGCCTCGATATCTACGTGATCATTGATACTTCGATTGTGTTGCCTGGTGCTATCGTTTTCACGGTAGAATCTGCCAACGGTTGACGGCTACCGCTCGCGGCGTTTTGCCCTTCGTGTACAGCGGTCGGCTTCACAGGTCCTTCACGGGTTGGACTAAATTAGGCCAATTTGACTGAATTTCAAAAAAGTCAAAATTGGGGCTTGCGTCACGGCGAGACTTCCCGTATATTTCTTTCTTGCGCAAAGGCACAGCCGAGCGCAGCGATGCAGTCATTGGGATGTCGTCTAATGGCAGGACAGCGGATTCTGGTTCCGTCAATGGGGGTTCGACTCCCTCCATCCCAGCCATTGCATTTGCTACATATGGCCCGTTCGTCTAGCGGTTTAGGACGCCGCCCTCTCAAGGCGGAGATCACCAGTTCGAATCTGGTACGGGCTACCAAAATTGAACGCCCGGGCCTCGCAAGAGACCCGGGTTTTGTGTATTGACCGTATATACGGCGCCTGCCGTGTTTCGCTCGGATCGAGGAGTAGCCATGGATCTGCCCATCAGCTTGCAAGACATCACGTATGCCGAGAACTATCTGGCGCAGGGCGACCTGGCTACGGCGACGCCGCTGCTGGAGCGCTTGGTGGAGCTCGCCGAGGAGTATATCGACGCTGAGTGCAAGACGGAGGAGAAGCGCCAGTACTTTAGCTTCGATAGCAAGTTTGAGCGCTTGGCCTATCGCCGCGTGGAGAAGGATCCGCGCGAGCTCGTGCAGGTCGAGGTGCCTTTTGACCGCCTGTACTCTGACATGGCGTTTGCCTACATTCGCCAGCAGGATTATGTGAGCGCTCGCAATGCCCTGATGCAGGCCGTGCGTTGGGACCCCATGAACTGCAACTATCGCTTGGATTTGGCCGAGCTGTTCCGCGCTCTCGAGGACAAGCAGGAGTGGGCTTCGCTTTCGTTTTCGGTGCTAGAGCGCGCGAGCGATGGCAAGTGCGCCGCCCGCGCTTACGCCAATCTGGGTCAGTATTTCTTGGAGCCCGAGACCGAGAACATTTCGGCTGCCGTGGGCTGCGCGCGTCTGGCGCTGCGCCTGGCGCCCAACGATGCGCATACGACGCGCCTGCTCAACAAGATCCATACTACCTATCCGGATGCCGCCGAGGAGAGCGACGAGCATGTGATGGGCGAGCTGGCGTTGCAAGGCGTTCCGACCTCACCTTCGGCCGAGATTGCCATCTGCCTGATTATGTGCGCGACCGATGCCGCAAGCGACGGCGACAAGCAGGAGGCGACGCGCCTGACGGTGCGTGCTCGCGACTTGGTGGGCGAGGAAGCCTGCGCGGCGATTATCAAACTGGTGCGCGAGAGCGATGCTGAGCTCAATGCCGAGCGCAAGGCAAAGCGCGAGGCTGCGGGCTCAAACGCCGATGGCGCCAAGGAGGCCGGCGATGCCCAGTAAGCGCGAGCGCAAGCTCATTTCCAAGAATCGCTCGGCACATCACGAGTACTTTATCGATGAGACCTTTGAGTGCGGCATTGAACTGAGCGGCACCGAGGTCAAGTCGATTCGCGAGCGCGCCTGCCAGATCACCGATACCTTCGCGCTGATCCGCGGCGGGGAGTGCTGGCTCGTCGGCCTGCATATCCACCCTTATAGCCATGGTGGCGTGTGGAATCGCGATCCCGACCGTCGGCGTCGTCTGCTGCTGCACCGCAAGGAGATCGACTTTCTTGACGGTAAACTTCGCAACCGTGGTTATGCGCTGGTTCCGTTGGAGCTCTACTTTAATACGGACGGCCGCGTAAAGCTGCTGCTGGGTCTGGGTCGCGGCAAGAAGCTCTACGACAAGCGCGAGGACATGGCCAAGCGTGATGTCCAACGCGAGATCGACCGCGCCCTTAAGGAACGCAACCGCTAGGCACTCTATATAAGTTGCGGTGGAATACGGACTGTTTTGCCTGTTTGAGGGGCTATTCAGTCCCTATTTCACCGCAACTGCGGGCGCCTCACCTTGCTTGCTGTTTTGACACATATGTCTCAAAGGCGGCGTCCGTTATGGGTGCCGCCTTTTTTGTGGGTACATACATCCATGAGGTTCAATCCTGGGTTAGGGGAGTGATCGTTATGGACAAAACTGCGTTCTTTACGATGCCGAGCGGCCTGTATGTGGTGAGTGCCGCGGCCGACGGGCTGCGTGCCGGCTGCGTTATCAACACAGCGGTGCAGGTGACATCCGCCCCGCCGCGCATCTCGGTTGCCGTGAACAAGGACAATGTCACCTCGGGCGTCATCGCATCGGCCAAAGCGTTCGCGCTGACCGTGATCGATCAGACCGCCGATATGCTCTACATCGGTAACTTTGGGTTCCGCACCAGCAGCGATTATGACAAGTTTGCCAAATACGAGACCCGCGAGACGGCTCTGGGCATGCCCTATGTGCCCGAGCACGCGGCGGCCCTGTTTAGCTGCCGTTTGATCGACACTGTGGATGTGGGCACGCACCTGCTCTTTATCGGCGAGGTCGAGGATGCCGAGCGCCTGAGCGACGAGACGCCGCTCACCTACGACTACTACCACAAGGTCCTGAAGGGCAAGACGCCTCCGAAGGCGTCCTCGTATCAAGGCTAGAAATGTTTTAAAAACACTTGCATTATATTATTGAGAACATATACTAATAAGCGAAGTACATCACCAGTCACGTTCGAGAGGAGAACATCATGGCTGAGGAGAAGAAGACGTATAAGTTCGTGTGCGTCGTTTGCGGTTACGAGGTTGAGGTCGATACGCCCGAGCTGCCCGAGGATTATGTGTGCCCGGTGTGCGGCGTCGGTCCCGATCAGTTTGAGCTCGTCGAGGAGTAGCTCGCAGGCACACGGCGATTAGCCATGCAGAGCTCTGTCCAAGGGTCCCGGCTGGATATTCCGGCTGGGACCCTTTTGATTTATCTGACGGTTTAAAACGGCCTTACGTGTTACAGATTGAGATGTTATATCTGGACAGTCACGCCATTCCAATTACATCCCCGCTAGCAGCACGATGTCGAGAATCGTCACGACGACGCCGATCCCTACGAGCAACGCGTTGAGCGGGTGCGAGTTGGCGTATTTGCCCATGACGCGGGGCGAACTGGTGAGTCGTATGAGCACAAAGACCGTAATCGGCAACTGAAGCGACAGCAGCGCCTGACTCCAAATGAGACCCTCAAAAGGATTTGGGACGACCAGGCACGCCGCCACTGCGCCGGCGAAACAGGCCACCACCCCGATCGAGGAATGTCGGTCGTGGACGTCGTATTCCTCGTCGAACATGCCTGCGGTGATGGTGCCTGCCGCCATGCCTGCCGTCACACTACTCGAGAGGCCCGCAAACAGCAGCGCCACCGCAAAGATGGTCGAGCTTGCTGGGCCCAGAATGGGGGAGAGCGTGTCCGCTGCGACGGCGAGGTCGTCTACGACAATGCCGTGCGCAAAGAAGGTCGTTGCGGCCAGGATGACCATGGCCGAGTTGATTGCCCAGCCCACGCCCATCGAAAAGAGCGTGTCGAAGAGCTCATAGCGCAGACGCTCTTCGATAACCTGCTCGCCTTGGCCTTCGAAGTGCATGGATTGGATGACCTCGGAGTGTAGAAAGAGGTTGTGGGGCATAACGACCGCACCCAGGACACTCACGATAATCGCGGCAGAGCCAGTGGGCATACTGGGCGTGATCCAGCTTGCGGCGGCTTGCGGCCAGTCGACCTTGACTAGTGCAAGCTCGGCCAAAAACGAGAGTCCTACCACGCCTACGAAGGCGATGATCCAGCGTTCGGCACGCTTGTAGGAGTTCGTCATGAGCATCGCCATCGATACTGCCGCCACGATGACGCAGCCCGCGCGCACGGGCAGCCCAAAGAGCATTTGAAGGGCAATCGCGCCACCCAGGACTTCGGCCATGGCGGTGGCGATGGTCGCGAGATAGGCGCTGCCGAGCACCGCGCGTCCCACGATGCGGGGGAGAAAGCGGGTCGTGGCCTCGGCAAGACAGGCGCCCGTGGCGATACCCAGGTGCGCCGCATTGTGCTGCAGCACAATGAGCATAATCGTGGACAGTGTGACGATCCACAGCAGCGCGTAGCCAAACTGCGAGCCCGCGGCCATATTGGAGGCCCAGTTGCCCGGGTCGATAAAGCCGACGGTCACGAGCAGCCCGGGGCCGATGTGCCGCGCAATGTCTAGGCCTCCGTGACCACCGGTGCGTCGGCAGCCAAAGTGTTGTTTGAGATGGTTGAGCATGGTCGGTTCCTGCATAGGGGCAGCGCGGCGCCGCGCTTGGGTCATGCGGCGCCGCGCGCTCGGTTTGGGTTGGGGTTACTTGTGCGCCTTGCCTTGGTTGGCCACGGCGTCGATCTTGGCGGCGATGGTCGCCGGGTCGCCGATGTAGCGCTTGTCGAGGACGTTGAAATCGGCATCGAAGGTGTAGACGAGCGGCACGCCGGTGGGGATGTTGACCTTGAGGATCTCCTCGGGCGTGAGGTGCTCGAACTTCATGACGAGAGAGCGCAGGGAGTTGCCGTGTGCGGCGATGAGTACGCGCTTGCCGGCGAGCATCTGGGGGCGAATCTCGTCTTCGAAATAAGGCCAGGCACGGGCTATCGTGTCCTTGAGGCACTCGGTGTAGGGCAGCTGGTCGGGTGCGACATCACGGTATTGCTCCTGGGTGTGGGGATCGCGCGCGTCGTTCGGCTCGAGTGCCGGCGGGCAGATATCGAAGGAGCGGCGCCAGATGAGCACCTGTTCGTCGCCGTGCTCCGCCGCGGCATCGGCCTTGTTGAGACCCTGCAACGCGCCGTAGTGGCGCTCGTTGAGCTTCCAGGATTTGATGACGGGCAGCCACTCGCGATCCATTTGGCCGAGCACGATGTTGAGGGTGTGGATCGCGCGCTTGAGGCGCGAAGTGTAGCAGACGTCAAAGTCGAAACCGGCTTCTTTGAGGGCTCGACCGCCTGCGGCGGCTTCTTCGCGGCCCGTGTCGGTGAGCTCTGCGTCGGTCCAGCCGGTGAACAGGTTGAGTTTGTTCCACTCCGACTCTCCGTGGCGGATAAGGACGAGTTGGATCGTCTGTTGGTCTGTCTGGTTTGCCATAGGGGCCTCCTTAATGTGGCACGGCATGCGTGCCGTTTGTTTGACGCCGCAAAGGATACCCGTTTTTGGCTTAAAAGTTAACCATGTCTAACAAAATGTTATATTTGAATAGGATGGTGCAGGGGGCTGCCGAAATGTCTTGATCTGTAACAACTAGGGATGGAAATTGGGTCTTACTGTTACAGATTGAGATGTTTGAAGAGGTGAGTTTGCAGGCCGAACTTGGGGCCTATGTTGTCGCCCTTGAGGTCGGCGGTGTCCACTCGTAGGGCGTGCGTTACGCGATTGTTTCGAAACGGGTGGGAAACACAACGGGCCGGCGATGCCCCTAGTATGCCTATTCAACTGACTGTCAAAATATCTAGGGGAGGATCGCGATGCAGGCAGATTCCGCTCAGCAGCAGGGCCTTTATCGCCCCGAATTCGACCACGATGCATGTGGCATCGGCGCGCTTGCCGATATCAACGGTGAGTGCCATCACCAGATTCTGGACGATGCGCTGTCCATTCTGGTCAACTTGGAGCACCGCGGCGGTACGGGACTCGAGAAGAACACCGGCGACGGCGCCGGCATCCTGTTCCAGGTTCCGCATCACTTTTTCCGTAAAGAGGCCCAAAAGTGCGGCCAGATTCTGCCGGCGGAGGGCGACTATGGCGTGGCCATGCTGTTCTTCCCGCAGGACGACAAGGGCGTAGAGGATGCCCGCCGCGTGTTTGAGGAAGGCTGCGCCGAGGCTGGCGTGCCGCTGCTCTTTTGGCGCGAGGTGCCCGTCGACCCGCACGACCTGGGCGAGACGGCCCGCGCCTGCATGCCTACCATCCTGCAGGCCTTCCTGGGCCGTCCGGACGACACGCCCGCCGGCGATGCCTTTGAGCGTCGCCTGTACGTGTGCCGCCGTACCATCGAAAAGAAGGCCGACGCCGAGTTTGCCCTGCGCGACAAGATCTTCTACGTGTGCTCCATGAGCTCTCGCACCATCGTGTACAAGGGCATGCTGGTCGCCACGCAGATGCGCCGCTTCTTCATCGATCTCAACGACGCCGCCGTCAAGACGGCCGTGGCGCTCGTCCACTCGCGCTACTCCA
>CABULX010000012.1 GCA_902492545.1 uncultured Collinsella sp. | reverse complement strand
CGGACCGGCGTCTTCTTCCTTGGCGTTGAGGCGCTCTGCCCAGGTATCTACAGCGTCTATAACTGCGTGATAGACCTCATCGAGGAGCATGTCGACGGCAGGAACGTTTTCGTTAAGGTCCGAGAGACCGATTGCCGGCAGGCCGCCATCGGGCACCTCTTGGGGCACATAGTTCACATTGACGCCAATGCCGCAGACGGCGAAAGTTTTGCCTTCGTTATCGCGTGCGGCCTCGACCAGAATGCCGCCGAGCTTGCGTCCTCGCGCGACCAGGTCGTTGGGCCATTTAAGGCGAATCTCGTTTGCAAGACCCTGTTTTTCGAGTGCTTCGAGCACCGCTAGGCCGCTGACGGCGGCAAGACCAGAGAACTTTGCAGGATTAACGCATGGGCGCAGGATAAGCGAAAGCAATAAGATGCCGACGGTTGAGTCCCACTTGTGCCCGCGCCGGCCGCGCCCTGCTGTTTGAGCCCGGGCGGCAAGTCCTGTGCCGTGCGGCGCTCCCTGTTTTCCTGCTTCGAGCAGGTCATCGTTGGTCGATCCGGTTACGTCGACTATCGTTAAACGAGAATCCATAACAGCTGCTACCTCCTAAGTAAATAAGGCAATCGCGCAATGGTGTCGAGAGATAGACACAATGTGAAGCCTTTGTCGCATTTGGACAATTTAATGTTAACACGTCAACAAAGACTGAAATGCGTTATCCTCTCTTGGTCGATGTAAACACGTCAACAACTCAAAGGAGGTTAGTGATGGGTTTCACGATTCTTGGAACAGGCTCGGCGCTTCCTGAGCGCAGCGTTTCCAATGACGAGCTGTCTGAGTTCCTCGATACCTCGGATGAGTGGATTTTTACTCGCACCGGTATCAAGAGCCGCCACGTCTGCACCACCGAGTCACTTGACGACCTTGCCGTAGCGGCGAGCGAGCGGGCACTCCAGGTGTCCGGAATCGACGCGAGCCAGCTGGATCTGATCGTCTGCTCGACGACGACGGGTGACCACCTTGTTCCCGCCGAGGCGTGTGCCGTTGCTGAGCGACTTGGCGCGACGTGCCCTGCCTTCGATGTCTCGGCGGCTTGTGCCGGCTTCGTATTTGCGCTCGATGTCGCCGAGGGCTATATCGCCCGCAGCCGTGCCGAGCGCGTGCTTGTTGTTGCTGCCGAGCAGATGACGCGCGCGCTCGACTGGACCGACCGTGCTACCTGCGTGCTTTTTGGCGATGGGGCAGGCGCCGCAGTGATTGAAGCTGGGGGAGACAACCCCCTTGCCGTTGAGCTTTCGACGGCGCCCGACGTCGAGACGTTGCGCGTTCCCGGTCTGGTCGGTACCTCGCCGTTTAAGGCTTCCGCAGATAGCGCGAGCGTGCTGTCCATGAACGGCCGCCGCGTGTTCAAGTTCGGCGTCAACGCCATCTGCGACACGGTCCATAAGCTTGCGATCGATGCGGGCATTTTGGTCGAAGACATCGATCATTTTGTATTCCATCAGGCTAACGAACGAATCCTGAGCCAGGCGGTCAAGCGCCTGGGCGTGCCGGACGAGCGCGTGGTTCGCACGTTGCGCGAGACCGGCAACATTTCGAGCGCATGCATTCCACTTGCCCTCGACCGGCTGGCAAACGCCGGTGCACTTCACACAGGCGACACCATC
The DNA here is from genome assembly GCA_902492545.1 of uncultured Collinsella sp. Classification (GTDB taxonomy): domain Bacteria; phylum Actinomycetota; class Coriobacteriia; order Coriobacteriales; family Coriobacteriaceae; genus Collinsella. Next base: position 25,160 of record CABULX010000012.1, on the reverse strand, counting down.
GCCTTGGTTGGATTTGGCGCCGGTCTGGATATAGGTGGCTATCTGCTTCGTTGGAAGTAGTCGCACATAGGAAATAAAAACGCCCCTAGGGCACAACCAAAGGAGAACTACCATGGCAGATCAGAAGACCTTCGAGCGCGTTTGCGACGTTATCCGCGAGACCGCCGGTCTTGACGATGTCGAGATGAAGCCCGAGTCCACGCTCGAGGAGATTGGTCTCGACAGCCTGGGCACCGTCGAGATCCTCGTTGCCGTCGAGGACGAGTTTGGCATCCAGCTCGATACCGAGGAGAACCCCAAGACGGTCGGCGAGTTCGCCGATACGGTCGAGGCGGCATTGGAGAAGTAGAGATGCTCAAGACTCCTCTCTGCGATCTGCTCGGCATCGAAAAGCCCGTGTTCCAGGGCGGTATGGCCTGGATTGCCGATGCCTCGCTGGCGTCCGCAGTGTCCGAGGCGGGTGGCTTAGGCATCATCGCGGCCATGAACGCCGACGCCAACTGGCTTCGCGACCAGATTCATGAGCTGCGCGCCAAGACGGATAAGCCCTTTGGCGTCAACGTCATGCTCATGAGCCCGTTTGCCGACGAGGTCGCGCAGGTCGTGATTGACGAGCGAGTGCCGGTCGTCGTGACGGGCGCCGGCAATCCCGCCAAGTACATGAAGGCGTGGAACGAGGCGGGCATCAAGGTCATCCCGGTCGTTGCCTCGGTGGCGCTGGCGCGCCTCGTGGCACGTCGTGGAGCCACGGCGGTTGTTGCCGAGGGTACCGAATCGGGCGGCCATATTGGCGAGACCTCGACGATGGCACTGGTGCCGCAGGTCGTCGATGCGGTCGACATTCCCGTTGTGGCCGCCGGCGGTATCGCGGATGGCCGCGGGGTGGCGGCCGCCTTTATGCTTGGCGCCGCTGGCGTCCAAGTGGGCACGCGTTTTCTCGTTGCCGATGAGTGTACCGTCTCGGAGCAGTACAAGGAGATGGTCCTGAAGGCCAACGACACTTCGACGCGTGCGACCGGTCGCTCGACGGGACATCCGGTGCGCGCCCTCAAGAGCCCCTTCACCAACGCCTATGCCAAGAGCGAGGGTTCCGGTGCGAGTGCCGAGGAGCTCGGTGCTATGGGAACCGGTGCGCTGCGTAAGGCCGCCAAGGACGGCAACTACGAAGAGGGTTCGTTTTTGTGTGGACAGATTGCCGGCATGGTCAACGAGCGCCAGAGCGCACGCGAAATCGTTGACGACCTGGTCGATGGCGCCGAGCACGTCCTGAAGGGTGCGTGCGCATGGGTGGCGTAGCGTTTTTGTTTGCCGGCCAGGGTGCCCAGCACCCCGCGATGGGCGTCGACCTCATCGAAGCATCACCGGCGGCTGCCGAGGTGTTCGCCATTGCCGATGAGGTGCGCCCGGGGACGAGCGAGCAGTGCCGGAGCGCCTCCAAGGAGGAGCTCTCGCAGACCGAGAACACGCAGCCTTGCGTGTTCGTGCACGACTTGGCTGTCGCCGTCGCCCTGCGCGAGCGCAGCGTGGTGCCTGCCGCCTGTGCGGGATTCTCGCTGGGCGAGGTCGCTGCACTCACCTTTGCGGGGGCATTCGATACGCGAGCGGGTTTTGAGCTCGTGTGTGAGCGCGCGGCATTGATGGCCACGGCGGCCGAGCGTCACCCCGGCGGCATGCGCGCCGTCATCAAACTTGATGCTGCGCAAGTCGAGAACCTGGCTGCGCAGGCCGGCGAGGACTGCTGGCCGGTCAACTACAACAGTCCCCAGCAGACGGTTGTGGCCGGAGCGCCCGATGCGCTGCAGACCCTCGACGTCCTAGTAAAAGAGGCTGGCGGCCGCGCCATGAAGGTCGCGGTGTCGGGTGCATTTCATAGCCCCTATATGGCCGAGGCAACCTGTGGCCTTGCCGCATATATTGAGGCCGGTCACGCGCCGTCCCCGTTGCTCATTCCTGTTTTGGCAAATATGACAGCGGCGTCCTATCCGGCGGACCCCCAGACGGCATCGGATGTCTTGGCCAATCAGGTGAGCCATGCCGTACGCTGGGTCGATACGCTGCATGCTCTGCAGGATCAAGGCATCGACACATTTATTGAGGTCGGCCCCGGCAAAACGCTGTCCGGCCTGGTCAAGCGTACGCTGAGCGACGTTCGTGTGTATTCGTGCGAGACGGCCGAGCAGGTCGCAGCTATTGCCGACGAGCTCGCATAGTCCACAGGGCTGTAACCCGAAAGGAATGACATGGGCAACTTGAACAATGGCGCGCTCGAGCGCAACGACTCACGTCGCGTGGCACTGGTCACGGGCGGCTCGCGGGGTATCGGCCGCGCCTGCGCTATCGGTCTGGCGGAGGATGGCTACGATATCGCCGTCGTCTATGCCGGCAGCGTCGATGCGGCGCGCGAGACGTGCGACGCCTGCGAGGCGGCTGGCGCCACGGCGCGCTCATATCAATGTGACGTGGCCGACCCCGCTGCCGTCAACGCGTGCGTGGAAGCGGTCCTCAACGACTTTGGCTCCATTTGGGCGCTCGTCAACAACGCCGGCATCACCCGCGATGGCCTGCTCATGCGCATGGGCGATGACGCCTTCGACCGCGTGCTCGACGTCAATCTCAAGGGAACATTCAACATGACGCGCGCGCTCACCAAGACCTTTATGCGCCAGCGTGGCGGTTGCGTCGTCAACATGAGCTCGGTCGTGGGCCTGATGGGCAATGCCGGGCAAGCCAACTACGCTGCCTCCAAGGCGGGCGTGATAGGGCTTACCAAGGCGGTGGCGCGCGAGCTTGCGCTCCGCGGCGTACGAGTGAACGCGGTTGCCCCCGGGTTTGTCGAGACGGATATGACGGCAAAGCTCTCGGAGAAGGTTCGCGCGGCAACCGAGGAGCAGATTCCCCTAAAGCGCATGGCGCGCCCCGAGGAAGTGGCCGGCGTGGTGCGCTTTTTGGCGAGCGATGCGGCTGCCTACATTACGGGCGAGGTCGTACGCGTTGACGGCGGAATGGCGATGTAGAAATCAGGGCCGAAGAACGGCTTGGATGAGGAGACCATGATGGAACAGAGAGTTGCAATCACCGGCATCGGTGCCGTGTCGCCGCTCGGCAACACCGCGCTTGCCACCTGGGCGGCAATGTGTGCTGGCACGTGCGGCATCGGCCCGATCACGCACTTCGATACCGATGCGTTTGCCGTCAAGGTGGCAGCCGAGGTCAAGGGCTTTGACGGCAACGAGTACTTTGGCAAGCGTGACGCCAAGCATCTCGACCCCTGCGTTCAGTTTGCGATGGCGGCTTCGGACGAAGCCATGCACGATGCGGGCTTTGATGTCGAAGGCGCCGTCGATCGCGAGCGCCTGGGCGTCTACGTGGGCTCGGGTGTGGGCGGCATGCAGACACTCGTCGACAACGTCCATACGATTGCCGACCGTGGGCCCCGCCGCGCATCGCCCTATATGATCGCGATGATGATCCCCAACATGGCATCGGGCAATATCGCAATCCGCCACAAGGCAAAGGGCCCGACCCTGCCCGTGGTGACCGCGTGCGCAACCTCGGCCCATGCGGTGGGCGAGGCGTTCCGCGCCATAAAGCACGGCTATGCCGACGCGATCCTCGCGGGCGGCGCCGAGGCCGCAATTATCCCCGATGCCGTTGCGGGCTTTACGTCCTGCCGCGCATTGACCACCAACCCTGATCCCGCGACGGCTTGCCGCCCGTTCGATGCAGACCGCGATGGCTTTGTGATGGGCGAGGGCGCCTGCGTGCTCGTGCTCGAGAGCATGGAACATGCGCAGGCGCGCGGTGCGCACATTTATGCCGAGGTCGTGGGCTACGGCAACACCGATGATGCCTATCACATCACGAGCCCTGATCCCGAGGCTGCCGGCATTGCCCGCGCGATATCGCTGGCGGTGACCGAGGGCGACGTCAGGCCTTCCGAGGGCCTCTACATCAATGCCCACGGCACATCGACCAAGCTCAACGATTCGTCCGAGACGGCGGGCATTAAGCGTGCGCTCGGCGAGGACGCGGCGCGCGCCGCGCACGTCTCGTCGACTAAGTCGATGACCGGCCACATGATCGGTGCCACGGGCGCCATCGAGGTCATGGCCTGCGCCATGGCGCTCGAGCAGGGCGTGGTGCCGCCGACCATTAACTACCACACGCCCGATCCCGCCTGCGATCTTGACTACACGCCCAATCGCGCGGTTCGCGCTGACCTTACCTGGGCGCTTTCGACCAACTTGGGCTTTGGCGGACACAACGCCGCCATCGCGCTGCGTAGATATACGAGGAGCTAGAGCATGGATTCCAAAAGACTTGCCGAGATAGCCGATGTTATGGAGGACCGCGGCCTCACGCGCGTACGCGTTGAGGAGCCCGATGGCACCGCGGTCGAACTCGAGCGCGCGAGCGCCGCACAGCCGGTTGCCGTGCCCATGCCCATGCCGAGCGCTATGGCCGCTCCAGTTGCAGCTCCCACAGTCGCGCCTGCCGCACCGGAGCCCGCCGCGCAGACACCTGCCGCCGCACCGGAGCCCAAGGGCACCGAGGTGACCGCTCCCATGGTCGGCGTTTTCTATGCTGCCCCGGCGCCGGGCGACGAGTCGTTTGTGCACGTGGGCTCTAAGGTCAAGGCCGGCGAGACGCTCTGCATCATCGAGGCCATGAAGGTTCTCAACGAGGTAACGGCAGAGGCAGACGGCGAGGTGCTCGAGATCTGCGTGGCCGACGGCGACCTCGTGGAGTTTGGCAGCTGCCTCATGAGGATCGGATAGGTGATATCCATGAACAAAGAAGAGCTCAAGAAGCTGTTGCCGCATCGCGAACCGATGCTTTTGCTCGACGAGGCCGAGCTGGTGGGCGACGAGGCCCACGGCAAGATCACGATTACGGGCGACGAGTACTTTTTGCAGGGGCATTTTCCGGGAAACCCGGTGGTCCCCGGCGTGATTCAGTGCGAGATGCTCGCCCAAAACTGTTGCGTGCTGCTGATGGGCGATGAGGAAGCGCGCGGCGCGACGCCGTTCTACACGAGTCTGGACAAGGTGCGCTTTAAGCGTCCGGTGCGCCCGGGCGACACGGTTGATCTGGTGTGCACCATCACGCGTGCGCGCGGGCCGTTCCGCTTTGCGACGGGTACTGCGAGCGTCAACGGTGAGGTTTGCTGCCGCGCCGATATGTCTTTTGCACTCATGCACGAAAGTTAAGGAAGGCTTCATGTTCGACAAAGTGCTCATCGCCAACCGCGGCGAAGTCGCGGTCCGTGTTATCCGCGCGTGCCGCGATATGGGCATCAAGACCGTCGCCGTCTATTCCACGGCCGATGCGGACGCGCTGCACGTGCAGCTTGCCGACGAGGCGTATTGCATCGGCGGTCCGCGTCTTGCCGAGAGCTACCTCAACGACGATGCCGTGCTCACCTGTGCCGTAAAGTCGGGAGCTAAGGCAATTCATCCCGGCTATGGCTTTTTCTCCGAGAAGGCGAGCTTCGTGCGCGACTGCGACAAGTATGGCCTGGCGTTTGTTGGTCCTTCGGCCAAGGTGATCGACAGCATGGGCGACAAGGACGCCGCACGTCGAACGGCTGCCGCGGCGGGCGTGCCCATCGTGCCGGGCTGCGATTTGCTCAAAAGTCCCGAGGAGGCAACGGCCGAGGCTGAGCGCATTGGCTGCCCCGTGCTTATTAAGGCGCGTGCGGGCGGCGGCGGTCGCGGTATTCGTAAGGTCGAGCGCGTGGAAGATGCGGCAAAGGCCTTTATTGAAGCACGCGCCGAGGGCGAGGCCGTTTTTGGCGACGGCGAGTGCTACATGGAGAAGTTCGTCGCGCCGGCGCATCACGTTGAGGTACAGATTATGGCCGATAAGCAGGGCCATGTGTTTTCGCTCGGCGAGCGCGAGTGCTCGGTGCAGCGGCGCAACCAAAAGCTAATCGAGGAGAGCCCCGCGCCGTGCCTCGACGGACACGACGACATTCGTGCTCGCATGCACAAGGCAGCGCGTGACCTGGCTCGTGCCGTCGGCTACGAAGGAGCCGGTACCATCGAGTTCCTGTATTCGGACGACGGCAATTTCTACTTTATGGAAATGAACACGCGCTTGCAGGTGGAGCATCCGGTTACGGAGTTTGTGACCGATACCGACTTGGTCAAGTGGCAGCTGCGCGTGGCAGCCGGCCAGCCTCTGCCCTTTGAGCAGGAGGACATGCCGGTCCGCAACCACGCCATGGAGTGCCGCATCAATGCCGAAACGCCGGACTTTCTGCCGTCATGCGGAACGGTCACCGCGTTGCGTGTGCCGGGTGGTCCGCGCGTGCGCTGGGATTCCGCCATGTTTACCGGCGCGAACGTTCCGCCGTACTACGACTCCATGCTTGGCAAGCTCATCGTGTGTGCGCCCACGCGTGACGGCGCCATTCGCAAGATGCGCTCGGCCCTGGGCGAGCTCGTGATTGAGGGCGTGAGCGAAAACAGCGAGCTTCAGCTCGACGTGCTGGCAAACGACGAGTTCTTGTCGGGCATGTATCACACCGATCTGATGGGGCATCTCTATGCTGATGAATAGAAAAGCGAAGACGGTCAACGTCCTCGAGGGACCGATGACCGAGTCGTGCGCCGAGTTTCCCGCGCGCCACGTGTTTATCAAGTGCCCGGAGTGCCGCCGCGTGATCGATGAGGCGCGCCTGCACGACAACCTCGAGGTCTGCCCTCGTTGCGGCAAACACTTTCGCGTGAGCGGGCGCGACCGCATGCGCATGACGATTGACGAGGGCACGTTTGAGGAATGGGATGCCAGTCTGGCGCCGGAGGACTTCCTCTTGTTTCCCGGCTATGCCGACAAGATCAAGAGCGTGAGCGAACGTTCGGGCGAGCGCGATGCCGTTGTGTGCGGCAAGGGCAAAATCTGCGGTTGCGATACGGCGCTCTTCTTTATGGACGCCAACTTTATGATGGGCTCGATGGGTTCCGTGGTGGGCGAGAAGATCTGCCGCACATTTGAGCGTGCGACCGAGCTGGGACTGCCGGTCGTTGGCTTTACCGTATCGGGCGGTGCGCGCATGCAAGAGGGCGTGACCTCGCTCATGCAGATGGCCAAAATCTCTGCGGCGGTTAGGCGCCATAGCGAGGCGGGCGGCCTGTATATCACGGTGCTCACTGACCCCACGACCGGAGGCGTAACCGCGAGCTTTGCCATGGAGGGCGATATTATCCTGGCCGAGCCCGATGCCCTGACGGCATTTGCCGGCCCGCGCGTGATCGAGCAGAACATGCACAAGCGCCTGCCCAAGGGATTCCAGCGCTCCGAGTTTTTGCTGGAGCACGGCTTTTGCGATGCCGTTGTTCCGCGTGGCGAGATTGCGCTCACGGTAGGCGAGCTGCTGGCGCTGCACGAAGGGCACGCGCCCGGCCTGGGGGCACCGCACGAGATTGTGCATACGGGCCGCCGCGGCAAAAGGCTGGGACATTTGTTCAAGCGCTCGGCCGCACCAAAAACCGCGCTCGAGATTGTCAAACAGACGCGGTCGGCAGATCGTGCCACGGCGGGCGAGATGATCTCGCTGGGCCTGGATGGATTTGTGGAGCTGCACGGCGACCGTTACTTTGGCGACGATGCTGCCGTGGTAGGCGGCATCGGCTGGAAGGACGGGCGACCCGTGACGGTTATCGCCATCGAGCGCGGCACCACGACTAAAGAGCGTATGCACCGCAACTTTGGTATGGCGCATCCCGAGGGCTATCGCAAAGCGCGTCGCCTTATGCGCCAGGCCGAAAAGTTTGGTCGACCGGTTCTGTGCCTGGTCGATACTTCGGGCGCGTTTTGCGGCATCGGTGCCGAGGAGCGCGGCCAGGGCGAGGCGATTGCCCAGAATCTCATGGAGATGAGCGGCCTTAAGACGCCGATTGTCTCGGTGGTGACAGGCGAGGGCGGCTCTGGTGGCGCGCTGGCGCTATCCGTGGCCGACCGCATCCTGATGCTCTCGAGCTCGGCCTATTCGGTCGTGAGCCCCGAGGCCTGTGCGTCGATCCTGTGGAAGGATACCGACCGCGCGAATGAGGCTGCCGAGGCGCTGAAGCTCACGGCTCCCGATCTGTTGGCGCTCGGCATCATCGACGGCATTGTTGACGATAGGGGCCTGTCGCATGAGGAGATCGCCGGTGCCGTCATGTCCTCGGCATTTGATGCCTTCGATACGCTTGGGCAGCTCGACGAGGCGACCCTCACAAACCTCCGCTACGAAAAGTACCGCGCAATCGGTCAGTACCGCACGATGTGACAAAGGGGCAGCCCGCATGTCACATTGGGAAAGGCGTTCCATGTCACAAGTTTCTAACACCACGTTTGCAACGACGGTTTCATCAAACGCCATGGCCGTGGTGGACTATCTGTCCAAAAGCATGATGTCGGCGTTGCCGTTTATTGTCTGCGCGGCGTCGTTCCGCACCGTCGCCGTCATTATGGGCGAAGGCATGCTGGGCCTGTGGTCTGCCGATTCCGAAATCTATCGCCTGTTCTACAGTTGGCTCTATAACGCCGGCTACTACTTTTTGCCCATTTATCTTGGTTGGGCGGCCGCCCGCCAGCTCGGTTGCTCGGAGCAGCTGGGCATGATGCTGGGCGGCGTATTGATTGCGCCCGATCTGCTTAAGCTCGTCGATGCCGCATCGACGACGGGGGCATCGATGACTTCCGTGTATGGTCTGCTTCCCGCGCCGGTCAACGATTACACGACGACTGTTATTCCAGTTCTCCTTTCGGTGCCTGTGCTATGGCGAGTGGAGTGTTTCTTTAAGCGCGTTATCCCTAGGGCCGTGGCGTTTTCGTTTGTTCCGTTTACAACCATGCTTGTCATGGTTCCGGTTTCGCTGTGTATCACGGCGCCGGCGGGCAGCTATCTGGGCATGCTGTTGGGCCAGCTTATGTTTATGCTTGGCAATTCCGGTGGCATCGTGTCGCTGCTCACGCTCATGGGGCTTGCCGCGGGTTGGGAGTTTCTTAAGATTGCAGGCGTCAGCAACGTTGTCCTATCGCTTGCCTATGCTCAGTTTATGAGTGTGGGAACGGATTCGTGCATCCTGATCGCCGCGACGATGGCGACGTTCGCCGTTTGGGGCATGCCCTTTGGCGCGTCGCTCCGCGTTGCGGATAAGGACGAGAAGGCACTCATGCTGGGCTATTCAATCTCGGGTATTCTTGGCGGCGTAAGCGAGCCGGCGCTGTACGGTTGCGGCTTTAAATATGGCAGGTGCCTGACGTGCATGGCCATTGGCGGCGCCGTCGGAGGCCTTGTTGCGGCCGTGGGCCACGTTACGGCCTATACCATCGGCATGACGAATGTCCTTATGGTCATTGGCTTTGCCACGGGCGGCATCTCGAACCTGCTGTGGTGCTGCGTTGCCGGCGGTGTGGCATTTGCGGTGTCTGCGGCGCTGAGCTACTGCTTTGGCGTGGTGCCGGCGCAGGGACAGGCGGCAGAAGACGGGGCCGATTCACCCGAAACAGTGGCGAGCGCTGCTGAAGTAAGCGCGTAAACCTGTGCGACACAAGGACGATTCCTTTGCCATGCTCCAAGGCCGTGGCCCGTGTGGGTCGCGGCCTTTTTGTATCTGGGGGACAAAGTGGCTACACTACAATCCGTTTGAGCAATAGATATATAGGCAGTACCGTGGGGGCGGATGTAGATGGTCGAGTGGATTGTTAAGCGCGCGCAGGGCGACCGTGCACGCGTGGGTACGTTGACGGGCATGGTGTGTATTCTCGCCAATGTGGCACTATGCGCTGCGAAGGGCGCAATTGGTGTGTTTTCGGGATCGGTTTCGATCGTGGCGGATGCCATGAACAACCTGTCCGATGCCAGCTCGAATATCGTGAGCGTGCTGGGCTTTAAGCTGGCGGGCAAGCCGGCCGACCCCGAGCATCCTTACGGACATGGCCGCTACGAGTATCTCTCGGGTCTGGTCGTGGCGGCGCTCGTGCTGCTGATCGGCCTTGAGCTTATCAAGTCCTCGTTTGAGCGCATCATCCACCCCGAACCTGTCGAGTTCTCGCTTGCCCTGGTGGCGGTTCTAGTGCTTTCGATGGTCGTAAAGCTGTGGATGGCAGCCCTCAACCAAAAGCTCGGTGACCGCATTGAGTCCGAGACGCTGCATGCGACGGCTCAGGATTCCAAGAACGATGTCCTTGCCACAGGCGCCGTGCTGGCATGTGCGATTGTTTCGCAGGTGACGCACATCAATCTTGACGCATGGGTCGGCCTTGCCGTTGGCGCCTATATTGGCTGGAGCGGTTTTGAACTCATCCAGGATACGGTGAGCCCACTTTTGGGTCAGGCGCCCGATCCTAAGCTGGTCAAGCACATTCGAGACAAGATCATGAGCTACCCCGGCGTTTTGGGCGTTCACGATCTGATGGTTCACGACTACGGCCCGGGCAGGAAGTTCGCAAGCGCTCACGCTGAGATGGCAGCCGAGGCCAGCCCGATGGAAAGTCACGACACGCTCGATAACATCGAGCAGTCGTTTAGGGACGAGGACGGCATGATCGTCACGCTTCACTACGACCCCATCGTGACCGACGATCCAAAGGTGGCGAGCATGCGCTTGCGCATTCACGTCATGGCCCAGGAGATCGATAGCCGCCTCTCGATTCATGACCTGCGCTGTGTGCCGGGTCCTACGCACACCAACGTGATCTTTGACTGCGTGCGTCCCTCGGATCTGCAGATGAGTGCCGAAGACGTAAAGCACGCGCTGGCACAACGGGTCGAATCGGAATATCCCAAGTCGATTGCCAAGATTACGATCGACGAAGACTACGTAGGACATACCCACGAGTAAGGCTGTGCCGGCAAAGCAGGTTATGCAGAAGGGGAGAGCATGAAGAAGCTGTATCTACTCCGCCACGGTCAGACGGAGTTCAACGTCAAAAAGCTGGTCCAGGGCCGCTGCGATTCACCGCTCACCGACTTAGGTCGTCAGCAAGCCGGGATGGCAGCCGCATGGCTCAAAGCCCACGGCGTCGTCCCCGACAAAGTGGTCTCATCACCCTTAGGCCGAGCTATGGACACGGCAAGTCTCGTCGCATGCGAGCTCCTCGGCCCGGACGCAGCAGTTGGGCCCTGCGAAGGCATTATCGAGCGCTGCTACGGTGCCTTCGAAGAAGGTCCCCACGACGCGCTACCCACCGACGTCTGGGATCCGGGCGAGGACTTGGTCCCTTACGGAGGAGAAGGAAGCCAGGCGCTGCAAGAACGCATGGTGGACACTCTCACCAATATCATGGGCTCCGAGGGCATCGAAACCCTTCTAGCAGTAAGCCACGGCAGCGCCAGCCGCCAATTCATCAAGGCTGCAGCCCCAGAGGGCTTCGAGCTCCCAGCAAAACTCCCCAACTGCGCCATCATGATTTTCGATTTCGATGAGGCAAAGCCACAAGCAGAAGGTGAGCCAATGCAATGCAAGTTCACCCTCCAGCAAATAGTGGACCCCCAACAAAGTCATTAGCCTGAGCGAGCAAGGTTTAGCAGACATCAACGTGGCGTTCCCAGTGTGCGGCGGAGGGGGCGGGCCTGAGACATATTAAGGTTGTCGCGAGTTCCGCACGAACAGGAGAGCACTTAATGTGCTCTCCGTCGTGAGCAGGACTGTAGAGCAGCAACCTTAATATGTCTCAGGCCCGCCCCCTCCGCCGCACACTGGGAACGTGCCACGCACTTTACCTGCGTAAACAATGTGAGTGAAATATGAATCTCGATGGATACGCCCGCAGCCGTGTATACTAAACAGCTGTGTGAAACCAGGGGAGTATTCTGGCTGGACAAAATGCCTGCTTAATAGGGTTGTCAGGTAGTCCGGGCGAAATACAAGGCTGGGGAGCACGTCGTGTAAGTAGTGGTCCTCTAGGGGCGTACGCTCGGTGGTGTACGCATTGTCCCAAGACCACGCGAGAGTTGGGATCATATCTTGATCAGCATGATTCTCGGCCGCAAGATTGGCATGACCCAGGTTTGGGACGAGGACGACAACGTCGTTCCCGTCACGGTCATCCAGGCTGGCCCCTGCGCTGTCTCGCAGGTTAAAACTCAGGCAACCGACGGCTATGACGCCGTCCAGATTGGTTTCGGCGACATCAAGGCCAAGAACGTGAACAAGCCCATGGCTGGTCACTTCGCCAAGGCCGGCGTCGAGCCTGTCCGTTTCCTTCGTGAGGTCCGCGTCGAGAACGGCGAGGAGCACAAGGTCGGCGAGGTCGTCACCGTCGCTGATTTCGCTGATGTCGAGAAGGTCGACGTCATCGGTACCTCCAAGGGTAAGGGCTTCCAGGGTCGCATCAAGCGCTGGGGTCAGCGCCGCGGTCCTATGACGCATGGTTCTCACTTCCAGCGTCACCCCGGTTCTATCGGTCAGTGCGCCTATCCTGCGCGCGTCCTCAAGGGCGTCAAGATGGCCGGTCACATGGGTAACGAGCGCGTTACCGTCAAGAACCTTTCCGTTGTTCGCATCGATGCCGAGCAGAACCTCATCTTGGTCAAGGGCGCTGTCCCGGGTGCCAAGAATGGTCTCGTCGCCATCCGTATGGCCTAAGGGCCCAGCCCATTTAGCCCAGCGTCATACCAAGGAGAACACTTAAATGGCAAAGTTTGAAGTTAAGAACAGCGAGGGCAAGAAGGTCGCCGAGGCCGAGCTCGCCGCTGAGGTGTACGGCATCGAGCCGAACATCCACGTTATGCACCACATCGTCAAGTGCCAGATGGCCTCTTGGCGTCAGGGCACCCAGTCCGCTAAGGGCCGCTCTGAGGTTTCCGGTGGCGGCAAGAAGCCTTGGCGTCAGAAGGGCACCGGCCGTGCCCGCCAGGGTTCCATCCGTGCTGCCCAGTGGCGTCACGGTGGCGTTGTCTTCGCCCCCAAGCCCCGTTCCTACGCTAAGCGTATGAACAACAAGGAGGTCAAGCTGGCTATGCGCTCCGCGCTGTCCGCCAAGCTGGCCGATGGCGAGCTCGTGCTCGTCGACGACTACGGCTTCGAGAAGCCTTCCACCAAGGCTGCCGTCGCCATGCTCAAGGCTCTCGGCCTTGAGGGTAAGCGTCTGACCATCATCGTTCGCGATGAGGACGTCAACGCCTACCTGTCGTTCCGCAACATTCCCAAGACGTTCATCATCACCGCTGACGAGGCCAACACCTACGATCTCGTCAACAACAACGCTGTGCTGATGCCCGCCGACATCGCCGCTCACTTCGGGGAGGTGCTTGCATAAATGACCGCCCACGAGATCATCATCCGTCCGATCGTGTCCGAGCGTTCCTTCTCCGGCATGGAGCTGAACAAGTACACGTTCGAGGTCGCCAAGGATGCTAACAAGTATCAGATCAAGGACGCTGTCGAGGAGATCTTCGGCGTCAAGGTCGTTCGCGTGAACACCCTGACGGTCAAGCCCAAGACCAAGCGCGTGCGCTATGTCGCCGGCAAGACCCGTTCTTGGAAGAAGGCCATCGTCACGCTGGCCGAGGGCGACACCATCGAGGTCTTTGGCAACCAGGCCTAAGACTCGCTGCTGTTGAGTGAGCTCATGCCTCCCAAATAGGGGAGGCGGGAGCTCAAGGTTTTGGGCGTATAAAATGGACACGCCCGGAACCGTGTATACGTCCGGTGTCATCGCACCCGAGGCAGAACCTCGAATCCCTGTCTGCGATGGCTAACGGATTCCTATTGAAAGGGATTGTAATGGCTGTAAAGCACCTTAAGCCGACCTCCGCTGGTAGGCGTTGGCAGACGATCTCCGACTTCTCCGAGATCACCTGCACCAAGCCCGAGAAGTCTCTTCTCGAGCCCCTGCCCAAGAAGGCCGGTCGTAACAACAACGGCCGCATCACCACCCGCCACCAGGGCGGCGGCGTGAAGCGTCGTTATCGCGTGATCGACTTCAAGCGCAACAAGGACGGCGTGCCCGCCAAGGTTGCCACGATCGAGTACGATCCGAACCGTTCCGCTCGCATCGCTCTGCTGCACTACGCTGACGGTGAGAAGCGCTACATCCTGGCCCCCAAGGGCCTCGAGGTCGGTCAGACCATCATGTCCGGTTCTGACGCCGACATCAAGCCGGGCAACGCTCTGCCCCTCGCCGACATCCCCGTCGGTACGCTCATCCACGCCGTCGAGTTCCAGCCGGGCAAGGGCGCTGCTATCGCCCGTTCCGCCGGTAACTCTTGCCAGCTGATGGGTAAGGAGGGCAAGTACGCTATCGTCCGTATGCCTTCCTCCGAGATGCGCCGCATCCTCGTTACCTGCCGCGCCACCGTCGGTGAGGTCGGCAACGCCGATCACTCCAACATCGTCATCGGCAAGGCCGGCCGTAAGCGTCACATGAACGTGCGCCCGACCGTCCGCGGTACCGTCATGAACCCTGTCGACCACCCGCACGGCGGTGGCGAGGGCAAGAACCACACCTCTGGTCGTCCCTCCGTTACCCCCTGGGGTAAGCCGACGAAGGGCCTTCGTACGCGCAAGAAGAAGAAGGTCTCGAACCAGCACATCATTCGTCGCCGTAAGAAGTAATTTCGGATACCGAGTTTTAGGAGAAAGCACTTATGAGCAGAAGTCTCAAAAAGGGCCCGTTCGTGGAGACTCGCCTTCTCTCGCGTATCACCGCGATGAACGAGGCTGGCAAGAAGGACGTCGTGAAGACCTGGTCCCGCGCGTCCACCATCTTCCCCGAGATGGTTGGTCACACCATCGCCGTCCACGACGGCCGCAAGCATGTGCCCGTGTATGTTACCGAGTCCATGGTTGGTCACAAGCTCGGCGAGTTCGCGCCGACTCGTACGTTCCGTGGCCACAAGGCCAAATAGGGGGTTAACCGTAAATGGCAACTAAGTCTATTGAAACTGAGGCCACCGAGGTTCGCGCCGTCGCTAAGTACGTGCGTGTTTCCCCCAGCAAGGCCCGCCTGGTGGTCGATCTGATCCGCCGCAAGCCTGTCGCTCAGGCCTTCGACATCCTCCACTTCTGCGACCGCGCCGTCGCCGTGGATGTCGAGAAGGTTCTCCGTTCCGCCGTTGCGAACGCCGAGAACAACAACGGTCTGCGTGCCGACAACCTGGTTGTCGCCGCTGCCTATGTTGACGAGGGTCCGACGCTTAAGCGCATCCGTCCCCGCGCCAAGGGTTCCGCTTCTCGCATTCTGAAGCGTACTTCCCACATCACCGTCGTCGTTGCTCCTCGAAAGGAGGCGTAAAGCTGTATGGGTCAGAAAGTCTACCCCACCGGCTTCCGTCTTGGCATCACCGAGAACTGGCGCTCCCGCTGGTTCGCAGAGAAGGATTACGCTAAGACCCTCGGTAACGATCTCGAGATCCGCAAGTACCTCGAGAAGCGTCTTTCCCGCGCAGCTGTCTCCCGCGTCGAGATCGAGCGCGCTGGCGACAAGGTGAAGGTCATCATCCTCACCGCTCGCCCCGGCGTTGTCATCGGTAAGAAGGGTGCCGAGATCGATACCCTCCGCACCGAGCTCGAGAAGGTCGCTGGCGTCTCCAAGGGCCAGCTCTCCGTCGACGTTGTCGAGATCAAGCGCCCCGAGCTCGACGCCAACCTCGTTGCTCAGTCTATCGCCGAGCAGCTCGAGGGCCGCGTTGCCTTCCGTCGCGCTATGCGCAAGGCTGTCCAGTCCGCCCGCAAGGCCGGCGCTAAGGGCATCCGTATCCAGTGCTCCGGTCGTCTCGGCGGTGCCGAGATGGGCCGTCGTGAGTGGTACCGTGAGGGTCGCGTGCCTCTGCACACCCTCCGTGCCAAGATTGACTACGGCACGGCTGTCGCCAGCACCACCATGGGCGCTTGCGGCGTGAAGGTCTGGATCTACCTGGGCGAGAAGCTCCCGGGCCAGCCTGTTCCCAACCCTGCACTCGAGGGCTCTTCCCGTCCTCGTCGTCGTAACTCCGAGAGGAGGGGTCAGTAGTGCTTGCCCCTAAGCGTATTCTTCACCGCAAGGTGCAGCGTGGCTCCATGAAGGGCCAGGCCAAGGGTAATACCGAGCTGCATTTCGGCGAGTTTGGTATCCAGGCTCTCGAGGCCCATTGGATCACCAACCGTCAGATCGAGGCCGCTCGTATTGCCATGACCCGCTACATGAAGCGTGGCGGTCGTGTCTACATCACGATCTTCCCCGATAAGCCCATCACCAAGAAGCCCGCTGAGACTCGCATGGGTTCTGGTAAGGGTAACCCCGAGGAGTGGGTGGCCGTCGTCAAGCCCGGCCGCATCATGTTCGAGGTCAAGGGCGTGCCCGAGGAGGTCGCTCGCGAGGCTCTGCGTCTTGCACAGCACAAGCTTCCCATCAAGACCAAGATTGTTGCTGCTAAGAACGCTGAGCAGCGCATCGAGAAGGAGATGGCTGAGGAGGCCGCTCTCGAGGCCAAGTGGGCTGCTGAGGACGCCGCCGCCGCCAAGGAGGAGAACTAATGAAGCCCGCAGAGATTCGTGAGCTCTCGGACGCTCAGCTCGTTGAGAAGCTGAAGGAAATGCGCGCCGAGCTCTTTAACCTTCGTTTCCAGATGGCCACCAGCCAGCTGGACAACACCGCTCGCGTCAACACCGTGAAGAAGGACATCGCTCGCGTCCTCACGGAGCAGCGCGCCCGCGAGATCGCAGCGGAGAAGTCCGCTGTCGCCGAGTAGGACCTAAGGAGAGAACATGACTGATTCGCGTAACTCGCGTAAGGTCCGTACGGGTGTCGTTACCTCCGTCTCCGGTGCCAAGACCATTGTTGTCACCATCACCGAGCGCAAGCGTCACCCCAAGTACGGCAAGATGATGACCAGCTCCAAGAAGCTGCACGCTCACGACGAGGAGTGCACGGCTGGCGTGGGCGACACCGTCCGCGTTATGGAGACCCGTCCTATGTCCAAGATGAAGCGTTGGCGCCTCATCGAGGTCGTCGAGCGCGCTAAATAAGCAGTCGCTCTTACGACTTGTACGTTTCCGAAGATGTGCGTATGCCTGGCTTGCATACCACGGGCCGTATAAAGGCTGCGCACCTCTCTTCGGTTCTTAGTTCGGAGGAACATCTACCATGATTCAGATGCAAACCATGCTGAACGTCGCCGACAACTCCGGCGCTCGCAAGATTCGCTGCATCAAGGTGCTTGGCGGTTCCAAGCGTCGTTATGCAGGCATCGGCGATGTGTTCATCGGTGCTGTCCAGGAGGCTACCCCTGGCGCCAACGTCAAGAAGAAGGACGTTGTCCGTTGCGTCGTCGTTCGCACCGTTAAGGAGATCCGCCGCAAGGATGGCTCCTACATTCGCTTTGATGAGAACGCCTGCGTTGTCATCAACAACGATGGTTCGCCCGTCGGCACCCGTATCTTCGGGCCCGTCGCTCGCGAGCTTCGTGACAAGAAGTACATGAAGATCGTCTCGCTCGCTCCCGAGACCCTGTAGTTAGGGGAGATATATGTATATCAAGAAGGGCGATAAGGTCCAGGTTCTCTCTGGTAAGGATCGCGGCAAGCAGGGCGTTGTCCTGCGTGCTCTCCCCGCCGAGAACAAGGTCGTTGTCGAGGGCGTTTCGGTCGTCAAGAAGGCCGTCAAGCCCAACGCTGCCAACCAGCAGGGCGGCATCGTTTCGCAGGAGGCTCCCATCGACGCCTCCAACGTCAATCTCGTTTGCCCCGAGTGCGGTAAGGTTACCCGCGTCGGTCACGAGAAGGACGGTAAGAACAAGCTGCGCGTCTGCAAGAAGTGCGGCCACAAGTTCTAAGCTGCCCGCAACATCAAGTTGCTAGCAAAGGCCCGGATGCCCTCACGGTACCCGGGCCTTTTTCTATCCCCACTCATTTGGGACAGACTTAAATGAGTGGCCTTGATTGGCAGTCATTGGGGACAGACTATTCATTGGGGACAGACTTAAATGAGTGCCGTTGAAACGCCTGTAGCTGGGGACGTTCCTTATGTGCCGGCAGCTAGGGAAGTCCCTATCTGTCGGCAGTTCGGGACCTTCCTTTGATGGCTGCGCCCCCAGAGGGGTGGAGTAATACGGCCTACTCTGTCTTTTAGGGCTTTGGTGTTCCGCCCCTTTATGTTTCACAAGGATCGTCGCATGCGCATTTACGCGCATAGCCTTGCGCGATAATGCGCATAGACGCGCAAACATCTACCAACTATGGCTAAATAATGACCGATAAGCAAATAAACACGCAAACACGAGCAGATACGCGCGCAATTGTGCGAATATAGGGTTGTTAGAAATGAAGGACTTCCGATGACTTAGGAGGCACATGATGGCAGATTCCAAGCAGGCTCCACTCGACGCCGAAGCAGCCGCTAAGGCGGCGTTTGCCTCGGTCCAGGATCAGCCGTTCCCCAACGATATTTTTACGGCCCCCGAGCTCCGCTGGGCTGTGATCGGTTGCGGTGTTATCGCCAACCAGATGGCCCAGTCTCTCGCTCTTGCCGGCCGCAAGCTTGCGGGCGTCGCCAACCGCACACTGTCCAAGGCTCAGGCCTTTGCTGAGCAGTATGGCATCGAGAAGGTCTATGAAACGGTCGAGGACCTCTATGCCGATCCGAACATCGACGCAATCTATATCACCACCCCGCATAACACGCATATCACCTACCTGCGCGCCGCTCTGGCAGCTGGCAAGCACGTGCTCTGCGAGAAGGCCATTACCCTCAACTCCGCCGAGCTCGACGAGGCACGTGCCATTGCCGATGAGCATAACGTGATCCTCATGGACGCCACTACGGTGCTCCACATGCCCTTGTATCAGGAGCTGCGCCGCCGTATGGATGCCGGCGAGTTTGGCCGCATGAACCTCGCCCAACTCAACTTTGGCAGCTACAAGGAGTACGGCGACCTGACCAACCGTTTCTACAATCGCAACCTTGCTGGCGGTGCCATGCTCGACATTGGCGTCTATGCCCTGTCCGTTATGCGCCTCTTTATGGCAAGCCAGCCCGCTGAGGTCGTTTCGCTGGGCAACACCTGTGAGACCGGCGTCGACGTTGCGGGCGGCATCGTCTGCCGTAATGCCGAGCAGCAGCTGGGTGTTGTGAGTCTTACGCTTCACTCCAAGCAGCCCAAGCGCTCGGTCATCAGCTTTGACAAGTGCTATATCGAGGTCAACGAGTATCCGCGTGCCGACCACGCGACCATCGTGTGGACCGCAGACGGTCATCATGAGGACGTTGTCGCGGGCACCGAGGCTTACGCCCTTTGCTATGAGATGGCGGATCTTGAGAAGGCCGTTGCCGGCGACGACTCCAAGCGCGAGCTGCTGGATTATGCTTCTGATGTTATGGAGCTTATGACCAAGCTTCGCGCCGACTGGGGAGTCGTGTACCCCGAGGAGGAGTAAGCGATGCTAGCGGAAGATAGGCTCACCGCGATCGTGTCGATGGTGCAGCAGGCTGGCTCTGTTACTGTGCCAGAGCTTGCCGACACCCTGGGCGTGACGGCGTCTACCATTCGGCGCGACCTGCAGACGCTCGACCGAGCGCACCGCATCGCCAAGGTCCACGGCGGAGCGACGAGTCTTGAGCGCGCGCACGTGACGCGCGACCTAACGCTTAGCGAGCGCAGTGATCTCCATAACGACGACAAGGAGCGTATCTGCGCCCGTGCGGCGGCGCTTGTGGAGCCCGAGAGCTTTGTATACATCGACTCGGGCTCGACGACGCTCAAGCTCATCGAGCATCTTCCACACCTTGAAGGTGTCACCTATGTGACTGATTCCGTGCTCCATGCTCAACGCCTTGCTTTGCGCGGCATGCGTACCGTGGTGCTGGGCGGCGAGCTCAAACCCGAGACCGAGGCGCTCGTTGGCCCCGATGCCTTGGCAACCTTAGACCGCTACAACTTCAACTGCGGCTTTTGGGGTTCTAACGGCATTGCCGCCGAGCAGGGCTTCACAGCGCCCGATATCGAGGAGGCGCAAGTAAAGCGTATCTCGATGCGCCATACGGCCAAGCGCTTCGTAATCTCGGACGCCAGTAAATTTGGCATGGTGGCGCCCGTCAAGTTCGCGGACTTCCGCGACGCAACGATTATTACCGCAGGCGAGGTCCCCGCCAAGTACCGGGCAATGGACAACGTCATCACGGTCTAACAGCAGGGGACGGGCTAAGGCCAAAACCACCGCGAAGGTGCCTGTCCCCATTTTGGTGGCTAGTAACAAAAAGCGAGTAGTTTTCTCAATAGAAAAGCGGCAACGTCCATCACGGGTGTTGTCGCTTTCGTTGTCTGCCGGTTTGTCTAAGTCTGTAACAACTGGACCGTTAAAAGTGGGCTAGGTGTTACAGATTGAGATACTTCCGAACCGCGCCGTCCCTTTTTCTCAATCTGTAACATCTGGGACGGATTTTGCCGAGTTACTGTTACAGATCGAGATTTTCCCTTGAGGGGGATTCGAATGTCTCGATCTGTAACAGATAGACCGGAAAATGGGTTCTAACTGTTACAGATCGAGACGTTTTGGGACCGTGGCTGAGCCATCGTGACGGCTTGACGTTTGCCCAGATAAAACCTGCCAAAATAAACCTGTCCCTTTTTGGCAGGTTTTAGGGCTCCCAGGGGCAGGGGGCTTCGATGTGGATGTGCTCGCCGGTTACGGGATGCGTAAAGGACACGCTGTGGGCATGGAGCATCAGGCCGCAGGGACGCGGCGTGCCGTAGAGCTCGTCGCCCACCAGGGGATGACGCTCGCTCGCCAGATGCACGCGGATCTGGTGTTTGCGGCCGGTGAGCAGCTCGACATCGATATACGAGCGCGTGGGCAGGCCACGACGGCTCTTAAGACGCTTGAGCACCTTCACGCGCGTTTGAGACGGCTTGCCACTGGCGCCGACGCGCATCTTTCGGCTGTCGTGACGGTCGCGGGCGATGGGCTTGTCGATGAGCTTTTCGTTCCAGTCGATCTTGCCCTCGGCGAGCGCCAGGTAGTGCTTTTCGAAAGCGTGGTCGATCACCATCTGGTCAAAGGCGGGCTGCGTCTGCTTGTCGAGCGAGAACAGCACCACGCCGGTGGTGTCGCGGTCCAGGCGGTTGAGCGGCT
The DNA here is from genome assembly GCA_902492545.1 of uncultured Collinsella sp. Lineage (GTDB taxonomy): Bacteria > Actinomycetota > Coriobacteriia > Coriobacteriales > Coriobacteriaceae > Collinsella. Next base: position 4,116 of record CABULX010000012.1, on the reverse strand, counting down.
GCATGTCGGTCGCGGCAAAGCCGTCGCCCATCGCCAGCAGCAGGTCGCTGGCGTAGTCGGTGAGCGTGCGCTCGCCGGTGCCGTCGCCGTGGACGATCATGCCGGCGGGCTTGTCGATGGCCATGAGCCAGGCGTCGCAGTAGAGGACTTGAGGTTCTTCGTTCACGTGTAAGCCTTTCGGTTAGCTGATTCCCACAAACATGCAGCCCGAGGTCGCCCCGCGTAGGCGGGCGGCGGGCTTGCGGCCGGCCTGCGCTGCCTCGACGGCACGACGGACGCGGGCGACGGCACGGCCCACCTCATCCGTCTCGAGCAGCGTTCCGTCCACCATGAGGCGACGCACGCCGGCGTCGAGCAGCTGAGGAACCTGCGGCGTGAGGTCGATGGGGTAGGCATCGTACAGGCGAGAGCGGCCGTGGATGTCGGTGCGGACGGGCATGACCTTTCCGTCGATATTCTTGAGCGAGAGCTTGCGGGCACGCAGGCGGCAGTTGGCACAATCGTGGATGCAGCCATTGGCAACCTGCAGAATGCAATGCTCGCTTGTCATGACGCGCGGGCGGCCAAAGACGGTGATGCCCAGAGCAGCGGGCGCGGCGGCGCCGAGCGAGACAATCTCGTCGAGCGTGATCTCGGGCGAGAGCCAAAACGCACCGGCGCCGCGCTCGGCAAGCGCCTCCATGCAGGGCGTGTTGTGCACCGGCAGGCAAGAGCGAATCTCGGCTGTGGCGCCGGCATGCGCGGCTACGGCGAGCTCGGAGATATTGCCGACGGCGACGGTGGCTCCAGCATTGATCCAGGGATCGACGCGCTCGTGGTCGACGGCGCGGCAGACCTCGTCGAGTACAGGCACGATACCCTGCCCAAATGCATCGGCGGGGGAGAGCTCGGCCGCATCGAGCGCGTCGGTGGTCATGTAGATGCGCGTTGCACCCTCCACGCGCGCTGCCTCGGCGGCTTCGAGCGAGGTGACGGTGGCGCAGATCTGCGACTCATCGCGGTAGTGCTCGGGCGCGGGGCGGGAATCACTGGTTACAATCGCCGGCAACTCGAGCGTTTTCGCACGCTCCTCGTACGGTGCCAGAATGGCCTCCTCGAGCGCTTTACAGGCGGCGGCGCGCACCTTGTGCACGGCGGAGAAGCCCATACCGCAGCCGGCGTCGAGCGAAACGTCAAAGCTCGCAGCCTCAAAGGGCGAGGAACCCATACGGCCCACATGCTCAACCAGGTCTGCCGCCTCGACGGCGCGAGTCTTGGCGGCCTCGACGGTGAAGCCTGTGGCGGTGGCGGCGAGCGCGGGGTTGTCACAGCAGGTGAGTGTGACGGTAAACGGCTCGCCCAGGCGCGACACGACGGACACATCAACAGCTCGGCGGCGCAGCACATCGCGCTTGAGCGCGGCGCCGGCGGCGTCGATGGCACGCTGACTGCGAATCACGCGGACGCGGCAGCCCTCGGGCATGCTGCGGGGTACGCGACATTCGATGATGTCGCCCGCGGCGGCATCATCGGCAGCAATGGTGGTCAGGAACTGGTCAAACTCGTCGTCGTGGCGAAGCTCCAACAGGTCGCCCTTGCCCACGGGCTCAAACAGCTCAATGCGGGCGATGGCGGCGCGGCGACGGCGGTCGTCGGGCTTGAGGCCGCGCACATCGCGGTTGGCCAGACGGCTGCCCAGCACCGTGCCCACGATCTGGCCGCGATTGTTGGAACGCTCATAGCTCATCATTTCGTCGCCCGAGGTGCCGTCCTGATAGGCGTGCGTAAAGTCGCGGTTAAAGCAGCGCTTGAGCTGGCGCTGGCGGGCGGCTTCCTCGTCCTTGGCAACGGTGGCTCCGGATAGCATGTCGTCAATTTCGTGACGATACACATCAACGATGGAGTACACGTAATCGGGCGCCTTCATGCGGCCCTCGAGCTTGAGCGACGCGGCGCCGGCGTCATACAGACGGCGAACAAGCTGTGAGGTGTTGGTGTCACGCGGGCATAGCGCACGCTCGCGGCCGGCGGGGGAGAGCGCGCGACCGTTCTCGTCGATCAACTCGTAGGGCAGGCGGCAGGGCTGGGCGCACATGCCACGGTTGGCCGATCGTCCCGCCATGGCAAAGCTCGAAAGCAGGCACAGGCCCGAGTAACAAAAGCAGATGGCGCCATGGCTAAAGACCTCAAGGTCCACATCGGGCGCGGCATCGTGAATGGCGGCAATCTCGTCGATGGAAAGCTCGCGCGAGAGGGTCACGCGGTCGGCGCCCTGCTCGCGGCACCAAAGGGTTCCGCGGTCGTCATGGATGTTCGCTTGGGTCGAGATATGTGTCTCGATGCCGGGCATGGTGCGCTTGACCTCAAAGAACAGGCCCCAGTCCTGGATGATGAAGGCGTCGGCGCCCAGCGTGGAGCAGCGGTGGATGAGTTGCAGCGCATCGCCCATTTCGGACTGCTTGATGACGATGTTGACCGTGACGTAGACGCGCGACCCGGCTAGATGCGCGGCGCGGCAGGCTTGCTCAAAGGCCTCGTCGGTAAAGTTGGTGGCCTTGCGGCGGGCGTTGAAGCTGCCCATGCCGCAGTAGATGGCGTCTGCCCCGGCGGCTAGTGCGGCGGCAAAGGGTTCGGGCCCTCCGGCGGGCGCCAAAAGCTCGGGTCTGCGGTTGGTGGTTCGACTGGCGGTTGCGGTCATATCCTGCCTTTCAAAATGCTCAGATATTCAAAAGTATAGTGGCGCTGTTGCGGCGGACGATGACCGCAGCCCAAGCAGGACAAAGTCTTCAGCAGCCCTTGCAGCAAAAATGATCCGTTTCCCTCCGTCCCCAGCGGATCAGGTGATCCATGGGGGACGGAGGGAAACGGATCATTTTGAGCTTCACCGTCCGGTCGTGCCGTTCAGCGGCCGACAGGCGCCGTTGGGCGATAAATTATTCTCGCAACGTGATAATAATCTTGCATCGCGCGGAAACCTTGAGTACTATCCCAAATCAAGCGCGGTGTTCAGACCGAATTGTGCCTCCCGGTGCGAACGCCGCGCTCACGCTCTCTATCTGATCGTAAGGAGAAAAACATGAGCAAGACCGTCGTGTCTTCCGATAACGCACCCGCAGCCATCGGCCCGTATTCCCCCGGCATCCAGACCGGCAACATGGTGTTCCTGTCCGGCCAGCTGGGCATCGACCCCGCAACCGGCAAGATGCCCGAGGGCGTCGAGGCCCAGGCTAAGCAGTCCCTTGCTAACGTCGAGGCGCTGCTGACCGCTGCCGGCGCCACCTTTGCCGATGTCGTCAAGACCACGGTCTACCTGGCCGACATCGCCGACTTCGCTGCCGTGAACGAGATCTACGCTTCCAAGTTCGAGGCTCCGTTCCCCGCGCGCAGCGCTTTCCAGGTTGCCGCCCTTCCGGCCGGCGGTCTGGTCGAGATCGAGGTCGTCGCCGCTCTCTAAGGCGTTGGCAACAACTAAACATGACATGCAAAAAGACCCTGCAGCGCGTGCGAGCTGCAGGGTCTTTTATCAAGTGACGGATCGCTTGTGGAGCCGCACTCCATTTTGCTCGTTAGCCTTCCTTGCGGACTTTTTGCAGGTAGCGGTAGACGCTGGGCTCCGAGATGCCCAGCGCGGTGGCGGCGCAGGCTACGGCGCCCTTGAGCATGAACACTCCGTTGCCGTTGAGGTGGCGAATGACGTCCACGCGGTCGCTTTGACCAAGCGACGCCACATCCAGCCCGCGAGCGCTCAGCAGCTCGGCAATGCTGCGGTCGATGAGCTCCTGTGTGGACTCCGAAAGGCTTTCGACCTCGATAGAGGCGGGCTCCGTGCGCGTCGGCGCCGCGTCGAAGCACGCCATGAGCTGCTGCGCCATGGCGTTGATGGAGCGCACGGTCGAGAGGTCGGTGTTGACGCAGAGCATGCCGACGATCTCGTCATTCTCGCGGATAAAGTACGTCGCTGACTCCAATGTCTTGCCACCGGCACCGCGGCCCTCGTAGCCCGTAATAAACGGCAGGTCGCGATACTTGGCGTCGTGCATGATCTTGAGCGCCAGGTCGGTGGCGGGACCGCCGACCTTGCGACCGCTCACGATGCCGTTGCGAATATCGACGATGGCGTGGTCGGGATCCGAGAAA
>CABULX010000011.1 GCA_902492545.1 uncultured Collinsella sp. | reverse complement strand
GTCAACGCAACGTTTATCCTGTGCCACTGCCTCATAGTCAAAGGCACGGCCCAGCGCGCTTTCGACCAGGCCGCACAAGATGCGGAACAGGTTTTGATAATAGAGGGTCGTTTGGTTTTCGGCCGCGCTACGCACAAAGATCAACACGGCGGGTGCCCCGTCGCGCTCGATCGTGTATCCAAACATGGGAAGTCCCGGCGTCAGCTCGCGGTTCACCCACAGGTTCGAACGACCCCCGTCGCCCAAAAGAGGTGCAAGCTGCTCAAGCGTGAGCGAGCGTGCGGCATCTTCGGCAATCGCGGGACTTGCTGCCACCAGGCGTGCAAATGCCCCGCCCGAAACATGGTAGATCGCCACCGAATCGTTCTCGAGAATCTCGCCCAGAAGCTCGCAGCACTTGCGATAGATGTCGCGTGGGTTGAGTACGTCGAGCTCCTGCGTCACCGCAAAGATCTTGCCAAAGCTGTCGTGGCGACCCACGATCTGGCGCCTGTACGCGCGCTTATCCTCGATCGCGTCGTGGTAGAGCTGCGTAAGGAACGTATTGCGGTTGCGCACGAGCTCGTTTTGATCGCGCTCCGCCCTAATGGCTTCGCTGTTGCGCAGCTGCACATAGCCGCACACGGCACCCACAACAAAGTACGCAATAAACGGCAGCCAGTTAGACGGCTCATAGAACAGACCCTGGAAGGTATAGCCGTACTGAGTAAAATAGCTGGCTGCCAAACCCACCGACGCCAGCAGCGCCGCAACCAGGCCAAAATCGAGCCCATACAGCGTGCCGATCAGTACCACGTACAGCAGGCGGTAGTCGAGCACGTTAAGCTGAGCAGACTGCGAAAACACCAGCTCCAGGCCCTCAAAGAGCACCCAGGCCAGCGCGGTCTCCAGGCATTTGATGGGCAGTGTCCGCCCGCGCATGCGGTCGATGGCGGCACGCAGCGGATGGCGCTTGCCCGCGAGGGTCTGCTCCCAGCGGGCGTGTATGGTCGAAAGATCGCGCAGCACGTCATAGCGCTGGAACCACCCGTAGCGCGTGCGGACGGTATCGCTCGGAGCAATGGAGACGACGGCGTCCCCGTCGTAGGTAATGTCGAGCCCCGGGAACAAGCCCTTGAGCGCCTCGCCCAGGTCTCCCACGGTGTGGGCAAAGCTATCCGGAACCTCGAGTTCCTCGAATGTGGCATCCCAGCTGTCGAAGATGCGACGCACCAGAACGGCCAGCTCCTCGGCGCAGAGGGCACCGAGCGGTGAGTCCGCCCCAGCCCTCATGACAGCAGAGCCTTGCGAGCACGCCTCGAACAGCGGGGTCAAAATCGGGTCTTCCAGCGTGGGCGAGGCGGTGTACAGATACGGCACGCGCAAGATCTTGGCCTGAATGCCGTCGCGGACCGCATAGTAGCGGCACAGGTCGTTGGCCGCACGGGCAATGATGCCCTTGCCGTTTTGCCCCGCAGCGTCCACCGCACCGTCCGCTCCCATGGGACCAGTCACAAACAGCAGCTGAATCTGGCGACCCATGCAAGCTCGAAAGACGGAGCGCAGCAGCTCGATGTCGCCAACGGCCTCGGTATGCGGCGTGAGATAGGTAGAGAGGTAGACCACACGGTCGAATTCGTAAGCCTGGTCCAGGTGCTGCAGCAGCTCTTTCCAAGACGCATGGAGCGACGACCCGTCGCGGCGCGCCTCGTTGGCCGCCACGACCTGAACATGGTCACCGGGAAACGCCTTGGCACAAAAGTCGTCATCGACATACACGGTATTGCCAACAACCAGCACTTCCACCGTGCGCTCCCCCTCCCCAAATTTAGCTTTTGCCATGGTAAACATGCATATTGTACGCTGTCAATGTAGGCCAAAGGCAACTTTAAAGCTGTTTTAAGAACTTTTTCAGACGGGAAGCGACTCGCGCCTGAGCCAGAGAGCCCTACACGTGCCGCTGCACGGCGGAGAAAGGCGAATCCACTACCCCTCAGGCATAATTCCTGAGCAAAATCAAGCAGAGCACACGGCTTTTTGCGCCACTTTAAGACGTAATCGGGATGTGGCGAGAGGCCAAATTCGGAAGTGCGGGGAAAACCAAAGGAATGCTGACCAGACCCCCGTTTTAGGCTTCCGCGACCTGCGGTTTTGATACAAAAAAACCGCGTTGTGCTCGAAGGTTTTCGATTTTTCCCCGCACTTCTGTAATTACATCTCTGGATCGAGGGCGCAGGCAATGGTGACGACATCCACGATAGCGCCCCCCTATGCCTGATACCAAAATCGTTCCATAGGGACCCGTTTCCCAATGGGATGATTCTTCACAAAGGGCATTAAGGCGCATGAGAACATGGTAGAGGCAAGCAAGCGCGCTTCCACGTTTTCGCCCATGGTGACCACGGTATAATCCAACGAGACAAGCAACGAACGGGAAAGGCAGCGCGGATGAACCTGGGCAGCGAGAGCGAGACCGTCGAGTTCAAGAAGTCCACTGGCGAGCATAAAGAAGCACTGCAAGCCATCAGCGCCATGCTGAACAAGCACGGCCGCGGCGAGCTCTACTTCGGCGTGAAGGACAACGGCGATGTCATCGGCCAGGATGTCAGCGACGCAACGCTGCGCCAGGTGACGTCGTGGGTGTCCGACAAGATCGAGCCCGCGGTGTTCCCGACGGTCGAGTGCCTCGACGCCGATGATGGGCTGCGATACATCAAAATTGCCTTCTCAGGTGCCGACGCCCCCTACTCCGCCGACGGACGCTACTTCACCCGCGTGGGGACTTCGAACAAAGCGCTGTCGGCCTCGGAGCTGAGCGCCATGGTCGTCAAGCGTGAGCGCGCCCGTAGCCCGTGGGACTCGCTGCCGTCCGGCAGGCCCGTCTCCGACGCCGACGAGCAGGCGGTGCGTGACTTCGTCGCGCGCGGCGGCAGGGCCGGACGCGTGGGCGGCGGGTTCGCCGGCGTGGAGGACACCTTGGCAAGGCTCGACCTCGTCGCGCCCGACGGCAGCCTAAGAAACGCCGCGGTGGAGCTGTTCTGCGAGGGATCCGACACCTACCCCAGGATGAAGCTGGGGCTTCTGGGCGGCAACACCAAGGCCAAGATCCTCGACCTGCGCCGCGAGAGCGGCACCATGCTCAAGCTGCTCGACTTCGCCGAGTACTTCGTGACGTCGAACATCAGGCGCGAGTTCGTCATCGGCGAGACGGGCATGTACCGCAAGGAGATCCCCGAGATCCCGGCCGAGGCCATCCGCGAGGCGGTTGCCAACGCGCTGTGCCACCGCGACTACACCACCGGCACCGCCGTCGAGGTCAACGTGTTCATGGACACCGTCCAGATCGTGAGCCCGGGCCTGTTCCCCGAGGGCGACTCGCCGCAAGAGCACCTAGACGGTACCGCGAGCGAGTTCGGCCTCCGAAACCCCGCGATCGCGCGCACCCTGTTCCGCGCCGGCGTCATCGAGCAGTACGGCACGGGCATACCGCGCATCAAGGAGGCCTGCGAGGCAGCCGGCGTGAGGTTCCGCTTCGAGCAGACCGTCAACAGCACCGTCGTCGTCTTCGAGCGTCCTGGGTTGCAGAAAGCGGCCTTCAGGAGAACCGCGGCCGACAACCGACCGCTCCTCAGCGAGCGCGAACGAGCAGCGATGGCAATTGCCGCCGCTCAGGGGAAAATCACGACCTCCGACCTCGCGCGGGAGTCCAATGTCGGTAGGAAAACGGCCTCGAAGACTCTGAAAGACCTTGCCGGTCGAGGCCTGTTGGAATGGGTAGGGAAAAGCCCGAAAGACCCGCACCAGTTCTACAGGATGCCAAGCGAAGTTTGAGGCTGCAGGTCCTAGCCGGGAAACAGGCCCATTGCGTTTGCTGCCCTCCCCCTGCTGGGCACTACTGAGTAATCTACTGGGCACTGCTGAGTAATCTACTGAGTAGTGCCCAAGCGCGAGTTGGCAAGTCCGCCGAAGCCCAGAGAAACGGCTCCGAAGAATATACTGACCGCTACTGACCGCTACTGACCGCTACTGACCGCTACTGACCGCTACTGACCGCGGCATTCGGCAGGCCCGCCGAATGCCGCGGTCTCCCGAGACTAGCAGAGCCGCCCTTATTGTTAGCGCTGCCGAAGCAAGCCCTACTTCAGCAGCAACTTGAATTTTCGTGCGATGAGCCTCCCCGGAGCCAAGAGCCTTTTGCCCTAATCACAACACCGCAATTCAAGCACCGCAGAAAACTCCATTAGCGATGAACCAGCCACTTGAAGACGTGATCAAGGTGCGGCAAGGGGTCAAATTCGGAGGTGCGGGGAAAATCGAAGAAATGCTAACCAGGCCCCAGTTTTCGCTTCCGCGAACTGCGGTTTTGGTGCTAAAAATCGCGTTGTGCTCGAAGGTTCTCGATTTTCCCCGCACTTCCGTAATTACATCCTTGGATCGAGAGTACAGGCAACAATGACGTCATCCGCGATAGCACCCAACAGTCACGGACGTACAAAAGGCCGTTGCCGGAAGCCTCCATACAACGACTCTTCTTTGCGCGCGCCACGCTCGCAATGCTCCATTAAATGTAACCAATTGATTTGCTATATACCATTCATAATGGCACATAGCAAATCAATTAGTTACATGTGGAGGCAGAACATGAGGGAGTACGTCGAGAAGCAGCTGCACACTAGAGTCGATTGCGAGCCCAACGACGCCTCGGAAATAACGACGCAAAACTCTTTCCGAAAGTGTAGGTGAGCGAAATGGCGACTCATGCATACGATGACCTTTATTCTTATCTAGCCGCATTCAAGAACAGCTCTCTTGCCGAAATAATTGCGTACCTAGAAGAACTGGGGCAAAGGAGGTTCGACGCCTTTATTAGGGGCCTTGCACCCCTTATCCCAATCGAAAAAATCGAAAATCAATCCCAGTTCAATTTTTCTGTTGACTCCACCCTTGAAGGAGGCAAATTCCCCTGCACTGACTATGCCTGTCGAGAGCAAAACATTTACCATTTGGCAAAGTTCTCAGCATTGTATGCAGATAAAACACTGATTCATTGCCCTATAGAATCGGCATTCGAAATGGGGCACGATGATTATGCCTCAGTCGATGAACTTGCATTCGGGATCTATTTGACCATGCGAGTCGAAGACATAGTCAAAGCTGGAATACTCGGATTTTCGAGCAATTACATTCCTCTTTGCAAAGATTGCCTAGCGCGACAAATCGAAAGAGAATCAAAAGCAAAAGGATTGATATCGAGTTATTGGGATGAACTCGTACGACAATTCTGTTCCTCTACCTCGTGCACTTTAAAACAAGCACCAGATGGGAATCTGTGTGTAGCGATTGAGGGAATGGATGCATATGGGTCCCATGATGAGATGGATGTCGATTTCCTGGTAATCCCGTCTGAATACGAATCGCTCTATGCAAGCCAAGGCGAAACGCGATTGGATAGAGACATGCTGGAGAAAGGCGGCATCTCGACTATCCTACTGCCTTTGTTGGACGATTGCTTTCAAGCCCTCGTCAATCCCTATTTTTCGAATAGCTCGTATTTAACCACTCGTCCAGCTCAGATTGAGTTCCTCGAGTCCGCAACTTCCACCCTTTATCCTCGAAAAGATCAGACCATACCCATTCGCCGGTTATCTTGCCCCCTCCCCATTGCTGAAAATGCAACGTTGCGTAGCATCCTTGATTGCCGCATTAGAAACGAAGAGTCGTTTCTTGTGTTTAGGGATACCTTGTCCAAAGGCCTGAGCGAAAGGCCCATCGACACCTCGACATTAGCTGACCTGAAGAACGACCTAATAGAGCCCGAGCTTCACAAGATATCTTTAGTGATGAAAAACGAGCGATCCCGATTAGTCACCTCCGCAGGCATTGAAGCCGCTATCGGAATTGCGAGCTTTACATTGGGGCAATACGGAATCGCATCACCTTCTGATGCCATGGCCTTCCTCGGGGCTGCCGGCATAGGGGCCGTTGCATCTCAATCCGCAGATTTCTTGCGAGAAGCCAAGGCAAAAGAGAACCCCATGTATTTCCTCTGGAAGCTCAATAGAAACAACCGTCTGTAACCTAAGGGGCAGAACACCGCAGTCGCCGAGCATATCTCGATCATTAAATAAAGGCAGCACTAGAAAGGATGCGAATCGTGAAGAACCGATTCCCTTTCCGAATGCCTAATGCAGTAAAAATCACTGGTAGATCCGAGCAGTTTAACCAAGACGACAAGAGCGCGCTCAGATTGTTGTCTGCAGTAGCTAGCCAAGTATAGATACCATCCTGTTTCCAAATTCGGTCCTACGATAAACCCTTTCTTCTTTCTCAATTTCGTCGGGATCGTCGAAGATGAGCGTCGTATCTACTACGTCCCACTGCTGCCGATGGATATCCTCAATCAGCAATCCCAGCCCGGTTAATCGAAGAAGAACTTCTGCATCTCTGCCTCTGAGCGTCTGAAAAGTTTCCTTTTCTCGAAGCATTTCGTAGTCTCCAGGTAGAAATCTGTCCAAAGTCTCTGCAAACAAACGAAGATCGTCCCAGCTAATTTCTTTATCTAGGTAGGCCTCATAAATCTTTGCTAGTCGCCGCGCTTTGTCCTCCTCAATGTATCTTTCGAGCAGGATAAGCAGGTACTCAATATCGCGCTTCCTATTTGACTCTTCAAAGTATTGCTTGTACTTGTTCCATGAGCCATTTTCAAAAGAGTCGCGGTTGAACTCATCGAGGAAACACGCATACTTCTTCAGCAGATGCGCATTGTGGATATTGTTTCCGATTTTGTAGATGCTCACTAGGCTTGAGATGACGGGGATGTCCTTCAAGAACTCGTTTTGGAGAATTTCGTCCAGGCCAACCTCTGCGATATTCGAAATAAGTTCGAGAGAGTCGCTGCAAATAGTCGGCCTTGCGTCGTCTTGCAAGCGCGATAGACCGGCCTTAGTTGATTCCTCTGCGTTTACCATAAGATTACCTTTCATAATAATTTGCCAGTTTTGGCATGCGTTTGCAGCGCCGCTTTTCTGAAAGTGGCTCCAATTTAAATGCCATCCCCCGAATAGGCGCTCAGGTTCGATTCAACAAGTGCATTGGTTGAAAAGAGCTTTAGACCCCCTTCGCGGTAGAAGTCGCCTGTGCAGAGCAACCAAATCATCTTGTCGAGCTTGCAGGCAGTGGACTCGGGGTCCACGCCGCCCTTCCGCGCCGCGCGCGCGGCTTCGAAATGGCAACGAGCCACTTCGGCCTCGCTGTCAGTGGTAGCGTAAAACTGAACAGTATTCAGCTGGCCGTTGACACAAACATCGACGAGTGGCTGCTGAACAAGCTCGACGACCTGATCAGGGCGATGCAGCTCGAGCTCATGGAGCTGCACCACGGTTCGTCCTCGACTGTCTTCTGCACGCAGTGCAGGTCGAAGGGCTAGGCAGGAGCCCCCGAGGCTTTTCCTAATTCTAGGTGTTAAAGTCGATTACTGCCTGCCGTGGAATATCCTCCACTTTTCGTCTTCGATGTCTCTTTCAATTGAAGACCTCACTTTTAACAGCCATTCTCTGTGTTTTAAATATTCAACACCTGCGGGCAGCTGAGCAGCAATCGATTCAATCGCCTCAATCTCCTTGAGCTTTGCTGGAATAAAGCCTTTTTCTGGAGACCCGCTCATTGAAGATCGACGGAGATCCAAATCGTTGATCGATATCCCGTCTTTATCGAGCGACAGAATGAGGGTGATAGCCCTGACCCTCGCCTCGTCATTGCAATCGGACAAGGCCCAGCTAATTCTATCGAGACTATTTGCGTCGGCGATCCTTTCGCGGATGATATATTCCAGGCGCTCCCAAAAAATATCGCTCGAGAGCGCATTTGCGTCACGAACGGGAAACAAAGCGGCTATTTCAAACCTACCGAGTGGTTCGCTCAGCACTTCATCGATCAATGCTTTCAGCAGATTCCAAGCACGATTGTCCTGGACGGTCCAAAACGAGCTGATTCTTCGCAGGAGATCGTGCCTTTGTCGGTAGTCGAGGCTGGCAGCGTATTCCAAAAAACGGTCAATCATTGAACTGTCAAGGCGTAAAAGGCAGCGTAGGAAAGCGAGGTTATAGTCGAAAGAAGGGCGTCCTTCAAGTGCGAGAAAATACAGGTTGATAGCCGGTAAGGGATTGGATCCGAAGTACGAATCTAGAGCGGAGACGCGCTTTTCGTCTCCGCAGTTGCCGAAAAACCGCCAAACCCCATCATTGTGAGTGCGTTCGGAAAACCTAGAAGCATATTTGAGGATATAGCCAGGATGCTTTGGCTCGACTATCTCCAAATCTTCCAAGCAGAGATGCGTTCTGCCGTCATCGAGTCTTGCGAGGATCTCGTCGAGCTCCTCCTTGTCGGGCCCGCTCTTTATTGCTAGCAAATCAAGATAGTCAAACAGGGCCGGATGGTCACTCACGTCGAGCACCGCGCCCAGCTCGTTTCTAAGGACCCTCCTGCCGATGGCTTCAGCAAGGCAATCAAGTGCTTCATACGGAACGGGGATCGTCGAGGGCAACGATGCGATATTGCGTGCGATTATGCTTGAAGCGGTATCTGGGGTCCTTTTGGCAATTTCCAGAAGGACTTTTCCGATAGCCCTGCCCGACTCCCACTCTTTACCGGAAATCTCATAATCTTCGGCCAGCTTTCCCAGGGCTTCGGTCAGTCGTTCTAGCGGTAACTCTTCCGCGGATATTCTAGGTTCTTTCTCTTCGGGAGACCAAGAGTTCTCCAAGCCAAGCGCGTCGAATGTGCTCTGGCGGAACCCATCGAGGCTCAGAGGGGAGTTCTGCGCGCATGTTTCGTAAATCTGGTTGATGCTTAAGCCGCATGAAAGATCGGTTGTCGAGTCTTCGCTTATATATTTGGGGAATAGCTCTTCGATCCTCGAGAGCACCGAATGCATGTTTTCTGCGTGCTCCGCTTCAGGTTCTTTGCCATAGAACGAGAAGTGCTGCCGAAAGGTGGATTTAACTTGCCTGCTGAATTCGGTTTCGACTAGAACGGAGAGCGCCCGGAAGCAATGGGCGTGGAGCTCGGCCAACTCTGATGTGAAACTGAAGGTCAGGGTGTTGTATGTGTACGTTATGCCATTTTGCCAAACGCGCTGGGCCCTTGAAGAGAGGTATGAACTCGTCAAGACGATCAGACATGCTGCAACATTACGGGAATGCGATTGTTGATATTTTTGAGCGAGGGCATCGAGTTTGCTGTTTTCCAAATCGAATCCCGTACGATCGAGATCATAAGCGAAAGCACCGTCTGGTCCGCATGCCCAGTTGTACTCGGCCGCTCGCTCGGTGCCTCTTTCTACACACGTCACGAACAACTCTAAGGCTGTTTGCGAATACTCGCTCGAGCTCATCAGGGATACGGAAATATGCAGGGGCATAGATCCGTCGGATGTCGAATTCATGCCGAGAATATCTTCCGATACGTCAGCGCAAGCAGCGCTTTCGATGCGGTTTGAGGCAAAGGCGAGCGCCTGTATGGGAAGGAGTTGATTGAATGTGATTATGAACTGATCGGCAATTCGCGCATCCCGATTCTTAATTTCATCCCAAGCTTTCCCGCATTCCCTTCGAAGGTAGTCGTACACGCTCGCACTTCCGCACACTTCAGCCATTGACTTGGCGGCTTTGAGATACGGCGCGTTCGGCATTTCTGCGGTATGCAGAATGAAATCCGCAAAACTGCCGTTCCCTTCTTTTGCGAAGTGGCGGCATATCAAGAAGTCACGAAGATTCTGCTCTTCCATTCTTATGGCTAGCACGCCACCAGCGGAGGTAAGGATCGTGACGATTTCCTGGTCGTTCAATCTGGATGCAAAATCCCGAATCTCGGCATCGTCGTACTCCAGGCCCAAGAGTTCCTCGTAACAAGGGTCTCCTTCAATAAGATCGCAGCAATCGTAGATTGCAAGGACCTCTGCGAGACGCTGCTCCCTGCTGGAGTACCCAGCTAAGGCGGAATTCATATAGATGTTCAGAAGATCGTATGGCTCTTGGATGGCTTCGAAATTGCCGTCTGCTATGGGGCTTGCTGCCATGATAGCCAAGCGCAGGTTTCCGTTTGCGATTGCCGATACTCTCTCCCTCAGTGCTAGGTTTTTTATGTTGTATTCGGTCTCGAGTATCGCTTCAATGTTTTCCGCGGTTAGAGGCTCCAGCTCTATTTCTTTGAAATTTAGATAGCTGCCGATTTTCGCGGTCAACTCGCTTCGGTGCATCTTCCTGCAGGTGAGGACAATCTTTAGCTTTTTGTTTTCCAAGCAGATTCCCAGCAAGTGCTCAAGTGACAGGTTGCCGTTTGCATCATCGACCAGAAGGATAATGTTTTCCGACTCCGACAAAATCAGCTCAATATCATCGTCGAGATGCGACGAATACCTAGAGTCCAAGATCAGAAGATCCCAGTGATGCCGATTGCTGAATGAGAGGCATGCGTCGAGGGCGATCTTGGTTTTCCCCGATCCAGACTGCCCCTGAATCACTACTGCCCTACTTTGCTCTATCGATTCGATGATGCCTGAAAACTCGGAATCCCTGTGCATGAGGGGCTTCGACAGGTCGGTTGTGAAACGGCCGTTCAGGCTTCGCTCGATGAAGCGGTCTGGGGCGATGAATGACCCCTTTCCGAGCGGAATGCCCAAAACCGTATGCGCTAGCGCAGGGAATTTTCTATCAAGGTCGCTCGCAATTGTCTCTGGCCCGATTATTTCTATCCGTGGATCGATGGCGCGGACTTCCTCGAGTACCAGAGGTGAAAGGCGAAAGTATGTGTGGCACAGGATGATTCGATCTATGAGTTGCGGATCGATGCCGGTTTTGCTCCTGTCGAGGCAGTCTATAGCATCATTTAGCAGCTTATTGCGGATGTCGGATTTAGAGGTTGTGTATGCCGCGAAGATGTAGTGTCCATTCTCTCCTACGGAGTACATATCTGGCACTCCGGTCGTAGTTTTATCCGTGCCGCATTGGGATCCCAATTCAATGATGTTGTTAAGCGAATATCTCCTATATAGATACTGATTTGCTAGTGTTTGAAAACGCCCGCCTTCGATCTGCCTTAGCTCTTCTTGGATCTGATTTATATGGGACATTTTGCTCCTCGCGGTAAATTCGCCTTTTGATTTCTCTTTTCTTACTCTAGTCCACCTAGCTCAGCAAGTCTTGCACGCTCGAGGGCCGAGTCGACGACGTCCTCGAAGTCGAGCCCCGCCGCATAGGGAGATCCGGCGACAATGACTGGGATAAAAAACTCTAATCAAGGCCAGAATCTTTAATAGCATGCTGTTTTACCACAGACGGCAGAATCTGGCTTGAACGGTTAATTATAGCCCCCGACAGAAAGAGCGGTGCTTCCTCGCTATCGTCTCCGCGCTCGAGAAGCAGAATCGCAAGGCAATCGAGGTGGTCGAGGAGTGCGGTGGGTTGTTACCGTCAATGGGAATTCGGTCAACGCCAACCATCAATCATGCCGTATTATTCAGAGTTAGAATTTTCGCCCCACGATACTAAGCCGGTGACCATCCAATGATTTTTGGCATCGATATAGACACCGCCAATCTGATTGTCCAAGCATTCATCGGAGCCGCTACCTTGGGGACCTTGATTGCCGCATTCTGTCAAAACAACCAGACCAAAAGAAACAGGGAGGACGATATCAAGCGGCATCAGCCATCCCGCATATCGGCATGGTACGAAGAAGGTCGAAACCGAATCGATCAGCCCGATGACAACCGATTCTTCTGGCAGTTCGTCGTGCTTCGAAACGAAAGCGAGTCCCCCGTCTACGACGCAATCGTCACCTGCGTCGGGATTAGCGGAGCCGGCCCTTCTTTCAAAGGAGAGGACAACGATCCCGCTTTTCCCGACCGCGTCTGCGTCGGCACGCTTCCTCCTGGAGCATGGTACATATGGCTCCCAACGGGAGGGCACGGAATGGGAGTGCGCACGGCGCCCGAAACGGCTTTCGTCGACGCGAATGGGATTCCATGGGTTCGGCGAGGCAACGGAAGGCTCGAGGAGATCTCTATGGAGCCGACCTCGTTCTACAGGCTGCCCCTCCCCTTGTCCTGGCACGGATGCAAGAAGCTGACCGAGTAGAAGTCGTCGACGCCGTACGCGTAGCCCTCGAAGGGCGCCTCGTCCAGGCCGCGCCAGCCGGCGGCGGCGCGATAGTCCGCGATCTCGTCGGCAAGGGCCCTCGCCATAAGCACGACGTGCTCGACCGCAAACCCGTTATTCGACTTCTCTGGGTGCTTCTTGACGTGGTCGCTGGAAAAGTAGCCCAACGAGATTTCGCTCACGGGTCCGTCGCCGTTGGCGAACGCGGCCACATTGACCGTCTTGCGCCTGAAGAGGGTATCGAGTGCCTTGGTGAGGGGCTCGGCGGTGGACAGCATGGCGGGGCCTCCCTACGTACGAGGGAGATTGAATTGAGGGTTTGATGCTACTGTCCGCTACTGCCCGCGGCACTCAGCAAGCCAGCCGAATGCCGCGGTCTCCCGAGACTAGCGGAGCCGCCCTTATTGCTAACACTGCCAAAGCAAGCCCCACTTCGTCAGTAACTTGGACGGGTGTCCCAGCAGCAGCGCGTGGCACCTAGAAGCGCTGTTCCCAGCAGGAATAGCGCTAAGGAGGCGGCGATCCAGTTGCTGTCGGCGGTCTTGGGGAGCGTGGCGGCGGCGCTAGCAGTCTTGGCCCTGGATGGCGTGGACGCCGTGGTCTTGGTAACTGTCGTCTTGCTTGTCGTGGTCGTCTTGGGCGTCGCAGTCGCGGGCCTAGGGACGGGATCCGTCGCGGACCCGGCGCCGGGCCGCTCAACGGTTGGGCCGGCGCCGAAGGCCCCGCCCACTGGCGTCACAAATCGCGCGGACATAAGCGACCCGCACGTGCATGCGACGCCGCCATCGGCACCGGCCGCATCGAGCCGCGAGGCGTCGACGGACAGCCCGCGCCCGGCCGGGCCGACGCGCTTCGATCGCGCCGCCAAGAAGGCGATACGGGGGTCGGGTCGGGTGGCCGGTAACGCCTATCGTTAGATGCTGCGCGACCGGTTCCTCTGCCGCGTGTTCGCCGGCGTCGGGGAGCGGTTCGTGCTCAAAGGCGGCAGCGGCCCTCTGGCCCGCATACCCGACGCGAGAAAGACGCGCGACCTTTTGACCAGGGAGCAAATTGCGATTCACTTGTCGTCTTCCGGTCTAGGAACACAGAGGTCAGAGTTGTAGAGCACCTCGCCCAGCCTTTGGCTCTCGGCGGCGTAGCCCCCGACAAGGGACGCGAGCTCGGACTTGAAGGAGCTGATCGTCTCGGAGTCGAGGATGAGAGCCAGCTTGGCCACCATTGTCGAGAAGTCCTCGTCCCTCACGGGCCCGACCCTGGCGCACCAAAGCCGCTCGTCGCGGGCGCAGATGTTGCGGAAGTCCACGAGGGTGCGCAGGGCGATGAGCCCGGCCAGGTCCTCGTCGTAATGGCTCGGCCCCACCATGTAGTCCTTGGCATCGGTGTAGTTGGCGATTTTCAGGTAGGCATCGAGCTCCCGATAGGCCTCCGAAAAGGTGTAGGCGGCGACCGAGCGCACGCGGGCCTCCGCCTTGAGGAGGTACTTGAAGGTAAGGTTGCGCAGGTCGCGGTCGAAGAGGAAAAGGCCGTAGAGGTCTCCGAATCCCGTTCCCTCGGCGTAGACGTCGTGACCCGCCTCGGCGCTGGCCTCCTTGTCGAGGAACGGCTCCTTGTACCCGTTGACAACGCAATAGTAGTCCTCGCCGAGGAGGGCGTAGGCGGCGTACTCCGGCATGGAGAGCCCCCTGGACTCGAGGATGGCCACCTGCTCTTCGAGGGTCTTGAACGGCTTGCGGGCCATGCCGGCTCCTCTCTGAAATGAGAGAAGGCCGCCCGCCTCGTGGCGAACGACCTTCCTCAGTCTTGGGCTCCGTAGAGTACCCAAGCCGTATCAGTGTATTCGTGAAAGTACCACATGCTCGGCCGTCCGTCAAGCTTGCCGGGGCTTTCTCGCCTTTCTTGTGCGCCGCGTGCGCCCCTACTTTGCGGCATACACGTCGCAATTGCCCCTACCTAGAAAGTGCATGGCAGCTCGGTCAATCGCCCTTGCGCTTTGGCCTACCTAGAATCGCTGTTCCCAGCAGGAATAGCGCTAATGAGGCGGCGGGCCAGTTGCTGTCGGCGGTCTTGGGGAGCGTGGCGGTGGCGGCGCTAGCAGTCTTGGCCTTGGATGGCGTGGGCGCCGTGGCCTTGGTCACGGTCGTCTTGCTTGTCGTGGTCGTCTTGGGCGTTGTGGTCGCGGGCTTCGGGACGGGGCCCGTCGCGGGCCCGGCACCGGGCTGCTCAACGGTGGGGCCGGCACCACCAGCCGGCTCGCCCGCGCCGTCGGTCTCCCCCGCCGGCGCCGTGGCGCCCTCGGGCTCAACCACCACATGCGGAGCCATGCCCCCGGAGGCGTCCACCACGCCGCCGGCACCGAAGGCCCCGCCCACGGGCGTCACAAACCGCGCGGACACAAGAGACCCGCCCGTGCATGCGACACCGCCATCGGTGCCGGCCGCATCGAGCCACGAACCATCGACGGAAAGCGTGCACCCGGCCGAGCCGACGCCCGTGCCCGCGCCCTGCAGGTACACGCCGTAGGCATGCGCGCCGGCGGCGGGCGCGGCACCAACGGCGACGACGCGCCCGCCGCCGCGCACGGCCATGTCGCCGGCGATCACGCCGGCCACGGCCTCGCCCGTGACGCCGGCCCCGTCCGCCCGGGCGTCGACGGCGCAGCCCTCCACCGCGAGCGCCCTCGAGACGTGGATCGCGCACTGCGAGCCCGATGCCGCCAGGGACCCGGTGCCGCGGAGCGTCAGGTCGCCCCACACCTCCATGCCGCACTGCGAGATGTCCGCATCGGGCGCATGCGACTCGGTCACCGAGTTGCGCCCGGCAAGCGTCACGACCAGGTCGCCGTCGGCGCCGATGGCGTCGCCCGCGTAGCCGTCAAGCTCCAGATGGCCGGCATCGGTCCAGGCCCAGCCGGGGCCCGACACGCCCGGCTCGCAGTACGTCGCGCCCGCGATGAACAGGCTCTCCGCGCCCGCGGCATAGGAAGGCCCGCCCAGCAAAACGCATAGGCAGGCCATGGCAGCGATCGCGATGTGATGACGGCTGGCGTGGGACTCGGCGGCAAACATACCCGCTCCGATCTTCGCAGGAGCCAATAGAATGTGCACCAGAAAATGCCCTGGTAGCGACAGTTATTAGTTTAGCGAGATCGATGCGGGGGCAAAGATAAATCGCGTGGGTAATGTCGACAATTAGGTGTAAATCGTTTTGCCAGTCGGTGAAAGGAGGAATGCAGGGTTATGCGTTAAGACGCGCTATCTTTGACACTCACGTTGCATATAGCTTCTGGGAATCTACTACCCGTTCCAGTTTGCTTCACCTTCCGCTCGCATCAGAGCGCGCCAAAGCTCACTGAGTCGCTAACTCGCTGTAATTAGCGAAGACGATTCCCCCCCCTCTATCCTGGATAAGACATGTAAAACCGATTTTATTATTCAGACCCTGTTGTTTATATATTCGTCTGTTGCCCCATCTCGAGAAATGATTTTGCATGGGTGCCCAATCACAATCGAATGGCTTGGTACGTCGCAGTTAACATAAGTGTTCGGTGCAACGAGAACGTCGTTGCCTAAACGAACGCCACCAACAATAGTTGAGTTGACACCAAGCCAAACGCAATCGCCAAGAACAGGCGCACCTTTTCGTTTGCCGCGGTTTTCCCGACCAATTGTCACACCTTTGTGCATATTGCAGTTGCGACCGATAACGGCATTCGGGTTTACCGTAATGCCAAAAGCGTGACCCAGATACAAGCCTTCGCCAATCGAGGTGGCAGGCGCGATCTCGAGACCATATTTGCAAGCCATCCTCTTTCGAAAAAGATGCCATAAAGGATTGTGCGAATTCTGGCACTTTCGAAGTAGCCAAACAAACCTCAAAGCATGGTTTGAGAGAATAGACCCCCCCCCAAAGCGAATACGGTCACTGCTGTATACATTCGACATTGCTATCACCCAGCTAATTCCCGTAGAACTCGCGATACCACTTCGCGAATTCACGAAGACCGTCCTCGAGCGGCGTTGCGGGTTTGTAACCAAAATCGCGCTCCAAGGCGCCAGTATCCGCATAGGTTACAGGCACGTCACCAGGCTGCATAGGAACGAGCTGCTTATGCGCCTCGAAATCGTAATCGGCGGGGAGCACGCCCTCCTCAACCAGCACACGCTGCAGCGTATCAACGAAGATCAGCAAGTTCTCGGGATTCGAATTGCCGATGTTATACACGCGATGAGCGGCCATTGGCAAACCATCAACACCGATCTTGACCTCAGGAGCGCCGTCCATGACCCTGCGCACGCCCTCCACAATATCGTCCACGTACGTAAAGTCGCGCTTACAATCGCCCATGTTGAAAATCTTAATCGTATCGCCACGACGCAACTTCTCGGTGAAGCCGAAGTATGCCATGTCGGGCCTTCCCATGGGCCCATACACCGTAAAGAAGCGCAGGCCCGTGGCTGGGATGGAGTAAAGCTTGGAGTAGGCCGCGGCCATTAGCTCGTTGGACTTCTTTGTGGCGGCGTACAGGCTCACCGGAGAGTCTACACGGTCGTCCTCCGAGAAAGGCACTTTCTCGTTGCCGCCGTAGACGGAGGAAGAGCTCGCGTAGACAAGATGCTTCACCGGGTGGCGCCTGCAAGCCTCCAATATATTGAAGAACCCTACCAGGTTGCTGTCTATGTAGGCCTTGGGGTTCTCGATGGAGTATCGCACACCGGCCTGGGCGGCCAAGTTCACCACAACGTCGAAGCCGTTCTCAGCGAACAGGCGCTCTATCAACGCGGCATCGCACAGGTCGCCGCGCACGAAGGCGAAACGCCCCGCCTTGTCCACCTCCGCCAGCATTCGCAGGCGAGCCTCCTTGATGCCAGGGTCGTAGTAGCTGTTCACGTTGTCCAGACCGATGATCGCGTCGTCGGTGGTTTCGAGCAGCCGCTTCACCAGAAACGCCCCGATGAAGCCGGCGGCGCCAGTGACGAGGACTTTTCTATCCTGCATATATACCCCACTCTTTCGTTTTAAGGAAGTCCTGAGATGGAACTCCCAACAAGTTAATTACAGACCTCAAAACGTTTTAAAGCCGCCGCCCTTGACCAGCTTCAGCAGCACCCTCCTACTCTTGGGCAAAGCAAAGCAAATCGCGAAATAGACAACGACGCACCCTACAATGTCCAACCCGACGCCAAGCCAGTTGCTAGATGCGAGTCCATACGTCACCCATGCAAATGCGCACATCATCGATGTGCAGAAAATGGGCTCCTTGAGCGACAACATAGTGCGCCCAAACGAAAGGCCAACCACGAAATATGTGACCACTTGGTTGATAGCAATCAAAAGGATTCTCAATCCCGCATCAGCCCACACGACGGCATCGAACCCTTGCATAGCCGCCACGGTCATAAGCGGCGTCATCAACACGAGGTACATCACCTGCACAAGCGTAGACACGCGCGGTTTACCAAGAGAGCGATACATCTCGCTGCTGTAGTATGAGAGCAGCACCATCGGCCCCTGCACCAGCCCATACAACCCGAACATGAGCGTCGCCTCGCCCCACTGATCGCCGAGCAACAGGGCCACCAAAGGCTCGCGGAATACGAAGATACCCGCAGACAACGGCAACAGGAACAATGCCACCATGAACTGGAAGCGTCGCAGATAAGCAACGTATTCTTCCCGATCAAACTGAAGGCGCGAAAGTGACGAGAACAAGATGGGCGTCGTAGCGTTCGTGATAATCCCGAAGCACCCGCTCACAAAGGTGACTGGCGTCTTGTAATATCCCAACTCAGCCGCACCCAGGAAATGCCCCACGATAAAGGTGCCCGCCCAAGAGGAAAGCCATATGGTGAACGACTCCAAAAGCGTCCATCCGCTGAATGAGAACATAGCCTTCAGCATGTTGAAGGAGTAGAAAAAACGCGGCTTCCACTCAGACAGCAGAGTCAGCCCCACTGCATTTACAATATTCGCCGCCAAAGTGCCAACGATAAGTGACCAGTAACCAAATCCCATAAACGCCAGTACAAGCGTCGAGCCGAAGTTAAGTAAGGTCGACGTCAGTCTCACCGGCATAAGCGACTTGAAATCGAGATTACGGTGGAACAACGCCATCTGAATGCTCGAAAACGACGTCAACGGGAGAGAGAGGCAGGCCACGGCCAAGGGAAAGCCCAGCGACGGATTGCCCACGAAGGTGGCCACCGGATCGTTGAATATGGCAATGAGACACCACAGGACCACCGATATGCCGAAGTTCGTCCAAAAGGCCACGTTAGCGTTGGCATGCAGGTCTTTTTTGTCTCGGAAGCTGTGTTGCACCAGGTACTTCTGGAACCCGGCGTCCGCGAACATGTCGGCAAAGCTCACTACCATGGTGACGGTCGCCACCATGCCAAACGCCTCTGGCGCCAGCAGCCTCGCTAAGACGAGCTGCGAGATAGGCGAGATGATTTTGGCGATAATCTCGGTTGCCAGAGACCACTTTGCCGCGCTTGCCGACCTCGCCCGGAGGTCTTTTGTGTCGGACATACTAAACCTCCATGAAGAAACGCCGGAACGCGCTTACTGGCTGATTATCCATGCGCACGCACTGAATGCAGCTTTCGTTTGCCATCATTCCTCGTTTTCACGTTGGGGCAAAGAAACCATTTGCCCCAACGCCCTCTCCGCCTCAGCGGGGCTGAAAGGCGTAAACCCGCCCCACGGGTAGAAAGTCAGCTCGCCGACGAGAACGCGCCCCTTGCAGATGAAGAGGTCGACCCTCAAGAAAGGTACACCGTCACTCAGTTTCCTTGATAGCTCGAGCATCTCGCTGAGCTGCTCCGGGGCAGGGATCGTCTCTTCGGAACTCGCGTATCCCATCGCCAAAGGCAGCAGATTCCACTCAGTGTCGTAGAAATCGTTGTACCTCTTCTCAGAATCGTTCTTGTCCCCGTGGCAATAAGAAATCAGCCGGGGTTCCCCGTCAAAGCAGAAGAAGTCGAACTCGTCGATGCCTTCCCAGTTATCGTCTTCATCACGGGCATTATCGCCCTCGCTCTCCAAGAACTCCTCGGCGAACACGACGGGCTTCACGTTCTTGTAAGGCCATTCCCTGCACCCGTAAAAATAATTCTGCTTCAAATGACCCCGAAAAAAGTCCTTGGCACTGTTGAGATCGAAGTGTCCCTTGTCAGTGCAGATGAGCACGCCGCCGCAGTCGTGGTTCGTTTTGAGTACGAACTTCTCCGGTAGCCCACTCACATCGATGTCATCAGCGGAATTCCAGGCGCCCAACGTCTTGACCACGTGCTCGGAGCCCACACGCGAGGCAATGAGGTCCTTAGCGCGGTACTTGTCGACCATGGTCGTGTACGCAGGGTTGTGATCGTTAAGCTTCAGCCACTGCATCTTCTCAGTGAAGGTCACCGGCGAATCTATGCTAGGCCACATGCCCAACTTGGCGCGATGCATCAATCGAAGGTGCGTCCTGTCGGAAACCCATTTCGTTAGACCCTTCGACGTAAAGGCACAGTAGGCCATCCACGGGTCACTTAGGTATTTTTTAATTTTGCTTTCCATATATACAATTTCCTTAAGTCCGAGCTTAAACAAAGCGTTTTACTTTTTAATTCTCTGCGCTACACATGGAACAAGCCCTGGGCGTATGCAAACCACCAACGAAGACTTTGCTCGTATATGCCCGAAACGGTTTCGGGCACTATTTACCCCATCCAGACGAACGAATAAGACTCGATACCAAGCCCGGTATGAAGCAGATAGGCATAAAAGGCGTAGAAAAGGAACCAGACAACTAGAAAACAGCCAAGACAAAAACGGGCTTTTATTTTCCGAGCGTCCTTCACGAAGCCTCCGAAAATCACGGGGCCTAATACGGTGAAGTAATAGGCTATGCGGCCGGCGTTGGCAATCACATAAGAGGACGCCGAAGCCAAAATGCCTAAAGCGTAAAACACGAGCGGCATCCGGTTGGCTTTGAGCCGCGACATTCCGTCGCTCTCAACCGGGGCAACATTCGCAGTTTCGCGGCTGACGAAATATGCGATCGCGAGGACGGTCGCCTGCGCAAAAACCATCAACCCGATGCTCGATTCGTTCACGGAGTAACGCGCATACCGGTCGACGAGCTTAGAGCCCGCATAAGCTGCCAGGAACAGCAGGGCAACCGATGCAAGCATCTTCGCGGCGAACTGCGATCGGCTCTTGCTTTTGTTGGAAAATAGGTAGTAGATGAAGAATAGGACCCCTATCAGGGCGGACGCGTGCAAAAGAGCGCCAACAGCCCACCAAGCGCAAAAAAGCAACGGCTTATTCTGTTCTAAAAACCTGGTTGCGTAGAAAACCAGCGAGACTGCAATCATCTGGCACGTCAGACACATAGACAGCGGGAACACCGTTGCCGTATAGACGAACATCGCAAACGAGAGCGATGCCGTTCGTCTAAAATCCCAAAGCCTGAAAGCAAAAAAGGCGTTGGTGATCAGCGACTCGACGACGAGCAAGAACGAGTAATTGTTACAGATATGGAGCACCGCACTTGTGAAGACACCGTACGGAACGCTGAACGTATGGTTCCACATCGTGGTCCCATACGCGTAGAAGTACTCGATTCCCTCTTTATAACCCAGGGTATCCTGCCCAACCGCATACGACCTCAAGCCCCCGACGGCGGTAAGAAGAACCACGGCAGCGACCAGCCCAGCCTTACTTTTGCCGTTTTCCGACATGCGCGCAAGCGCCGCTGAAAGCAAAACGACAAGAAAGTAGAAAAGCGATGTTTCGATAAAGTTCATCCGAATACCAGCCTCACGAAACCGGGAAGCTCCGAATTGATTTCATAGCCCGAGCCTTTCAAATCCCTCGCACTGGCGCTTGACCCTATGCGATCCGCGGAGAGCGCGGCGTCGGCCCATTCGTCCAGAGCGTCGCCCAGACTTTTGTAAACGACGTTCTCGCAAATGCCAACCTCCCGCGTGATGGAGTCGCTAATCACGCAAGGGAGTCCGTTTGCCTGCGCCTCGACGACGACGTTCGGCAGGCCTTCGTAGGCAGAGGGGAAGATGAAGACGTCCATAGCCGAATAGAGACGGCGGACATCGCTCCTAACCCCGGCAAACACCACCCTATCGGTCAATCCGAGCTCGGCAACGCGCCTCTCAACGGCCGTGCGTGTCTCGCCTTTGCCGACGAGAATGAGGACGGCGTCTGGCCTTCTCCGGGCGATTTCAGCAAAAACATCGACAAGGAAGAGGTGGTTCTTCTGCTCACTGAACCTCCCGACGTGCCCGACGACATAGGACTCGGCAGAAACGCCCAGTTCGCGCTTAACATCGTCCCGTGTCGAAGCGTCATAGGCGTAGTCCTCGAGGTTGAGCGCGTTCTTCATGAGATGGAAACGCGGCCCCGATACCCCCGCCTTGCCGAACATGTAGACGCCCGCCTCGGTAGACGGGGCGGCGAAGTCGGTCACCGCAACCCTGACAAGGGGCTTGAAAAGATTGTGCAGCAGGGTCTCCTTTTTGCTGTTCGAAACTGTACCCGTGTTGCTTGACCTGAATATGGTTCTGGACACGCCTCCGAATCTCATGGCGAGCAAATCAAGACAGGAAAGACTGTGCTGAGACGACCTGACAGCACAGCAATAACCGCCGTCCCGGGCTATCTGCATGAGCCGCTTGAACGAAGCGACCGGCCCGGCCTCGGTCTTCTTGACTGTGTGCACAATTCTGCCGCCCATCGACTCGATTTCGGCGTCGTAAAAGCCCGGCACGTCGGACGACACACAGAAGTCGAGCTGATAGCGCGACTTGTCCAAAGCCCGGTAATACTTCATGAATACCGTCTCGGCCCCGCCGGTGTCCATCGAGGTCACGATATAGAGGGCCTTCTTCATTGGA
This sequence comes from uncultured Collinsella sp., assembly GCA_902492545.1. Classification (GTDB taxonomy): domain Bacteria; phylum Actinomycetota; class Coriobacteriia; order Coriobacteriales; family Coriobacteriaceae; genus Collinsella. The sequence goes on along the minus strand of CABULX010000011.1, from coordinate 5,861 downwards.
CGATCACCGCATCGGATTTCTCGATCAGCTTCTGCAGCGCCTTTTTAGCAATCGCCTTCCTGCGGTTGGCCGGAGATTCCTGATAGCGCTCGTATACCTCGGCCTTCACCGCGAACCTTGCGTCGCCTGAAAGATCCGCCATTGCGCGGAGCTGCGCTATATGTAGATGATGGTAGGCGGGAGAGGCGATACGCTTTTCCATGTCGTAATAAGACCAGAAGCCGGCGTCGTAGTCATCCAAATGGCAAGCCAACGTCTCCGCAGAGCGCTTGAATGGCCCGGCGAAGCGCGCGTCGACCAACGATGCGTCATAGAGACCGAAAAGGCTAAACACCCAACCGTTCATGACACTGCGCCTGGGGCGTTGAGGGTACTCCTCCAGGAACAGTTCTCCCCCGTCATGCGACGACACGCCGCCATTGTCCATGTCGATAAGCATGAACTCGGCAGCTTTCAGCGCCGCAACTCTATAGCACTCGTCCCCGAAAGCCGCATGGGCCCTCAGCAGCATCGAGCACCCCTCGCCTTGGGCCATCGAGGAGACGGAGTACTTAGCGCTGCCTATCGGACCAAATGCGTCCCAAGAGCCGTCATCCCGCTGGGCGCCGATCGCCCAATCCGAGCATACCCTTAGTGCGTCGAGAAAGCGCTCAACTTCATCCGACCTGAGAATGCTCAAGTCGTAACAGCCCAAACCGTATTGGAAAATGGCGATGGGGAAATGCACCCGCGCCCCACCGGCGATGACGCTAACAGGGACACCGCCCTCGTCGAGCAGAGTACTGCCAGTGACCTTGCCGGTCAAATCGTTGTAGTACCCGGACAACTGTCCGACATTATAGGCCCTGCCCATGCTCTGCTCTACGGCCACAGCCGTCTTGCCAGTGAGCATTTTGCTCCACCTTTTGAGCATGGTCATCTTCTGCGCAATCTGGCCCATCATTCACCTTCGTTTCTGTAATCGACTCCGAGCGAGCGCACAAGCCCCTCCACGTTGGCCTCCAAACGGAAGTCCCTCTCCCAAACGGCCCTTGCAGCGCGCCTCATAGAAGACCCTTCGGCCTTGCCCAAAAAGACGAATCGCTTTATGGCCGCGGCGACATCTTCCGGTCCACAGTCGCTAGGTAGGAGAAAGCCGTTGACGCCATCGCTTACTATCTCGTGGGTTCCGCCAACGTCCGTGGCGATGACGGGAATGCCGAATCCGCAGGCCTCCATGATCGAAAGCGGCAGGCCCTCGCTTGACGAGACGTTCACGAAGACGTCGAAATGCTTCGCTGCGTACTCCCCCAAAAGCGCGTCGTTCGGCAAAGCCCCCGCGAACTTCGCGGTGGAGTGCGTCAGCAACGAGCAGGCGGCCCTCGCCTCCTCGAGCTGTGGGCCGTCGCCGTAATGGGTCCATTCGACGCGAAGCCCTTCGGCATCAAGAAGGGTGACAGCCTTAGCAAGAAGAGGCACGCGCTTAACGTCGACAATACGCGAGCACGAGACGACCCGCAACGGGCAGGTCAACGGCTCGCCGGACTTGTCTGGCATCTCCCGCGTTCCGAGATAGGAGGTCGTCACCTTGCCCTCATGGCCCGGCCAGTTCGCGTTTATGTATTCCTCCCCGTCTTTCGAGCAGGGAAGCACTCCGGAAAGCTTGGATAGGAGGTATCCCCGGAAGGGCAAATAATGCACATCGGTACGATCTGCATACAGATCGTACCCATGTGCACGCGCAACGGCGCGTGCACATGGGTACGTGCCGGTCAGCCAAGCAGCGACCAAAGCGGTGTCGTAAAGCCAAAAGCTGTATATGTGCGTGGGCTCAAAGCCAAAGCGGACCAGTTCCTCCGCAAGCACGTCCGCCTTTGCCTTCGCCCTCGCGGCAAAGTAGCCCCGAAACACGCGCTTTCCGATTCCATGAACGGATTCTGTGGCATAGGCCTCACGAACGTCCGCACCGCCCAAAAGGGGAAACGCGATCCCTTTGACTGCAAGCAAAGCCTTGTCCTTGGAGGTATTACCGCAACCCAAGGCCAGGGGCGTCACATTGCCCGGCAGCGCGCAGGTGGGCGCGTCACCCGGCTGCGCCTCGGTACCCACGGCGAGCACCTCGTCGAAATAGGTCGAAAGAACGCCTATCTCGTTCTCGAGATAGGACTCAGCGGCGACCTCGCCGCGGTTAAAGGGGAACCTCCTCGTCAGAAGGAGCAGCCGTCTCTTTTTTTTATCAGCAGTAATCGCCACAAATACTAATCCCTCTTGAATAGGTCGCGGGTATACACCTTGCCGGCAACATCGGCCAGATCGTCGCTCCACCGGTTGGCAATGATCACGTCGCACTCGGCCTTGAACTTCTCAAGGTCATGCGTCACCTCGGAACCGAAGAATTCCGGCGCGTCCAGCGTTGGCTCGTAGACAACGACCGGCACTCCCTTGGCCTTCACGCGCTTCATAACGCCCTGGATGGAACTGGCGCGGAAATTGTCGGAGTTCGACTTCATGGTCAGGCGGTACACGCCCGCCACGGGCTTCTCCTTGCCTTCGTATACCTTGTCCCACAGCAGTTGCAGTACCTCGTCTGCAATGTAGTCCTTGCGAGTGCGGTTGGCATCGACGATGGCCTCGATAAGGTTCTGAGGCACGTCCTTATAGTTGGCCAGCAACTGCTTGGTGTCCTTGGGCAGGCAGTAGCCGCCGTAGCCGAAGGAGGGGTTGTTGTAGTGGGAGCCAATGCGGGGCTCTAGGCACACGCCATCGATGACGTCCTTGGTGTTGAGTCCCCTCATCTCGCAGTAAGTGTCCAACTCATTGAAGTACGCCACGCGAAGTGCCAGGTAGGTGTTGGCGAACAGCTTCACGGCCTCCGCCTCGGTGGTACCAAGAACGAGCTGCGGGATGCCCGTCGTGCCATCAGGGTTGGTGCGCTCAAGCTCGGCGGGGCCGACGCCTTGGGCGAGCAGCCCAGCAAACGTCTTTGCGGCCTTCACAGCTTCCTCGTCGTCCTTGGGCGCGCCCACAACGATGCGGCTAGGGTGCAAATTATCGTAGAGCGCCTTGCTCTCTCGAAGGAACTCGGGGCTGAAGATGATGCGGCTGTCGCCAAGCGTCTCGCGAAGCGACGAAGTGTAACCCACAGGGATGGTCGACTTGATGACAATCCAGGCCGTCGGGTTCACCGAGCGGATTGCCGAAATTGCGGCTTCAACAGACGAGGTGTCGAAAAAGTTGCGGTCCGAGTCGTAGTTCGTTGGCGTGGCCACGATGGCGAAATCCGCGCCTGTATAGGCCTCGGCGACGTCCACGGTTGCATGCAGGTCGAGCTTCCTCGTGCCCGCCTTAGCCTGGCCAGGAAGAGCTCAATCTCGTCGTCCTGGATGGGCGACTGAAAAGCGTTAATCTTCTCTACCTTCTCGGAGACGATGTCGAGCGCGCGCACCTCGTTGTGCTGCGAGAGCAGAACGGCCAACGAGAGCCCCACATAGCCGGTGCCGGCGACTGCTATCTTCATTTTTTCGGACATATCATTCAACCTTTCGTTAAGAGCAGGCACACATATGAAATAGTTAGGATTTCGCCTTGCCGAAGAACTTCAGCGCCTCAGAGACGCAGGCGGCGGGCGATGAGGCAATGGCCTTTAAGGCGTAAATCACAGCCTGGCCTGGCTGGTTGCTGCGCTTCATAGCGAAGGCGAGCACGGCGTTGTGGCGAAATTCGATGTAGCGCACATCCTTCTTGCTGAGGCGCGGGTAGTAGCCGCGCACCACCTCGTGCCTTGCGACCTCGCCGTTTACCTTGTTCTTGCCAAGCGAGAGCCTCTCGCCGGAATGGAGGTACTGCCTCACGTGCACCTCGGGCATGTAGCCCATGTGGGCGCCAGCCTCTATGCAGCGCAGCATCAGCCACCAGTCTTGGCCGGTCGCCACCTCGCCGAAACCCTCAGTGCGGTCGAACAGGTCGCGCCTGAGCATATAGATGGCCGTTGGGCTTATCGGCGTTAGGAGGTGCGCGCGCAGCAGACCCTCGGTGGAGAAGTCCTCGCAATGGTCGAGCCTGCGGTGCTCCACAAGCCGGCCACGTTCGTCATACCACGAGACATCCTGCCAGCTCATGTCGAGGGAGTTTTCCTGCATGAAGGCGACCTGGGTGGACACCTTGTCAGGCAGGAACTCGTCGTCATCGTCGAGGAACGTGAGGTACTCGCCCGTCGCCTGGCGGCAGGCGTAGTTGCGCGCCGCCCCGCCGCCGGTCTGGCCGGAGGTGTGCAGCAGCCTAAAGTGCGGAAGGCTCGCGGCATAGGGGGCGACCGCCGTGTCGGTCTCGGCGCTTTCCGGCCACTCCGGCCGATTGTCGCTCACTACAATCAGTTCGATGTTCTCCGCGCCGTAGTCCTGCGCGGCGATTGAGTCCAGGGCCACGCGAATCCTGTCAGAGCGCTTGTAGGTCGGCACCACGATCGAGACGAGGGGTTTGTCAGCACTCATGCGCTACCTCCCCGTCTTCTTCTTGCCGAACATGACGCCAAAGGTCTTGAAGAAGACCTTCCAGTCTGCCTTGAGGCTGGCACCCTTCGCGTAGGCAAGCTCGAACTCCTGGCGCAGGCCGTTCTCGAAGGTCGCGAGGTTGCGCGGGCCCGACTGCCAGGCACCGGTAATGCCCTGCGGGACGGCAAGCACCTGCACCTGTTGCTCGTGCGTAAAGTTCCCGAGCTCCTCGTAGGTGATGGCGCGAGGGCCGATGACGGAGAGCTGGCCCGCGAGCACGTTGAAGAACTGGGGCAGCTCGTCCAGGGAAGTCTTGCGCAGGACGCGGCCTAGCTTGGTGATGCGGGGATCGTTTGTGACCTTCCGCTCGCGGTGCCACTCCTCGATCTGCTCGGGGCTGAGGTACTTCTCCACGTCGTTGGCGTCGGCGACCATGGAGCGGAACTTGAGCACGCGGATGGGGCGACCGAAGCGCCCAGCCCGCTCGTGCGCATAGATGGGAGCACCCTTGGTGTCGGCCGCAATGAACGCGCAAAGAACCGTGCCAGGGATAAGAGCCACGACGCAGACGCACGCACTGAACGCGATGTCGAACGTGCGCTTCACGAAGCGGTAGCCAAGCGATCGCGTGTCGAGCGCACGGGACTCTGCAGCGAACTCGGGCGAGCCCGGGAGGCTCACCGCACCCGTGTTTGCAGCGGAGCCGACCCCAGCACCCGCCGTGCCCTTGCGCCGGTCCATGGCCCGAGCAATGAGCGTCGCCCCCACGGGCGCATTATTCTCTGTTACTTCTTTAGCAGTCACAATAAAACTTTCGTTCCTGTCCCCAGGAACCCCCCCCCAATCCACAAATTCAAAAACCAAATAAATTGCCGGTGCAACGTCTCCCTTACGTTTTGCTGGGAACGTCAAGCGGTAGCAGCTCCCTAAAAACGGAATCGCCATCGCCCACGTCTACCAGGCACCAGCGTTTATGACGGTCGATCTTTTTAACGCGAGCCTCTTGCCCCACCAAGGGACCCTGTTCTATGTGCAACACGCCATCTTCTATGCGCGCAACGCTGTTGCGCACCACTCCGTCGTCGTCCAGCACGCTGCGGTACCAATCCTGCGCATCGTCCGGCATGGGCATGTACGCCCGCTCCCTACTGCCGGCGATGCGACAGCCAAAGCTCAACTGGGCCAGGGCCCTATCGAGCGCGGCAGCATCGTGCGTAGCGACGAAGAAATATTCCTTGTACATAGGTTTGGTTTGGAGCGACCATGCGCCGTCCCGCTTAAACCAGAACTCCTTTTGCATCACAAAAGCATCCTGCATAAGGTTGTTCGGGATAATACGGCGGACCTTTTCGCAGGTCTCGCGCTCTTTTCCATTGGGGGTGTGAACCAGAT
>CABULX010000010.1 GCA_902492545.1 uncultured Collinsella sp. | reverse complement strand
TCGATTTCGTTGGCAGCGTATTGGGCCATGGAACATCCTCACACTCAATCTGGGCGTGGTGTCCGCACGCGTATGGCTGCGTGCCGCCTCATGGTCAAATAAAAACGGGGCGCACCGGACCCCCGGCACGCCCCGCTACTGTAGCAACAACCAAGCAACCCACGCAATTCACCGCACTAAAGTACCGACTTGAATAACCTCGATGTTTCGTCAACGTCAGCGAAAACGACCCTAAGCGAGCAAGGTGACGTGAAATGAAAGGGCGCTGACCTTCTGGTCGCGCCCTTGAAATTGAACGTCAGATTGCCGCTTAGGGTCGTTTGCAGCGTCGAGCCGTTACGCGGTTTGGTAAAACCGCGTAACTAGATTAGTTTTGTACTCTCCAGCTTTTCGATGATCCAGTCGTTGGCTTTGATGACCGGACGGCGGAAGACGACGCCCAGGGCCAGCGACGGAATCAGATAGCTCGCCAGAATGCCCAGCTCAACCCAGTACTCCATATGGTAGGCGCCAGCCATGGCGGCATGCATGGCGTTGATGCCGTGAGTAAACGGCAGGAACGGATAGATCGCCTGGAACACGGGGCCGGTCATCTCGATGGGGAACGTGCCGCCCGAACCGCCGACCTGCATGACCAACAGCACGACTGCGAGCGCCTTGCCGATATCGCCAAACGAAACCGTGAGCGTGTAGACGATATTGGAGAACACGAGACTCGCGACCCAGCCCGCTAGCACAAACTGCAGCGGGTTGTCGCACTGAATGCCAAAGAACAGAATGTCGCCCGCGCACACGAGCGTTGCCTGCAGCAGAGCCAAACCGCCAAAGAACAGGTAACGACCCAGATAGATCTCGTGCAGGCGCACGGGGATGAGCTCGTTGATAAGCTCATCGTCAACCGAGACCTTCATCATGGCCGCCAGTACGATCGAGCCGACCCAGAGCGACAGAATCGTGTAGAACGGCGCCATGGCCGAACCATAGTTGCGGATCGGATAGACCGGCTTACGGTCGAGTGCGACAGGGCCGGAAAGCGACACGGCCAGACCCTCGGGATCATTGCCGATCATCGTCTTGATCGTAGCGAGGTCATCCGACATCAAGGCGCCGTCGAGCTCGTCCTTGAAAGCGCTGATCTTGTCCGACGCCTCACCCAGCTGATCGGAAGCCTTGTTGACCAGCTTTGCAGCCTTGGAGAGGCCCTTTGCCAGCGAACCGGATGCGTCGGTCAGGCCGGCAACAGCACTATCCAGGTCGCCCGAGATACCGTTGAGCGAATCCAAAACGCCCGAAATAGTCTTCTTGAGCTCCTTGGCCTTAACCGAGAACGTAGAGTCGTAGTCAATCTTGGCGCCCGAGATACCAGCCTTGGCATCCGCGATTGCCTGATCGACCTCGGCACGCATGCTGTTGACCTCTGCCATGCTATCGGAGAGAGACTTCGCGGTGGCCGCCAGATCCTTGGCATTGTTGCGGTACTCAACGGCGATTCTGCCCAGCGACGTCGCGGCAGACTTGAGACCGTCCTTCAAATTCTCATCGCTCACCTGGTCGGCAAGGCTGCGGAGCTGATCGGCCATCGCATCGATATCCTTGGCGCGCGCATTGAGGGCCGCGGCGGCATCGTTGAGTTGGGACACCGTAAGGTCGACATGCTGGTTCGCGGCATCGAACGCCTTCGCGAGCTCGGCAGACACATTGTCGAACGAACCCGCACTTCCATCGATCGCGGCATCGATGGCATCGTTTGCCGTCTTAAGCGCTTCTTTGGAATCATCGATGCCGCTCTTGGCGTGCTCCATCAACTGCTTGGTCGACTCATCGACCGTACCCGTCTGCTGGAGCATACCGCTCGCCGACGTCAACGAATCGGACGTAGAGCTCAAAATGCCCGCCAGCGACGAAGCATTAGCCTGAACGTCTTGCAGGTCCTCAATCGAATCGCCGAGCGTCGAGGACAGGTTGGCGATAAAGTTGCTGACTTGGTCGGTGCTCATGTAATCGAGCAGGCTGGACACCGTCTTAAGACCGATGCTCGTAATGGTCTCGGTAAAAGATTCGTTAACCTGGTTCTGAACGGCGCTCGAACCCTTCTCGGTCACGATCTGCGCGATGGCGTTGGCCTTCTGATTCTCGTAAAACTCGATATCGGCATGCTTAACGTCGGTCGAAAAGAGCGTCATCATATCGGCACTAAACGTCTTAGGGATAACGACAGCCGCATAGTATGCGCCCGATTTGACGCCCTCGATGGCCTTTTCTCGATCGTTGAGCACAACCCAGTCGAAGTTCTCGTTGCCGCGCAGGGTGGCGGTCACGTTTTCGCCCACGTTGACCTCGACGGGGATCAGATCGCTCTCGTAACCCTCATCGGTGTTGACCACGGCGATCTTAAGATTGCCGGTGTTGCCGTACGGATCCCAGCTGCCGGCGATGTTAAACCACGCGTACAGGCACGGTACGATAATGAGGCCCATCACGACAACCAAGCCGATTACGGAGCGAGACACGTTTTGGACATCGCGCTTAAACAGATGCAGGATGTTCTTCATTTATGCCTCACCTCCTTTGGAGTGCTTGCCGAGCGGGGCGTTCTTTTCATTCATCACAAACGTGTCATCCCCGTTCTCGGGCACATGGGCCGCATCGCGATGACCACATTGGTTGACAGCCTGAGTCTTGGGTCCAGACCCCCGCTCGCTCGCATTCAAGCCGAACATGCGACGAGCGGCCGGAATGGCGGCCGTGTGCTCGCGCATCTCGCGGCGCAGGTCCTCATCCGAAAGCGCCGAGATGCGCATCTGGGTGTTGAGGCTCGAGCGGATGTACTCGATATTGATAAGCCAGCCGCAGATGGCAATAACCGAGATGATCCAAATGACAAGCAGGATGATCTTGCCGTTATTGTCGATATCGAGAACCGTCGACAGGACAAAAAGCAGGACCTGAACGCCCACCACGGCGGCAAAACCGCCCTTGATGTAGTACGGGTAGCGATGTTCAAAGGCGACCGCATGATCGAGCAGTTCGCGACGGTACGAATCGGAATCGAGCATGACACGCATGGCCGTGCGCAGCGAGTAGCGCTGGCGCGGCAGGTCGTTGGACTCGCAAATCATCATACCGGTCGTGGAAAGCTGTTTATCAAAGAGCAGGTTAAGGTTGAGCAGCAGCGGACGCAGCTGCAGACCGATAAAGAGCGCCACGATCAAGAACACGCCCAGAATGCACAGGTTAAACAGGTAGTTAAACGAGTACATGCCGCCGACCGTCTCGCGCAGCAGATTGATGCCGTAGGTAAAGGGCAGCAGCGGGTGCAGCCACTGGAAGAAGCCGGGCATCATCTCGATGGGATACATGCCCGACGAACCCGGAATCTGCACGATGACGAGAATGACGCCGATTGCCTTGCCGATGTGCTTAAACGTAGTGGACAGCGCATAGATGATATTGACGTAGGTGAACGAGATGGCGATGCCGCCCAGCACGAACAGCAGCGGGTTGATGCACTGCACGCCAATCACCAGATCGCCTACCGTAACGATGGTGGCCTGGAGCGCGCCCAGGATCACCAGGAGCATCCAACGGCCGAAGTAGCCCTGGCGCGCCGTAAAGCTGCCAATGCCCTCGCGATCGACCTCGAGCTTGTAGATGGCGATGAGTACGTAACCGCCCACCCAAAGCGCCAGATTGGTGTAGAAGGGAGCGATGCCCGAGCCAAAGCTCTTGACCGGATAGATCGACTTGGACGTCAACTCAACCGGAGATGCCATGAAATCTGCCACGTCATTGACATCGACGCCCATCAGATCAGACAGCTCGCCCATGGACTCGGAGGTCTGCAGCGCCGCGATGTCGTTGGCAGCGGTCGCAAGTTTGTTCTGAACCTTGGCAAGTGAGGCATCGGTCTGGGACAGCGTGGTCTTGGCCTGCTTGAGCGTGGCATCGAGCTGCGATAGCGTACCGCGCGCATTGGCGATTGTAGGCGTGAGGCCCGACACGATACCGGTTAGGTCGCCCGATACAACCGAGAAAGAGTCGAGCGCGCTGGAAGCCTTCGGCAGCGCGTTTTGACCCAGGTCCGTCTGGGCCTGGCCAAGGTTGGTCGCACCGGTCTGGATTGCGTTATTGATAGCGTCGCTGGCGCCCGAGACAGCCGCGGCGTCATTCGCCATGGCGCTCGACTGCGCAGACAGACCGTCCTTGATGCTCTGAAGCTTTTCATTCTGCTCGCGGAGCAAATCGATGGTCGATACAATGCGCGCGTCAATTTCCTTGGAACCTGTCGACGTGTCATTAACGAGAATTTCCAAGTGCCCGATAACGGCCTTATTGTGGTCGATCGTCGCTTGGAGAGACTCAAGCGAGTTGTCGATGCGGGTGGTCGTAGATGTGACCGCGCCCGTCAGCTTGCCAATCGCAGCGTTCGCGGAGGCTGACGTCTTGGTGAGCGCAAGGCTGCCTTCCGAGAGTGCCTTGGAGAGCGAGGCGACAGAGTTGCCCGCCGTAGCGCGCGCCTCGCCCAGCAGGTCATTGCCCTGAGCGATTGCCTGCGTTAGAGAGGGCGTCTGACCCTGCAGGCCCGCCAACGCGGCATCAGCCGAGGCGATAGCGCCACTCGTCTTATCGATGGCGGCATTCATGTCGCCAATCGAATCGCGCACCTCACCCAAGGTACCGGATGCCTCTGATACCGAACCAGCCAACGAATTCTGAGTCTGGGTTGCTTTGTCCTTTAAATCGACCCCGGCATCCTTGGCGATGCTGGCAACGGTCTCGCCCACTGTGGAGACAAATTCCGAGTTGATCTGCTCCTCGATGGTGCTTGCACCGGTGTCGGTAACCTTGGGCGCAATAGCACTCTTCTTCTCATTGACGTAGTACGTAAGCTTGGGCTGATGGTAGTTGCCGTCGAGCATCGAGACCAGGTTATCCGAGAAGTTCTTAGGGATTACGATGGCCGCATAGTACTCACCGCTCTCGACGCCCTCCTTGGCGTCGGCCGCCGAATCGACGAAGGTCCAGCCCAGCTGATCGTTCTCCTTGAGCTGATCGACGACCTGGTCGCCCGCGTTGAGCTCGCCCACCAAGTCGTTTTGGGTGCCCCGATCGTTGTTGGCGATGGCAATCTTGATACCCTGGGTGTTTCCGTACGGATCCCAGTTAGCCACGATGTTGTACCAAGCATACAGCGAGGGAATGACGCACACGCCCAAAGTAACCACCAGGGCGACGGGGTTCACGAGCAATCGCTTGATGTCGCGCTTAAAGATCGCAAAGGAGACCTTTGCGTTGGATAGTTTGCTGCCGAGACTCACGCTTGGACCATCCATCCTGTCGTTGAATCGAATCGTACTATCGACAACCATTGTAGTAGGCGCTTTAACGTCTCAAAGCACAATGGTGTTGAGTTTTGCGGGTAGCAATATACTACGAAGATGAGTTAACGTACAGTTGTACAGTATCTTAAATTCCCGCAGCTCACAAAACCACAACCCGCACAAATTAGCAATTCAAATAGTCATCGGGGACGTTCTTAAGCGACTAGTCAAACAAAAACGCCCCCAACGACTAGTTTGAACCACGGTAACATCGATGTTTTGGTAATGCCAGCGAGCGGGCGCCAGAGCGAACAAATTGGCATGAAAAGAGGACGGCATAGACCTTCTGGTCATGCCGTCCTCTTTGAATGACAAGTTGTCGCTCTGGCGCCCGCGCAGCGTCGACTGGTCCGCCGTTCGTTAGAACGGCGGAACTGAGGGCAGCGTCGAGCCGTTACGCGGTTTGGTAAAACCGCGTAACTACCTAACTACATCAAGTTGCAAACAGCTGCTGCGAAGGCAACGGGGTCCTCGGGCAGAATGCCCTCGACCAGCAGGGCCTGGTCATAGAGCAAACCGGAGTACTGCTTGATCTTGTCGGCGTCGCCCGCCTTCTGAGCGGCGACGAGCTTGGAAAAGACCGGGTGCTTGGCGTTGAGCTCGAGCACGCGCTGGCTCTTGGGCATACCGTCGGGCGCGCCCTCGGGACCCTTCTGGAGCACCTTCTCCATCTCGAGCGAAAGCGGGCCCTCGGTGGTGATGCACGCGGGAGCATCGGTCAGGCGCGCAGAGACGGCAACCTTCTCGACCTTGTCGCCGAGCGCCTCCTTCATGGCGCTAAAGAGGTCCTCGTTCTCCTTGGTGGCGTCCTCGGCCTCCTTCTTCTCATCCTCGGTCGCCAGGTCAAGATCACCGGTCGCGACGTTCTTGAGCTCCAGATGACGATCCTCGACCTCGGGCTCGGCACCGTCGGCCACAGCCTTTTCGGCAGCCTCGCGAGCTGCGTCGTCCTCATAGATCTTGGGCATATCGGCGGCAACGTACTCACGCATAGCTTGGAACGTGAACTCATCCACATCCTGCGTCAGCAGCAGCACGTCATAGCCGCGGTCGAGCACGCCCTTTACCACGGGCATCTTGGCCAAGCGCTCGCGCGAGTCACCGGCGGCGTAGTAGATGGCCTTCTGATCCTCGGGCATGCCCTTGGCATACTCGGCCAGGGTAATCATCTTCTGTTCCTTGGCAGACCAGAACAGCAACAGGTCGGCGAGCTCATCGGCCTTCATGCCATAGCTCGAGTAGATGCCGTACTTAAGGCCGCGGCCAAAGTTCTCAAAGAACTTCTCGTAGGCCTCGCGGTCGTTGTCACGCATATCCTCAAGGTCAGCGGTGATCTTCTTTTCCACACGCTTGGCGATGGCCTTGAGCTGACGGTTCTGCTGCAGCGTCTCGCGCGAGATGTTAAGCGACACGTCGGCGGAATCCACGACGCCGCGGACAAAGTTGTAGTAGTCGGGCAGCAGGTCGTCGCACTTCTCCATGATCAGGACATTGGAGCTGTAGAGCGCCAGACCCTTCTCGTAATCCTTGCTGTACAGATCGAACGGCGCGCGGCCCGGCACAAACAGCAGGGCGTCATACTCGAGCGTGCCCTCGGCATGGAAGCTGATGGTGCGCGCAGGATCGTCAAAGTCGTGGAACGTGGACTTGTAGAACTCGTCGTAGTCCTTCTGCTCGACATCGGAGCTGCGCTTTTTCCAGATCGGCGTCATGGAGTTGACGGTCTCGAGCTCCTGGTAGTCCTCGTACTCGGGCGTGTAGTCATCGCCAGCATCCTCGGGCTTGGGCTTCTGGCGGCTCTTGGACACCATCATCTGGATCGGGTAACGCACATAGTTACTGTACTGCTGAATTAGGCTCTTGAGGCCCCACTCGGTCAGGAAGCGATCGTAGGTCTCGGCCTCGCCGTCGGCATCGAGCTTCTCGTTCTCGCGCAGCGTCAGGATGACATCGGTACCGTGCTCGGCACGCTCGCCGTCCTCGATGGTGTAGCCCTCAAGACCGTCGGATTCCCACACATGGGCGACATCCTCGCCGTAGGCGCGGCTGACGACCTTCACATGGCTGGCGACCATAAAAGCCGAGTAGAAGCCCACGCCAAACTGGCCGATGATGTCGACATCCGAACCCTGCTGCTCGGCGTTCTCGGTCTTAAACTCCTCGGAGCCGGAATGGGCGATGGTGCCCAGGTTGCGCTCGAGCTCCTCGGCGGTCATGCCAATGCCGTTATCCGAGATCGTGATGGTGCGGGCATCCTTGTCGAAAGAGACGCGGATGGCAAGGTCACCTTGGTCGAGCTTAACGCTCGGGTCCTGCAGGCTCTTAAAGTTGAGCTTGTCGACGGCGTCGCTCGCGTTAGAGATAAGCTCGCGCAGGAAGATTTCCTTATTGGTGTAGATGGAGTTGATCATGAGGTCGAGCAGTTTTTTGCTCTCGGTCTTAAATTGACGCATGTGCAGTCCTTTCGCGCTACCCCCGTCCGCAAAAACGGCCCGGTCGCCCGAGCCGAATCGCAGACCTGCTATGTTCAGACTTAGATTTTATAACCCATTAGCGCGCATATATACATACGGAATCGAAAAACTGTATGTCTAAGCGCTCCGCTGCGCCAATTGCCAAGGAGCGTCCCCAACTGCCGGCAGAAAAGGAACGTCCCTATCTGCCATCTACGCGCTTGGCCATCCAGACATGGGGCTGGCCCTCGTCTTCGTAATCTACCGGGGCAATTTGCGTGTAGCCCGCCTTTGCATAGAGCGGCAGCACGTATTCCTGCGCATGCAGCTTAATAAGCTTTGCGCCGGCATCGCGTGCACACAAAGCACTGGCATCGACGATCGCACTCGCCAGACCGCGACGGCGCATGCTCGGCAGCACAGCCACGCGCCCCATAATATAGGTCTCCCCCGCTGCGACGCCTTCGTCCAAATCGCACGACGGCAACACCGGGGCCCCTGCGTCAGCCACGCGCTCAAGCTCTTCGGGAAACACGCGCGAGCAACCGGCAAGCTCGCCGTCTACATAGAGCGTCACATGAATGCAGTTTGGATCCTCGTCGATAGCGTCGAACTCATTCTCGTAGCCCTGCTCGTCCATAAAAACGACGCGGCGCACCAACGCCGCGTCATCAAAGCATCCCGTCTTAAGTTGGATATCCATGGCTGCCCTTTCATTCAATGCGAACGTTAGGGACAGATATTAGCGAAAATGAGCTCCGCGCACACTAAACTTCGCGCGAGCCTTCGCCAGGCAGTCGTAATGACCCACGTTATGGGCATCGCTCGCGATGAAGCTGTACAGGTTCTGATCGAACAGGCGCTGTGCCGGCTTTTTCTCGCGACCAAATCGACCGCCGGCAATAAAGTCCGCCGAAGCCTGCAGCTTGCAGCCCATATCGACCAGGCGCTCCGCCACGCTTACATCCTTTTGAACCGCACGATAGCGCTCAGGATGAGCGATGATCACCTGGTAGCCACGGCACTGCAAATCGTAAATCGTGTTCTCGTACTCTCTAAACGCATACGCATCGGCATGCGTCGAAAGTTCGAGCAGAAACTCGTTGGTCCCATCGAAATGCAAGTGCTCCGCGGCATCGATACCAAGCTCAACGAGCTTTCGATGGTTGACCTCGAAGCCCATCTGGAGCGGAAAGCCGTCAGCGTTATCACGCAGCAGCTCAAAGGCATCCCACATCTTGTCGTAATCAAAATAGGGATCACGGCAGTGAGGAGTGCAAACGATTCTGGTTACACCGGCCCGCTTGGCAGCCTCGAGCATCGCCAAGCTCTCATCGAGATCGGCGGCGCCGTCGTCTACACCCGGCAAGATATGGCAATGAATGTCACGCATAGGTCAGCCTTAATCAACTAAACGTTTGCTCGGTTGGTGAAGATGCCCTTTTTGGAAGTCCCCTGATCGTCGGAGCCCTTCTTCACCTTCTTACCGTCCTTGGTGTAGTAGGAGTAGTAGTACTCGCTGGTCTCGGTCTCGCAGTAGTTCATAACGGTACCGATGAGCTTGACCTTCTCGGACTTCTTAAGCTGACCGATGGCGTTGAGCGCCTCCTCGCGCTTGGTGAAATCCTCACGCACGACAAAAAGCGCACCGTCGGTCAGACTTGCGATCTCGGCAGCATCGATGAAGGTGCCGACCGGGGGAGCATCAAAGATGACGTACTGGAACTTGGCGGACAGTGCCTTTACCAGCTTGGCAAAGCGGTGAGAGACGATGATGTCGGCAGGATTGGGAATATGCGGCTCGGCATCGAGGAAGTAAAAGTTCTTCTGACCCGTCTCGACAATCGCCTGGTCAATAGAAACCTGCTCGGAAAGGACTGCATAGAGTCCGCCGCGGGAGCGGACGCCGAGCATATCGGCAAGGGACCTGCGACGCATATCAGCCTCGACCAGCAGGACGCTCTTGCCGCTGGTGGCGATAGCCTGGGCAAGGTTGATGGAAACCGTAGACTTACCCTCGTTGGGAATCGAGGAGGTAACGGTGATGGTGCGAATGGGGTCGTCCACGCTCGCAAAGCGGATGTTGGCCAGAAGGGTCTTGGCGGCATTCTGTACAACGAGCTTATCGGTGTTCTTTGCCTTAGCCATGCCTATTTACCACCTTTCATAGCCGGAATTCGGCCAACAACGGGAATGCCCAGGAGCTCTTCTGCCTCTTCGGCACCGCGGATGCGGGTATTGAGCATGTCTGCCAAAACGACATAGGCAACTGCGATAAAGATACCGGCGAGGAACGCGACAGCAACGTACAGCGTGCGCTTGGGGCCGCTGGGGACTTCGGGAGTCTTAGCCTCGTCGATAACGTTGATGCTCTGGGCAGCGCCGACGTTCTGAGCGACCGTACTCACCGAGCTGGCCATGGCCTTTGCGACCTTAGCCGTCTCCTTGGCATCGGTGCCGGTAACCGAAAGCGTAATGACACGCGTGGTGGTCTCGGAGGAAACAGACACCTTGTAGTCATCCAGGTCAGCAAGGCCCAGCTCATTGGCAGCACCGCTCTTAACGCTATCGCTATCCAGCAGCGTGGCGATATCGTTGGAAAGCATCTGGCTCGCCGAGAGATCGTTGTAGCTCATCTGACCGCTATCGTCGGTCTTGGCGAGAATGTACATGCTCGTCGTCGCGGTGTAGGTGTTGCCCATCGCAACGAAGGACACGATGCCCATGGCGATCGCGCAGACCACCGGAAGGGTGATGACCAGCTGAAGGTGCTTCTTCAGCAGCTGGAACAGTTCGAGAAGGGTCATGCAGCTTGCCTTTCATTTCCCCAGTTCGGATTGACAAAACTGTCCGTATGTTATCGCATCTTTTTACCGAGACCAAACTCTATACATAAGAAACAGGCTCTCCTGTAAAAATGTCGGAAGCAATCGTAAAAGTGCACAACAACGCCGCACCCGAAAGTCAAATGCGGCGTCTGCATCAATATCTATGTTGTATCGCTATGCGAATGGCTCGTCCTGCCGTATGGGAAACGTCACCGTAATGGTGGTTCCCACGCCCAACTCGCTCGACAGATCGAGCGTGGCGTGATGATACAGGGCCGCATGCTTGACAATGGCAAGCCCCAGACCGGTTCCGCCGCGTGCCTTGGACCTACTCTTGTCCACGCGATAGAACCGCTCAAATACCTTGCCCTGTTCTTCAGGCGCGATACCGATTCCCGTGTCGGCGACCGCAAGGAACGGATGGCCTTCGTCGTTGGTGCCGCACTGCAGCGTAACCGTACCGCCGGGTCGATTGTAGCGGATGGCGTTGCTTGCCAGATTATAGATGAGCTCGTCAATCAAGCGCGACACGCCCTCGATGACCACAGGCTTGGTCTCATGACTTATCGTCACATTCGCCTGACGGGCGACCTGTTCAAGACGCTGCTCGACCGCGTAGATGGCACGCGAGAGCTCAATAGGCTCCGTGGACCCAATGGGCACCGCCTCGCCCTCAGCTGCACGCTCGGCCTCGTCCAAGTTAGACAGCGTAAGGATATCGTTGACAAGCGCTGCCAAGCGGCCCGCCTCACGATAGATGCGACCGCCAAAGTTGCGCAGGTCGCCCTCGCCCTCGACCATGCCGTTTGCGATGAGCTCGGCATAGCCCGAAATCGCCGTAAGCGGCGTCTTGAGCTCATGGGTGATATTCGCCGTGAACTCGCGGCGCATACGGTCGTTGTCCGCCAGCACCGCCATTTGGCGCTTGAGCTCCTGGCGCTGCGACTCAATACGCTCAAGCATGGGGACCATCTCGGCATAGGCGTGCTCATAGCTACGGCGTGGGTGGTCCAAATCCACCTCTTGCAACGGCGCGATGATGGCACAGGACTCGCGGCGCGCCATAAAAAACGAGAGTACCGCACCCGCTGCTGCGATAAGCAGCATCGGCGCCACCATCGACAGCAAAATCGCCGCAACGCCAGGCTGGGCCTGCGCCAAGCGGACAACCTGGCCGTTATCAAGGGCGACGGCGCGATACAGCATAATCTCGTCGAGCGTAGAGCTTGCGCGCTCCGCGGAACCCGAACCACTCTCAAAGGCCTCGATGACCTCGGGGCGATCACCATGGTTGGGCAGTGTGGAAGGCGACGCCTCGTTGTCGTAGGCAACCGATCCATCCTTGTTAATCAGCGTGATGCGCAAGTCCTCTCGATCGAGGCTACGCAAGAACGGGATGGGCTCCTGCTGCTCGTCGAGGGCGGCAGCAATGAGCTCGGTTTCTTGCGCCAGGTTGGCACTCGTGGCATCCGCCAAGGTGTTTTGCACAAAGAACGCACCCAGCACCGTAAACGCCACGATAACCGCCATGGCGCAGACAAAGATCGTCACAAAAACGCGGTGCGACAGCGTATGTTTTCCCTGGGGGGCGAAGACCACGGGTTACTCCTCCGATGCGGTGGCCGCGGTGTCGTCACCTTCGGCACCATCACCGGCAGAAGGCTCGGCCAAGCGGTAGCCCACGCCGCGCACGGTCTCGATGGCGCTGGCATGCTCGCCCAGTTTTTGGCGAAGCGTCTGCACGTGCACGTCAACGGTGCGCGAACCGCCGTCGAAGTCCCAGCCCCACACGCTCTGCAGCAACGACTCGCGGGTAAAGACCACGCCGGGCTTGCGCATGAGGTACTCGAGCAGGTCGAACTCGCGCAGGGTGAGCTTAAGCGACTCGCCGGCAACAGTCACCTCACGATGGCTGGGCGAGAGCACAATGTCGCCCACGCTGAGCACATCGCTTGCCTGTTTGACCATGCCGCCGCGACGCAGCAGTGCGCGGCAGCGGCTGGCGAGCTCCATGAGCGAAAACGGCTTAGTCAGGTAATCGTCGGCACCGCCATCGAGCGCCATCACCTTGTCGAGCTCGGTATCCTTGGCGGTAAGCATCATGATGGGCACCGTCGCCGTCAGGCGATCGGCACGCAGTCGACGCATAATCGCCAAGCCATCGGTATCGGGCAGCATGATGTCGAGCAGGACGGCATCGGGTACCCGTCGCGCCACGGCAGCCTTAAACTCACCGTCGCACGAAAAGCCTTCGGCCTCAATCCCCTGCTTGCGCAGCGCATAGACCGTCAAATCCCTGATGTTGTCATCGTCCTCGACGTAATAGATCATGTTGAACCCCTTTGCGGCCGGCATGACCGCATCTTAACCCTAAAGGTACCTTTACTAGATGGTATCAGCCAAAACGCCCCGTCAAATAATCCGCCGTGCGCGGATCGGTCGGATTCTTGAAGAGTTGCGCGGTGGGCGCGTGCTCCACCAGCTCACCCAGCAAAAAGAATGCGACCGAATCGGAGATACGCGCCGCCTGCTGCATATTGTGCGTAACGACCACGAGCGTGCAGGTCTCTTTGAGCTCGCAGGCCAGCTGCTCCACCACCAGCGTCGACACAGGGTCGAGTGCCGAGGTCGGCTCGTCCATCAGCAGAATGTCGGGCTGCACGGCAAGTGCGCGGGCGATGCACAGACGCTGCTGCTGGCCGCCCGAAAGACCCAGACCCGACTCTTTGAGCTTGTCCTTGACCTCATCCCATAGCGCAGCGCGACGAAGGGAATCCTCGACCAGCTCGTCGAGCACGACGCGGTCGCGCACTCCCATGCCGCGAGGACCGTAGGCGACGTTGTCGTAGATGCTCATGGGAAACGGGTTGGGGCGCTGGAACACCATGCCCACGCGCTGGCGCAAGCGGCAGATGTCGTAGTCGCCCAGGATATCTTGACCATCGAGCGCAATCTTGCCCTCGATGCGGCAATCCTTGATGCCGTCGTTCATGCGGTTAAAGCAGCGCAGCAACGTGGACTTTCCGCAGCCCGAAGGCCCGATGAACGAGGTGATCTGCTTGTCGCGGATCTTGATATTCACGTCCTTGAGCGCATGATGGTCGCCATAGAACAGGTCGAGGCCCTCGACATCGATGCGCGTCGGCGAGGCGGCAAGATCCTCTGCCGTGGGGCGAGTCGCATCCCCAACCTCGCGCTCGCGCGCGGCCTCGGCCTGCGCTTTCATGAGTTCTTCAAGCTCCGTGGGCTCCACAGCCGCAGCAGCCGTCATACCGCATACCTCCACATCGATATCAATTCAGCAGTATCGATAGTAGGAATCGCGGCTCATATGCACGTGAGCGCATTGTCAAGTGTTTGTAAGGGCACACTGGCTATGCGGCGGGCAGCTCGATGGTGAATATCGTGTGTTCGGGCGTCGATTCACATGCAACGGTACCGCCGTGCGCGCATACGATCTCCTTGGCGATGGCAAGCCCCAGTCCAGCGCCGCCGCGATTGGTCGCACGCGCCGCATCCAGGCGATAGAACTTCTCAAAGATCACCTTGAGCTTTGCCTCAGGGATGGGATCGCCCTGATTGATAAAGCGCACGCGCACGCCACCGCCGTCCCGGCGTCTGGCCTCGATCGTGATGGTCGAGCCCTCATAGCTATAGGCAACGGCGTTTTTCATGATGTTGTTGAACACGCGAGCCATTTTGTCGCCATCCACGAGCACCGTCAGGTCCTCGCGAATATCAACTTGGGCTTCCTTATGCTGCTCGTTGAGGATGGGATAGAACTCGTCAGCCACCTGAGCCAGCAGCAACCCCAGATCAACATAGCCGCGCGTGAGCACGATATCGTGGAAGTCAAAGCGCGTGATATCGAAGAACTCTTCGATGAGCGCATCGAGCCGGTGCGCTTTGTCGAGAGCCACGCCCGTAAAGTGCGCACGTTGCTCAACCGGCAGCTCAGGAGCCTCTTGCAGCAGCGAAAGATAGCCCACCACACTGGCAAGCGGGGTGCGTAGGTCATGTGCCAAGTACGTGACCAGATCGTCCTTGCGATGCGACTCGTCACGCAGAGCTTGCTGCACCTTGCGCTCACGGTCACGCACGCGGTTAAGGGCGCCCTCGACCTCCAAGAAGTCGCCGTCGATGTTATCCCAGGTGTCGGGGTGATCGATCAGGCGATCTTGAATACGAGCGGCCAGCACACAATCGGCATGCTGCTCGCCCTGCTCGTAGCCCTGGTAGTACAGGGCGCGGCCACACAAGAACAGCACGCACGCGGCAAGCGCCAGCACAAAGCCAAGCATGTTGAATACAAAGCCGGCATCGAACAGCACCGGCCCTTCGATGCCGCCGAGCGCCATGGCGCCAATCGCCAACGTCATGGCCCACGCGGCGCCGCCAATCACCACGCAGCGGCACACGATCTCAAATCGATCGATCAGCAAAAAGCCGACAAGCAGCACCGCCAAGATTCCGACGATGTTGTCGATGCCAATCAGCAGCAGGCTCAGCAAAAAGAGCAGCACCGTTGCAAGCGCGCGGTTGTCGACGACCGACCTCACGTATTCAAAGAGCCGATCGGGCACCTCGAACGCTTGCCTATCGTCTTTTGTCATATCAAGATCCTCACAAGCGAAAAGCGTTATTCGATGATGTAGCCGACGCCCCAGACGTTTTTGATAAAGCGTGGCTTTTGTGCGTCGTCGCCGATCTTTTCGCGCAAGTGGCGAATATGCACCATCACCGTATTGTTGGAGCCGGGCATAAAGTCCTCGTTCCACACCGCGCGGAACAGGTCCTCCACGGCCACCACGCTGCCGCGATGCTCGACCAGATACAGCAAGATTGAATACTCGGTGGGCGTGAGGCGAACCGGTGAACCGTCCACTGTCACGGAACGAGCATCGCGGTTGATCTCCAAGCCGTCGAGCTGAATGGTCGGCGACTCGGCCGCCTGTGCACGGCTACCGTAGCTGGTGTAGCGGCGAAGCTGAGCGTGCACGCGCGCGATGAGCTCCAGCGGACGGAACGGCTTAACCACGTAATCGTCCGCGCCAAGCGAAAGGCCCCCGATCTTGTCTTGCTGGGCATCGCGCGCCGTCAGCATGATCACGGGATAGGTATGGCTGGAACGGATCGTACGCAGCAGCTCAAACCCATCGATATCGGGCAGCATGACATCAAGCAGCGCCAGATCGAACTCCTGCTCCAAAATCGCCTTGGCAGCATCGGCCCCGCTATAGGCAATCTGGACATCAAAGCCCTCTTTTGTAAGGTAGATGCCAACCAAGTCGGCGATGGCCTTCTCGTCATCAACTACCAAAATGCGCTCGTTCATGCGTGCTCCTCTCGCGCTCCATTATGCCTGAGGCGACGCACGCCACACACAACAAGCGTGGGTGATTAAGTCGGCCTTAAGCACCCTTGTGCCCGTTCGGGTGCGGATGTGGGCCAAGCGCGCACGCGATGATCGCCGACGCCGGCAAACGATATACTCTAGTTTCAGAAGAGACCATCCCGTCGAAAGCGAAATCTGTGAAGTCCCTCACCTCTTTTGCAAAGCGCTCAGCCCAGCTTGCCGCCGGCTTTGTCTGCGCTATCGCCCTTGCCGCTGGCGCGCCCACCGTCGCCGGCGCCCAAGTGCTCACGACCGACAATGTTTGCGGCAAAACCGCCGATGCGCGCGGCATCACGGCCGAAAACCTGCCCGATATCGATGCGACCAATGCCCTCGTCATGGACAAAGACGGCACCGTCTACTATGGGCGCGGCGCCGATGAGCAGGTCAAGATTGCCTCGATCACCAAGGTCATGACCGCAATCCTAACCGTCGAGAATTGCAAGATGGACGAGAAGGTCACGGTGAGCAACGCCGCAGCCACTGTGGGTAATTCGACCGCCGGCTTGCTCGAAGGCGACGAGCTTACCGTGGAGCAGGCACTGCGCGGCCTGATGATTCCCTCGGGCAACGACGCCGCCATCGTGCTCGCCGAATATGTGGGCAAGAAAATCGACCCTAAGACCAAAGACGCCGAGGCCACATTTGTGAAGGCCATGAACGAGCGCGCTAAGAAGCTCGGCTGCACCGGTACGCTTTTTGAAAACCCGCATGGTCTGGACTTTGATGAGTGGGCTGGCAATATGCACTCAACCGCACACGACGTAGCGCTGATGATGCAGGAGGCCATGAAAAACGACACGATCCGCGAGGTCGTAGCGAGCGAGGATTCCTGGATCGAAGTCACGGGCGCCGACGGCACCGACCATTCGCATTCCATGGACACGCATAACTATTTGCTGGGCCAAGATGGCAACACCGGCGGCAAGACCGGCACCACCGACGACGCGGGCTATTGCTTTACGAGCGCCTACAACCGCGACGGCGACGAGATCTACACCGTTATTTTGAACTCCACCACCACCGATCAGCGCTTTACCGATACCGCCACCCTTGCCAACTGGTACTACGACCACAAGGTGACGGTCGCAATCGCCAACACGCAAGAAAAGACCGCCAACGGCAACCCGCTTATGGCGCGCATTAGTCAAACCGACTGGACGGATAAGACAATCGACGCCACGCTCGCCGATCCCACGGCGCAAGCGACCGTGTTTTCTCTTGCCGGCGAGGTGACCGAAAAGGTTAGCTACGACGATCTTTCGGGCACGGTGCATGTGGGCGACAAGGTAGGCAGCGTTACACTCAAGCAGGATGGCACCAAGATTGCCGTCGTGGATTTGGTTGCCGACGAGGAAGGCTCGGGGCCGAATCCCATTGAATGGCTGCTCGTGAAGCTCGATCGCTTGGGCCGCCGCATCGACAACCGCCCACTTGCGGCAGAGAGCGAGACCGTCGCCAAGGCTCCTGAGGTGTAGGGCCAAAGCGTTATCACATCGAACAAAATGAGACGTCCAACGGGGCGCCTCATTTTTTGAGAGTTCGAATCCCCAGCTAACGTGGTTCAACTAAAAAAGGCCCCAAATGGGACCCTTCTTTCAAGTCATACTGGCGGAGAGCTGGGGATGTCCGGGCATGCTACGCATGCCCTCCGGCTTCAAAGCCTGGCGGCTTTTCGCCCACGGGCTACAAACGCTTTCGCGTTTGCTTAACGCCCGTGCCCTCTCGGGTTCGAATCCCCAGCGTCCTTTCTCGATAATAAAAAAGGGCCCTCGATGGGACCCTTCTTTAAAGTTAAACTGGCGGAGAGCTGGGGATTCGAACCCCAGATGCCCTTTTGGGGCATACTCGCTTAGCAGGCGAGCACCTTCGGCCTCTCGGTCAGCTCTCCGTAACAGCCGTTCTATAGTAACCAAACAGCCAAGGATGGGCAAGAGGAAATTTTCTAATTGCCTAGCATCCTTTCCTCCTTGGAAGCTTCACCTACCCCAGCGAGCGGTTGAGGGAGCCGAGCTCGTCGTTGCCCATGGTGCGCCACATTTGGAAGATGCAACCGCGTGCCAGGAAAAAGAAGCCGTTGTCGACCAGTTGAACAGCGGCATCTGCCAGCTGATTCGTCACGGCGGACACTGGCGGCAGCTCGAGTCCAGCCTTGCGGATGGTCTCGACCGCTTCCTCGAACGTCGGAGGCTCGCTGACGCCCATCTCGTTCATAAGGCCCTGCATTTCTTCCAGCGCGCTACTGCCCGACTCCTCGCCGCGCGGCACCAGACGGTAACAAGCCAGCGCCAGGTCGAGCTGATCGCAATTCCAATAGGCAAACGCCAAGCGATAGAACAGGTAGCCGATTGCAGAACGATCGCTGGCAATACGTAGGCCGTGGCGCGCCACCTCGATAATCTCGTCAAAGCGCTCCAGACGCGCAAGCACGTTGATGAGCGCAAAGTGCGATTGCATGGACGAGCGCGCCAGATCGTAAAGATGGCGCACCTCGGGCAGCGCTCGTTCAAAGTCCTCTTGCCCGGCGTAAAAGCTGCAGATCTCGTGCTGGGCAAAGTACAGCGCATCGGGCGCACGAAGGATTCGCACAGAGCGGTCTTCTTCCAACACCGGTAGCACCATGCGCACCAGCTGGTTATCGCAAAACTGCGTTTGAACCGGACCTGTCGCCAAAAGCTCGGCGACGGCGCACTTAGCCTCCAACTCCTCGACAAGACGAGAAAAGCCTTCAAAAGCACCTGTACGGTCGACTTTTGCCTGCTCGCGCAATTCAACAACACGGGCCACGTATGGGTCGTCGTCCTCTTCCATGACCTCCAACTCGTCAGCCGTATCGGCAAGCAGCAGATCGCGCAGCGCCGGCGGCAGCGTGCGATGGTCATCACGCGGACGAGCATGAACCTCCGCAGGCTCAATCGTCTCCGGAGCGGTTGACTCATACGCCTCAAGTACACGCTTGCACGACATATCGTCCATGTCCATGCTCTCAAGATTCTTGGCGACAGGCACGCAATCGGCCAGATAGGCCGCACGCCCAAAGAAATACGTTGCAACAACGCGCTCGCCCTGCTCACTGTCGGGAGCAGCAATCTGCACATAGCAGCGCGTGATGCAGGTGCCCGCGGCAAAACACGCTGCCGCAAGCGTGAGTGCCACGCGCGCATCGTGCTCCGCGGCCCAGATCGCGCGCGTGTCCTCGTCCAGCTCGCGCCAGGCGTCATCCTGAGTGTCGTATTCACGTTGCGGCATGGCATCAACGACAGACTGCCCAAACCGAACGAGCATAATCCCCTCGGCAACGTTTACTCGATAGGTATAGTCGAGCCGCGTGACCACGTTGAGCACCTCAACGATTCGCGCAAAACGGGTGCGCACGTCCCACTCGCCGCCCGGTTGGCAC
This sequence comes from uncultured Collinsella sp., assembly GCA_902492545.1. GTDB lineage: Bacteria > Actinomycetota > Coriobacteriia > Coriobacteriales > Coriobacteriaceae > Collinsella. The sequence continues at coordinate 8,576 of CABULX010000010.1, read as the reverse complement.
GAAACCGTTCCCGGCTTTGCCCACGGGTTATCGCTCGAGGCCGTATCGAGCAGTCGGGGAACATCGTTGGTCGTCTTAGCGATATGCCACGAATCAAAGAGTGCACAGCCCTCAAGACTCGGCGAGGATGCCGCGGGGGCCAATCCAGCCCCGATGCGCTCAAGGATGCCGGAAAGACGGTTGAGACGGCACTCTATTGCAAGCAGCATGTCAATCTCGTCCTGGTCCAGCAGGCTACGATCAAAATTGAGATAGAAAAGCTTTGAGCGATCAATGCGAGCCAAGCTCATCTCGGACTTGGCAGCGATGGTGCGCAGGCGGGGCAAGTCAATTTCACTCATAAGGGCGGCGGCATAGCGCTCGATACCGCTCGGATTCTCGGCATGGTCAACGCGGTAGAGCAGCGTCTCAATAGCATCGGGGAGCGGTGCCGTGTTAAAGCCCAAAAACACCTCGACCGGCTCGGGCAACTTTACGAGCTTGATCTTGTCGACAACGTTTTGCATACCCTCGTCGAGTCCGCCGGCGTCCGCCGTGTTCACAATAGCGCTTTCGGAGTTGGCAAATATCACGTAGCGCAAGAACATCGAGGCCATGAACTCGCCGTAAGGAAGGGCGCGGGTCGAATTCCATGTCTCGTAGTCGGACTGCTCGCGCATGGGGCCTTCGGGAGAGCCGGCAGTTTGCGCACACGCGCGCATTGCACCGTTGGCTTCCCTTACCATAATCTCACCAATACTGGAATCCGACTCGTCAAGGACCAGTTCCATGTCGGGATCGTTGGGCAGCGGAGCCTCGCTGACGGGGCGGTCCACCTTGTACACCTCACCCGAAACGCTTACGTAGCCCAAAAGCGACACATGACTTTTGCCAACGAATTCGACGACATAACAAGATTCAAGCTGATCCTCGCCAAAGAGTTTCCAGACCACGCCATATGAGCGCCCCGCAGGCTGCTCGGGCATCGCCGGAAAGCGCTTCTTGGGATCGAGAAACCTGAGCTTGTATGTCGGACGTTCTGCCACGAAGTATCACCCTGATCGGTCGCTTGAAGAAGGAGTGGTCGCGAATAAGTCGCGACATCTACTCGGAATCTTACACGAGTCGACAGGAAATCGTCCGCTTCACGCTCGCGCCTCGACCGAGGTTCGAATCCATGCAGTGCTTACATAAAAGAAAAGCCCCCGTTGCCGGGAGCTTTAATCTCAAATGGTGCGGCGTATAGGATTCCGCGCATCCGCTGCGCGGATCCGCACCGGCTTCGCCCGCCTGCCGGCGGACTCGCCCGCTCGCAAAAAACGCTCCGCGTTTTCTTGACGCTCGCGCCTCGAACGAGGTTCGAATCTCCGCAATGCCCCCGTAAAGGAAAAGCCCCCGTTTCCGGAGGCTAAAAACTCAATTGGTGCGGCGTATAGGATTCGAACCTATGACGTTCTGATTCGTAGTCAGACCCTCTATCCAGCTGAGGTAACGCCGCGACTTGTTGATTATTATGCACATGCACTGAATAAAGGTCAAGCGTTTTTCAAAAAAAGTTATTGAATTTGATTTTTTCTCATTTAGGCCACTTGATGCGATCCTCGACGCATCGCGATATAAGAAAAGCTCCCGTTGCCGGGAGCTTCAAAATCAATTGGTGCGGCGTATAGGATTCGAACCTATGACGTTCTGATTCGTAGTCAGACCCTCTATCCAGCTGAGGTAACGCCGCAACGCACGGATTATTATGCACGCGAGCCCCCGATGGGTCAAGCGACAATTTGAAAAAATTTTACGAAGTAGTGATTAAACCGTTCGTGCCTCGACCGAGGTTCGAATCCATGCGGTGTTGCCATAAAAGAAAAGCCCCCGTTGCCGGAGGCTTCAAATTCGATTGGTGCGGCGTATAGGATTCCGCGCATCCGCTGCGCGGATCCGCGCCGGCTTCGCCCGCCTGCCGGTGTGCTCGCCCGCTCGCTACGGACGCTCCGCGTCCGCTTTACGCTTGCGCCTCGACCGAGGTTCGAATCCATGGAATGCCGGCGTAAAAGAAAAGCCCCCGTTGCCGGAGGCTTCAAGCTCAAATGGTGCGGCGTATAGGATTCGAACCTATGACGTTCTGATTCGTAGTCAGACCCTCTATCCAGCTGAGGTAACGCCGCAGCGCAAGACATATAAAACCACTTTAGTTAGTTAGAGTCAAGCACAATCTCAAACTTTTTGAGAATATGTTCCTCACGCAGCTCCGCATGCGCCAACGTCCCCCATGCGATCAATCGGCTTTTCAACCACATCGAACCCGGCACGGAGCTCCCTCAACAGCGAGCGCACCCGCTGGGCACAGTCATAATCGGCAAACGAGATGCTCAGCATGCGCGCGACCTGGTTGGAAGTCCCAACTCCATAGAAGTGCTCCAGCGCCACAAGCCCCACGTGCGTCACAAAGGTCTCGACCACATGCGGCGACTCCTCAAAACACCATTGTGTCAACGGACCCTCACTCGTCTGTCGAACCACCAGGCCACCCATGCCAGACGGCTCACACGTTACAAGCAGGTACTCCCCACCCTCGTCGCTCTCAAACAAAACCACCCGATCATCAAACAGCTCCATCGCGTCCCCTTTCTCTCGCTCTTATTAAGCAAAAGCATAGCAGGTAGATGGCTGTATACAGAACAGCTGTTCGTGTGTTTTCTATTGAGCTGTCCGCACGGCATGGTATGGACCTGCGCACGAAATAGGGCGCCCCCGAAGGAGCGCCCTTGCATATCCCCTATGCAGCCAACTTACGCGACCGGCTCGATCTTCTCGAGACCACCCATGTAAGGACGCAGAACCTCGGGGATCGTGATGGTGCCGTCGGCGTTCTGGTAGTTCTCCAGAATGGCGGCCATGGTGCGGCCGGCCGGCAGGCCGGAACCATTGAGGGTGTGCAGGTAGCGCGAACCCTTGAAGTTCTCGGGGTCGCGATACTTGATGTTGGCGCGGCGAGCCTGGAAGTCACCGCAGTTGGAGCAGGAGCTGATCTCCTTGTAGGCGTTGTAGCTCGGCAGCCAAACCTCGACGTCGTAGGTCTGACGGGCAGAGAAGCCCAAGTCGCCGGTGCACAGGCTAATCACGCGATACGGAAGGCCCAGCTGCTGCAGCAGGTACTCGGCCTCGGCGGTCATGCTCTCGAGCTCCTCGTCGGACTCCTCCGGCTTAGCGAACTTGACCATCTCGACCTTGTCGAACTCGTGCTGACGGATGATGCCGCGGGTGTCGCGACCGGCGGAACCGGCCTCCTCGCGGAAGCAGGGGGTGAAGGCGGTGTAGCGGCGCGGCAGGGTGTCGGCATCGAGGACCTCGCCGGCGTGCAGGTTGGTAAGCACGACCTCGGCGGTGGGGATCAGGAAGTTGTCGCCCGAGACGTGATAGGCGTCGTCCTCGAACTTGGGCAGCTGGCCCGTGCCAAACATGGTCTGACGCTTGACGACGATAGGCGGCCACCACTCCTTGAAGCCACGGCTGGTGTGCGTATCGAGGAAGAAGTTGATGAGGGCACGCTCCAGGCGGGCACCGGCGCCACCGAGAACGGTGAAACGGCTGCCGGAGAGCTTGTTGCCGCGCTCGAAGTCGAGGATGTCCAGATCGGTGCCCAGATCCCAGTGCGGCTTAAAGTCGAAGTCGAACTCGCGCGGGGTGCCCCAGCGGCGACGCTCGATGTTCTCGTCCTCGTCCTTGCCGTACGGCGTGGCCTCGCAAGGAATGTTGGGCAGGTGAGCCATGAAGTCGTACTGCTCCTGCTCGAGGGCGGTACGACGCTCGGCCAGACCGTCAATCTTCTCGTTGACGGCGCGCACGGCCTCCTTGGCAGCCTCGGCCTCGTCCTTCTTGCCCTCCTTCATCAGGGCGCCGATCTTCTTGGACTCGGCATTACGCGTAGCCTGGAGCTCCTCGACCTCGGTGATGACGGCACGGCGCTCGTCGTCGAGCTCAAAGAACTTCTCGCGATCCCAAGACGTCTGGCGGTTAGCCATGGCGACATCGATGGCATCGGGGTTCTCGCGAACAAACTTGATATCAAGCATTAGATCCTCCGGCGATATACATTCCATTTAGGTTGCAACCTTGTACATGTATGGGCAAGTATATACTTATGAGCGTTTACGACCCAACTCAACTACGCAAGAAGGCACCCAATGGACGCAGTTTTTTCCTTTTTGTTTGGCACCCGCACCGGTTTTGCCATCCTTTTCGCCGGCGGCATCCTGTTATTTGCGATTCTTGCCTTTGTAATGGAGAAGCGTACCCATAAGATGTACGTCGACCGCGGACCCAAGTCCGAGGATGAGGAAGACAGCTTCTGGGACTAACCTGCCAAAAAGGGCCAGGTTTATTTTGGTCGGTTTTATCTGGGCAAACGCAAGCGCCCCGCAACTGGAATTGAGCCAGTTGCGGGGCGCTTTTCGCACATACGACAAAACCGCAGGAAAAACCTGCCAAAATAAACCTGTCCCTAAATGGCAGGTTTTACTGGAGAGTTGCGTCGATTGCCTTGACCAGGGCACTGCGCATGCCGGCATCCTCGAGCGCAACGACGCCCTTGATGGTGGCGCCACCGGGCGAGCATACGGCATCCTTCATCGCCGCAGGATGCTGACCAGTTGAAAGCTGCAACTTTGCCGTACCTAGCACCATCTGGCTCACAATGCGATAGGCATCGGCACGCGGGATACCGTGCTTGACCGCCGCATCGCCCAGGGCCTCGATTGCCATAGCGACAAATGCCGGAGCGCAACCACCCACCGTGCCGCCCACGAACAGCAGGCTCGTATCAAGCTCGACCACCGCACCGAGCTTGCCAAGCAGATCAAGCACCACGGCGCTCTGCTCATCACTAAGCGTGGAAGCCTTCTCGCAAGCGATGACGCCCTCGCCCACCGAAACCGGTGTGTTGGGCACCGTCGAGATATGCGCGACGCCCGGCAGGACCTGCTCCCACTTGGCACTGTCCCAGGTCCAGGCAACCGACAGAACGACCTTTTTGGCAAGAGCATCCTTGAGCGGGGCGAATACCTTCTCGATCATGTACGGTTTGACCGCAGCGACCACGATATCGGATGCGGCGACAACCTCGGCGGCATCGTGGCAGGCGACCATGCCGCGCGCCTCGCAGCGCTCAACCAGTGCGTCGTAGCGACCCGCGCAGGCGCACATGTCGCTCGCAGCTACACCGGCAGCGATCCAGCCATCGGCCATAGCGCTCGCCATATTGCCAAAACCGACAAATCCAATCTTCATATCTCATAGTCCTCTCAGACACGCTCTTCAAAACGAAAGCTATTGTCCCACGCCATTGTTTCGTATTGCCGACCTATTTGTGATACGGCTCGCCACGGCTGATCTTGCAGGCGCGGTAGATTTGCTCCAGCAGCACCACGCGCGCCAAGTTATGCGGCAAGGTAATGCGTCCAAAGCTGAGCATCTCGTCGGCGCGGGCGCGCACCTCATCGCTCACGCCGTCCGAACCGCCAATCACAAAGGCGATGTCGCTGCTGCCTCGCAGCATAAGATCGTCGAGCCTCGCCGAGAGCTCCTCACTCGAACGCTCCTTGCCCTCGATAGCCAGCAGGATCACATGCGCTCGAGACGGCAATGCAGCAAGAATTGCCGCCCCCTCCTTGTCGCGCGCGGCATCCACGCCGCCCGCCTTAGCCGGGTCGATATCGGCCACCTCGCGGATATCCACCTTGGCATAGGCGCCTAGGCGCTTGGTGTACTCAGCGCACGCGTCCTTCCAAAAGCGCTCTTTGAGCTTGCCAACACAAACGACGGTGTATTTCACGCGTGCCTACTCCTTTGACTCGTTCTGAACCTTACCGGCAGCCAGCATCTGCTCGAACATAGAGGCCGACTGCGAAAAGTCGCTCGGCAGCACGACCGTCGAGGTTTTACCCGTGCGAGCGAACTCCGTCATCATCTCGGACCACTGCGTAAACATGAACAGTTGGTTGGCCTCGTCATTGCCGACACCCGTCTCCTGGATGATCTCGAGCGAATCTTTGATACCCAGTGCAATGGCCTTGCGCTGGTTGGCGATGCCCTCGCCCGCCTTTTCCATAGCCTCGGCCTCGGCGGTCGCCTCGGTGACGCGCTTGATGCGGTCGGCCTCGGCGAGCTCCTGTGCCGCAGCGCGCTTGCGCTGGGCGGCGTTGATGTCGTTCATGGAGTTCTCGACCTCGGTCGGCAGTGCGATTTTGGTGATGAGCGTCGACACGAGGGTGAAGCCGTAGGCGGCCATCTGCTCGGAAACGGTAGCGTTGACGTCCTTGGCGATGTCATCCTTCTTGGCAAAGACCTCATCGAGTGTGTAGACGGGAATCGAAGAGCGCAGGGCGTCGGTGATGAAGTCACGCATCTGGTCGACGGGCTCCTGCAGCATGTAGTAGCTCTTGTAGATACCCGAATCTGCCGGGCCGGCGCCCATGTCATAGCTCACGTGGTACTGAGCAGAGACCTCAAGGCCGATGGTCACGTTGTCCTGGGTCTTAACGTCGATACCAAAACCGTTTTTCATGGTGCGTAGACTCACCGTGGCGGCTTTGCGGTCGATTACGGGCACCTTCATGTGGAAGCCCGCGTTGACGATGCGGTTAAACTTGCCCAGGCGCTCGATGATTACGGCATGCTGCTGTTCAACGACATAGCAGGCGTTGGGGAGCAGCAGCAGCAAAATGATGATGGGAAGCAGAAGACTCGTAAGGGCGGCAATGATTCCGGACAACAGCATGGTCTCTCCTCTGATAGGCACACGTTGGCACTAGGATACCCGTCCAAGGAGATCGTGCATATCAAAAAAGCTCCCATTGCTGGGAGCTCTTTCATTTAATGGTGCGGGCGAAAGGACGCCCGCGCATCCGCTTCGCGGATCCGCACCGGCTTCGGCCGCCTGCCGGCGCCCTCGCCAGCTCGCTAAAAACGCTCCGCGTTTTCTTTACGCTCGCTCCTTCGCAGGTTCAAGTCCCCGCGATGGGCCCATAACAAAAAAGCTCCCATTGCTGGGAGCTCTTTCATTTAATGGTGCGGGCGAAAGGACTTGAACCTTCATGGGGTTGCCCCCATACGGACCTGAACCGTACGCGTCTGCCAATTCCGCCACGCCCGCGTGCAGGAATCAGAATAACGGAGCGCCACCGCGAACGCAAGAACTATTTTTGAAAAAGTTTGCAGGCATTTTCCCAGGCGGCTCGAGCAACTGCTTCAGCATCCTCGCCGGTACGATCGACGCGGTCATTGACCAGCGTGTTTGCTGTGATGGAAATCATTGCAGGCTCGCACTCGAGACCGCGAATGGGCTCCGGCGCCATATAGGGACAATCCGTCTCGAACAGAATACGGTCGAGCGGGGTTGCCGCGAATGCCTCGCGCACGTCGCCGTTGCGCTTAAAGGTAGCCGCGCCGCCATAGGCGATGTAACAACCCAAATCCACAAAGCGCTCCATCGTGGCTCGATCCTCGCCAAAGCAGTGCAGCACGCAACCGGCCTGAGGCACGCCCACCTCGCGCAACACGTTGTAGGCGTCCACATGCGAGGTGCGCTCCTCGTCCGTATCCTCATGACGCAGATGCAGCTCTACCGGCACATTGCGGCGTACGGCGACCTCGAGTTGGCGCGCCATACAGTCGATCTGCACGTCGTGGGGCGCCGGCGCGATATCGTCGTCATAGTCCATGTGGTAGTCCAGACCGATCTCGCCAATACCGGCGCATAAGGGATCATCGAGCGCAGTCACAATCTGGGCATGGATATCATCGGTATAGTCCGGTGCGCCATACGGATGCACGCCGGCAAGATACTTGATCTGTGGAATATCCTGCATCGGCAGAATCTCGTGCGTCAGCCAGTCGCTATAGTCCGCCACGCTGCGCTTATCGGCAATGGGGTCGAAGACCGTCACCAACAAGTCAATGCCCGCTTCCTTGGCGCGCGCAAGCGTCTCGGGCACTTCCTTGCTCCAAAAAGAGAGCAGGTGCGCATGCGTATCGGCAAGCGGCGCCAGCGGCACCGGGCAGGCCACCGTTTTCTTCTTTTTGGTAAACGTCACGCGTTCGACATTAGGCGTCATGGGAAAGCTCCTGAGCCAAGCGGACAAAGGCGGCGACGTCGAGCGTCTCGGCGCGCGTGGTAGGTGCGATACCGCAGGCCTCAAAGGCGGCGTCGAGCGCGTCCTTGGCAAAGCCGTTGGCGCTCATAGAGTTGCGAATCGTCTTGCGACGCTGAGCAAACGCGGCGTCGATCACGCGGGCCACAAACTCGCGGTCGATGCCCTCGGGTACCATACCGTCAACGCGATCGATGCGCACCACGGCAGAATCCACATGCGGCGCCGGCATAAAGCAGCGCGGCGGCACCTCAAAGCGCCCCGTCACCTGCGCATACAGGCCGAGTTTTGCCGTGTAGCCGCCATAGGTCTTGTTGCCCGGCGTTGCGCCAATACGATCTGCAACTTCCTTTTGCACCATAACGACAGCGCGCATAAGCGCGGGCATCGTCTGGAAAAACTGAAGGATGATCGTCGCCGCCACGTTATAGGGCAGATTCGCGACAAACACCG